>DATKLC010000174.1:0-14895 GCA_035542635.1 Candidatus Krumholzibacteriaceae bacterium | reverse complement strand
GAACAGCGCTAAACACTCAACCAATTAAGCAAAGAGGCTGAAACACGCATTGCCATCACCTGCTAAAGCTCAACCAGACAAGTACGAATTAGTTTCAGAGCTCGCCAAACGCAGAGGCTTCTTCTGGCCAAGCTACGAAATCTACGGCGGCGTCAGCGGATTCGTAACCTTCGGTGCATACGGCGCAGCGCTCAAACGCCGAATCGAAGATAAATTCCGCCGATTCTTCCTAAACCCTTACGGCATGATAGAAATCGAAAGCAGCATAATCACACCAGCCAAGGTATTCGAAGCCTCAGGGCATTTAGCCCACTTCAAAGAACCGCTTGTTGAGTGCTTAAAGTGCAAACGCCGCTTCCGCGCCGACCACCTGCTACAGGAACAGGCAAAAATGACAGACACAGAAACCGAAAAACTGAGCCTAAAAGAACTCGAAACCACAATCAAAACCAAAAACATACGCTGCCCAGAATGCAACAGCACCACATGGGGCAAACCAAAACATTTCCTCACCATGTTCCAAACCACCATAGGACCATACGCAAGCGCGGAAGCCACAGGCTACGGCAGACCCGAAGCCGCACAGGGTATATTCGTGGAATTCAAACGCCTCTACGAACAAACACGCGAAAAACTCCCCTTAGGAATAGCACAAATAGGACACGCGCTCAGAAACGAAATCAGCCCACGGCAGGGCTTAATCCGCCTAAGAGAATTCACCATAATGGACGTAGAATTCTTCTTCGACCCCGAAGAACCATGCACATGGCTCAAACACATGGAAAACGAAACCCTACGCATAATCCCCGCCGAACTAAAACTCAAGGGCAAAAAAGAACCCATCACCATAACCACAAAAGACGCCTTAACCAGAGGCATCGTGAAAACAGAGTGGCAAGCCTTCTTCATGGCATTAGCCAAACAATTCCTCATACAATTGGGCGTGCCAGAAGAAAAACAAAGGTTCATCGAAAAACTCCCATGGGAGAAAGCGCATTATTCCCTGCAGAGCTTCGACCAAGAAATCTTCTTGGACCGCTGGGGCTGGACAGAAGTTTCAGGCTTGGCTTACCGCGCGGATTACGACCTCAAACAACACATGCAGCACAGCGGCGCCGACATGCAGGTTTACAAAGAATACCCAAAGCCAGTCACCAAGGAAGTGTTAACCATCAAGCCCAACATGGCAAAACTGGGGCCAGTGTTCAAGAAAGACGCGGCAAAGATTGCAGAACAACTCAAGAACGCAGACGCTAACGAAGTGCAAACCAGTCTCGAAAAGAAAGGATACTACACGCTGGACGCGTACAAAATCTTGCCGGAACACGTCGAAATAACCAAAGCAAAAGTGGAAGAGAAAGGCAAGCGCTTCATCCCGCATGTTGTTGAACCCAGCTTCGGCTCCGACAGATTAGCCTACATCGCCCTCGAATACGCGTATGAACAGAAAAAAGACCGTGCGCTCTTGAAACTCCCACGCGACGTAGCGCCCGTGCAGGTTGGGGTTTTTCCGTTGATGAACCGAGACGGCTTGACGGAAAGAGCCATGGAAATCGCACGAAAGCTTACGGGTGAAGGCTTCACCGTGGAGTATGATGATTCAGGTTCGATTGGGCGCCGCTACGCAAGGATGGACGAAGTCGGTACGCCATTATGCGTAACAATCGATTATACGACTCTGAAGGACCAGACTGTCACGATTCGTGACCGTGACTCTTGGAAGCAGGTGCGTACTGATGTTTCTGAGCTCGTCAAAGGGTTACACGAGTATTTCAGCTATGATAAAGAGTTCAAAGACCTCGGCGAACCCGTAAAAGAATGAACAAAACCACGTTTCACAGCCGTTTTCTTTAGTTATGCTTTTTAATGCTGTCCGCGTTATACTGTTGAGCTACATAAGCTGGTTTGATGGGTGGGAGATTGGTTCTTCCTGTTGAGACTGAGGAAAGGTTGAAGCGAAGAGCGCTAACGTTGTGTCAGGAGCATTTACGTAAGGTTGTGGATGTTTGTCGTAAAGTTCCACAGATGTTTGACTGTTTCGTGAAGGGTGACAAGGCAACGGCGCAGAAGTTGTTCGTTGAGATTAAGAAGAATGAGGAAGAAGTTGACAGCGCGCGGAGAACCGTTTCCCAAGAACTCGCAGAAATAGGTGCCATTCTGATGAGTAGGGAGGATTTTTTGCGTTTCACGAGCCTGTCAAGTGAAATAGCCGACTTTAGTGAGGGTGTAGCTTTTTGGGTGCTTCAAATCATCGAACGCAACTGGAAAGTGCCTAGCGAAATCAAGAAGGACTTGCTCAAACTCTCTGAAGCCGTGTTGGAGACGGTTATGAAGCTTCGGGAGACGAGTATTACGTTAAGTTATGGTTCGGCTAAGACTCTGGAGAAAGCTCGTGATGTGGAGATGGCTGAGCGCGCGGTTGACGAGGCTTATCGTGAGGTGGAGCTCAAGATAATTAGCGCCAATGTTACGATTCCCGTGCTTGTGCTTTTGAGAGACGTCATTAAACTGTTAGAAGATTCGGCGGATAAAGCTGAAGACGCAGCCGACGCCGCACGCATATTATCCTTCTCCATCTAAAACAGGCATTTCCAATGCGCGCACACACGGCAATAGACTAGACCTTTCTATTAGGCTTTAAATATGATCCAAATATGGCAGAGATGGCTGGGCTGAGCCTTTGTCTTGAAAACGTGTTAAGGGTTTTATTCTTCTTTGGTGATTTTTCTTTCTTTTATTATGAAGCTGCATTCTTTGCCTGCGATGACGCGGAAGTCTTCTTTTAGTTCGACTCTGTGAAGGAATTTTCGGAGAACCGTTCGTATGTAGGGTCTTGTGTGTTTTTCGGTGCTTATTGAGAGTGTGTTACCTGAGGTTTCAACGTCGGTCTTTAGTTGCTCTTTAAGGAACGTTACTAGATCTTCAACTGCCTTGTTGCCACTCTTGCTCCTCAGCTCATTCGTGTCTATGGTAACTTCTGGCATGTTCATATCTCCCATAATTGGGTTATCTGCGCACTATAATAACTCTTACCTGGTCGCACGCATCTTCGCAACTATCAGCCACCGTTTCCAACGCCTCAAAAAGCTGCCCGATCAACACCGCGATGCCTGCGGCTAAAGATTTTTCTGTAGCCAATAGTCGTCGAGCGTTCTCGAGAAGTTCGTCAACTTTTTCTTCTTCTCTTTCAACCACGTCGGCGGCTTTCAGAACTTCTTGCGGGTCATCTTTCATCTTCTCTATGCTTTTCCCTAAGGCAATTGCGCATTCTATATCGCCGTCAACCATTTTCATGCAAGCATTCCGGATGCTTTCAGGTACCTCTTTCATTGGGATTACGTTTAGTAGGCGTGTTGCTTCTCGACTCCAATCGGCGACCATGTCCACGAGCTTCATAAGACGCATGAGGTCTTCTCTGTCGGCTGGGGGAAGTTCACCTCTGCTGAGTTCATCCATAAAATTCCTGCGCAATGCATCGGCTTCTTTTTCGCCGCTGGTGATGCGTTCTACGTATTTTTCTTTTTCTTTGAGGTCTTCTCTTACGGCGGCGTCTACTGCATTATGCAGGTCTTTTACAACGGCGATGGTTATTGTTAAGTGTCGCTGCATAATTTCCAACGCGAGTGTCTCTCTTCTTTTTTCGAACCAGCGTCTCAGTTCGCTCAAACTTGCTCTCCTAAAGTTGGCTTTGAATTACTATCCTTTTTGAAGGTTTGTTATATTACTATTGCTTTAAAAGGTGTCAGTTCGCCCGTCGAGAGTTCTATCACAGCAGTGCTCATACTCTCAGGCTCATCATCCAAGCATAAACTGAACATCGCCTTGTTTAAGGATTTTGCGCCACGAACTCGATTCTTTCCACACCTTTACCCTTTGCAGCTCTACCCAACACTTTAATCGACCCCAATTCACGGGCACTCTTCACATGGGTTCCTCCACATGCGCAGGCGTGCCAATCTTTAATCTCCACGATGCGCACGCTTTCCACCGAGGGCGGTAATGTTTTGAGACTCTCATGAAAATTTTCCACGTATCGCTCTGCCTCTACCCTAGGCATTATTTTGATCATCACCTGGCGGTCTTCTGCCACTACTCTGTTGGCTATTTCTTCAATCTTCGAAAACAAGTCTCGCAGAGAGCCTTCGTGTCCCAAATCCAGTCTAGATTTGTCCACGTTTATAGCCGAACCAACGATTTCTAACGGTTTGCCCACCGCTTGACGAATTGCAGGCGAAATCAAATGTGCCGCCGTGTGGTTTCGCATCAATGCCCATCGATGGTTCCAGTCAATCTCACCCAGAACATTATTCTGCTCTTTGATTTCACCTTTAACGTTGGCTAAAACATGAACAGGCACGCCATCACGCCACTGCACATCAGTGACCTGTGCCTCCCAATTTCCACTCTTGTCTTTGAGCACACCTTTATCGGCGGGTTGACCACCACCCATGGGATAAAAAGACGTCTGATCCAAAACCAATCCCTGTTGCCCGTCAACTTGAATCATTTGGATAACTTTAGCCGCGAAGTGTCTGATGTAAGCGTTTTCATAATAGAGAAGTCGTGTCGCGGTTTTCTCTTCCGGCATGCTTTTCAAGAGTATTCTCCTTCCAAACTTTCTATTTCACCGAAATTAAACCTTTTTCAAAACGCCTGTGCGGGTTTATAGGAATTCGAACAGGCTTGTCTGTTTCTTAACAGCCTTGGGTTCTTCCCGTTTCATTAAGGGTTTCTCGCTTTCAGAAAACACGGGCTGTCCATAGACGCCGTCGTAGCCAGGAGTCACGTGAATCTTTCCCTCTCTCACGTTTACTATGGCATCCGCGATTCGCGGTTCTACGATTCTTGCCATGTCTTCTCGCTTCGCGTCAATGAGCACAGTGTACTCATCCGTGAAGTTTTCGGTTAGTTTGTTGTAAACTTCCCAGACACCCTGCACGCTCGGGTTGGACACATCGATAACTGCTGCGATAATCTCTGAAAGCGGCAACAAACGCCTGAAGCCAATGGCGCCCTCGGGTTCATACCCCGCTTGCCTGTCGGCCAATTCTTCAACGCGCTGCTCCACACCTTTGGTTAGTCTTCTGCTGCAGACGGGACAAATGTTGCCGTGTTTTATGGCTTCTTGCGGCGGCATCGAAACGTTGCAGTTGCGGTGTCCTGTCCAGTGATATTTTCCATATGCTGGGTCGGTTTCGATGGTAAATTTGAACCGTTTCGAGTCTTTCTTTCTGATGGTGTCGACTATTTCTTCATATGTTACCTTTTCCAATTCGAATGCGTTGGCTTCTCTTCCTATGCGCCACGGCCAATGACTGTGGCTGTCACTGTTAGAAACCAACGTAAACCTGTCTAAGGCGCTGAGCCGCCAGTTCATAGGCGGGTCGCTCGAAAGGCCAGTTTCCAACGCGCGAATATGCTTCGTCATGTCCTGATAGCAGTCTTCCATTCGGTCGAACCCGCTAAAAGCTCCGAAGACGCCGAACCAAGGCGTCCAAGCATGCGCAGGGAAAACCATGTTATCAGACGAGACCTGCATGACTTCTTCGACGAGCTGCGGCGCTGTCATGTTTAGCATAGGTCTGCCGTCTATGGCTAAGTCTCCATATCGGGCAAGTCGTTCGTTTATCTGTGCTGCTGTTTCCAGGTTTGACGTTAAGATGACGTGATGGACTTTTTTGGCTTTGCCTTCGAAAGTAAAGATGGTGCTGACCTCGTTTGTGACCATGAAGTGCACGGGTGATTCTGGCTCGTTTGAGGATTTGTAGAGGCCTGTGCCCCCCACCTCGGCTAGGTCTTGGGTTAATTCTTTCAGCCACCTTGGATGCGAAAAGTCGCCTGTTCCCACTACGCTTAAACCCTTTTTCCTCGCGAAACGGGCGATTTCTTTCACGTTCATCTTAGCACTTGTTGCTCTGCTGAAGCGACTGTGCATGTGCAAATCAGCGATTATTCTCATCTTTCTTCTCCACCAGTTCTTTTTTCTTGACATGTCTGTAATAGATTTTCTCCCAATCCAACCTGAGCATTATTACGACTGCTATGATTAGCAGGGCAATCGCGATGGCAGCAGTGACAAGGGTTACAAGCAGGTCGCTGGGCTCTCCGAAAATACTACGAATAACGTCATAAATGAAGCCTCTTGTGAATCGTCCACTGTACGCTACGATGAAGTTCATGAGGACCTTGCCACAGAAAGCAGAAACAAACGCTTTTGGAATATTGTACCGCATCATACCTAAGGGAATGAAGAGCAAGTCGTCAGGTAGCGGCGTCAGGGCGAAGACAAACACGGCTAATGGCCCCCACTTGTTGAAGACCTTGACCATGAACTCCATCTTGCGTCTTCTCGGCTCGCTGATCATTTTTGCTCCATAAGCACCAACTATGTAGCTCGAAAACTCGCCTAGAGTAGAGCCAAGCCCTGCAGTGAGTGCTATGAGCGTTGGGTCAAACGAGCCGCCAAGTGTGAAGATAACCACCGTGTAAGGAACTGGAATGAAAATGGAGACGGCGCCTATGAAGGCTATGAGAAAAAAGCCCAAATAGCCAAACTGCAACACCAGTTGTTCCAGCCAGTTAGCCGCTTGCGCCACGACAGTCCAAAACAGCATCATCCACGCTCTTCTGCATGAATGCACGCTGTTAAGATTTAACCCTAACTATCAAAAGACTAAGCGGGAAAAGCATAGAGGGCTAAATTATGTGAAGTTCTTTTCCGATTTTCTGGAAAGCTGCTATGGCAAAGTCTACGTCTTGTCTTGTTAGTGCCGCGTTCATTATGGTTCTTATGCGCGCTTTATCCCTTGCGACCATCGGATACACAATGGGCAGAGCGAACACGCCTTCCTCGAACAAGCGCATGCTCAGTTTTTTGGCTATTCCGCTCTCGCCTACGATGATTGGTGTAATCGGGGTTTGACTGTTGCCAGTGTCAAAGCCCAAGTCCTTCATGGTCTGCTTAAAGTATCGCGTATGCTCCCACAAAGTACGCACGTGCTGCGGTTCGCTCTCCAGCACGTCGATGGCGGCTATGCACGCCGCTACAACCGCGGGCGGGTGCGAGCCACTGAGTAACCATGTGCGAGACTTGTTGTAAGCGAAATTAACCAAATCTCGTGAACCCGAGATGTGACCGCCGACCACGCCGAAAGCCTTGGAAAAAGTTCCCATTTCGACCTGAACCTGGTCGCGACCGAGTTTAAAGTGTGAAACGATACCTCTGCCCCCATCACCGAGCACGCCTTCCCCGTGAGCATCGTCTACGAAGATCATACATCCATGCTCTGCGCCTACTTTTGCAATTTGGTCTAACGGTGCAATGTCGCCATCCATGGAGAACACGCCGTCGGTTATTATCAAAATTCGTCTGTAGGCCGGCGTGTGTTTCTCTGCCTCGTCCAAGACGCGCGCCAAATCTGTAGTGTTAGTGTGTTTGTACACAGTCCTCTCGGCATGTGACAATCTGACACCATCAATGATGCTGCCATGATTAAGCTCATCGCTAATTATGAGGTCTTCCTTACCAGCTAACTGAGGAATCAGGCCAGCATTGGCTGCGAACCCAGTTTGGTACACGAGCGACGCTTCCGCATGTTTGAACCTTGCTAAGCGTTTTTCGAGTTCGATATGGATGTCCATGGTTCCCGCGATTGGACGCACTGAGCCTGACCCGGCACCGTGGGTTTCAACGGCTTTTATGGCTGCTTCTTTCAGTCTCGGATGATTGCTCAAGCCCAAGTAATTGTTTGAACAGAACATCAGCACTTTTTTTCCGTCTACAGTGCACCAAGGTGTGCTCGGACCCTGCAGAACTCGAAGCTTCCAGTCAAGCTCGTTTTTCACCAAGTCTTCGTATTCTTCGCGTAGAAAAGCAGTCGGGTTGCGCATTTTAATCATGCCTCGCCTTCTTTTTGAGTGTTCTTTCTCTTAACTCTTTTTCTACCATGTATAAAGGAATGTTTTTGAGCTCCGATTGCGTCATTTGAAGGAGGAGATTAGAGTGCTCAAGGCTGTTCTCTTCGATTTGGGCGAAACACTGGTTCGAATAGCAGATGTTGCCGAGATTCACCAAAGAATACTCGACGCTCATGGGATTCACCGCACGAGAGAGGATATCGTCGCAGCAAACAGGACAGCCGAAAAAAAGTTGAGCTTGGAATTAATGAAAACCATGTCCGACGAGTTCTGGGTAAAGAGAAACAACCTTTTCCTCGAACAATTAGGCGTGTTCGGCAGAGAAGATCTGGCAAGGTTCATCTCTGAACATTGGTGGGACTACTCAGATGTTGCGTTATATCCAGACACGAAGGAAACACTAAACGAACTCAAGCAAAGAGGATTGAAGCTGGGAGTGATAACTAACGGACTGCAAAGCGATGTTAGAAAGATAATGTCAAAGATACGATTTGATTCATGTTTTTTCGACGTTGTCGTCACGGTTAGCACAGCAAATCAGATGAAGCCCGAACAAGAAATCTTTCGCTATGCGCTTGAGGCTTTAAACGTAACCGCGAGTGAGGCACTCTTCGTCGGCGACACAGTAGAATATGATTATGAAGGCGCGAAAAAAGCAGGAATGAAAGCGCTCTTAATCGATAGGCACGGTAGAATCGCTGGAGATTACGAGAAAATCCACGATTTGAGGGAGATTCTGTTTCTCGTCTAGAGCTTGCCTTCTCGGTAGCGTTTAGTGAGCTTTTCAATCATAGCTTTAGCCATGGCAGCTAAGTCGTACTTCGGTTTCCAGCCCCACTCTCTGCGAGCCGCGCTGTCGTCTAAAGACATTGGCCATGAATCCGCAATCTTCTGTCTAAAGTCTGGCTTGTACTCGCACACGAACTCTGGAATGTGCTTCTTAATCTCAGCCGCAAGCTCACCCGCGGAAAAGCTCATGCCATTGATGTTATAGCTTGTCCTTGTCTTTATTTTGGCCGCGTCTGCTTCCATCAAGTCTATGGTGGCTTTGATGCAGTCGGGCATGAACATCATGGGCAAAACGGTGTCTTCTCTCACGAAGCAAGTGTAACGCTTCTTCTTAATGGCTTCATAAAATATCTCCACGGCATAATCCGTAGTGCCACCGCCCGGAAGCGTCTCACTGCCTATAATACCAGGATAACGCAAACTCCGCACGTCTAACCCATACTTAAGAAAATAGTAATTGCACAACAGCTCTCCGGCGACTTTGGTCACGCCGTACACCGACTGCGGAATCATAGCAGCCTCCTGAGGCGTGTTGACACGGGGCACATTGGGACCGAACGCCGCGATGGAGCTTGGCCAGAAGACTCTGCGCAGTTTGTTTTCTCTGGCAACCTCGAGCACGTTGTACAGGCCATCCATGTTCACGTGCCATGCGAGTTGAGGGTTTTCTTCGCCCACGGCAGAGAGAACGGCGGCTAGATGATAAATCGTGTCAATTCCGTAATCTTTAACAACTTTTCTGATGCTCGTTTGATCTGTGGTGTCGACGTACTCGAACGGTCCAGATTCTGAGAGTTGTCCGCTGGGCTTTCGTTTGTGTCCAGCGGCGACAACGTTGTCTTTGCCGTATTTTTTTCTGAGTTCCAAGGTGAGTTCGGAGCCTATTTGCCCAGTGGCGCCCGTTACTAGGATGTGTTTCATGACGTTTGACATCTGCCAGTCCTCGTTAACTAAGAGAAAAGGATGTTTAAGCCTTCACTAGATAATAAGAATTTTTCATGCAAGACTCCCAAAAGCCTCAATTTTTTATTCTACCCTGAAACTAAGTAATGCGAGAGTAAACTCTTTGCAACTCGGCTTCCTCATCAACCCCATTGCGGGCATGGGCGGAAAGATAGGGTTAAAAGGCACGGATAATGTCGTGAAGAACGCCGTAAAAATGGGTGCCAAGCCCATAGCCTCGACACGAGCCAGAGAATTTCTCAAGAGCCTAAAAAATGTGGATTTCAAAGACGAGTTAAAGATTGTGACTTGTCCATTTCCGATGGGCGAAGAAGAGGTTAAAGACGCGGGATTCTCTGCAGAGATTTTGCCTTTAAATTTAGGAATCGAAACCTCTGCTAGGGACACCAAAGACGCTGTGAAACTTATGGCAGAAAGAAAGGTTGACCTCACAGTTTTCGTGGGCGGCGACGGCACTGCACGAGATGTTTTGGATGCCTTGCGTTCTACGAATGCCGATGTATCCGTTTTAGGAGTTCCTTCGGGCATCAAGATGTACAGCGGCGTTTTTGCTGTCAATCCTGCTGACGCAGCCGCTATCGTAGAAGCCTTTGCCAGGAAGGAGACAGAAACCGCAGAGTTCGAGATTATGGACGTAGACGAAGCCGCTATAAGAGAAGACCAGTTCGACATGCGCTTCTACGGATTACTACGCGGGCCTTTCCTTCCCATGCGTATTCAGGGAAGCAAGCAAATTTCGCCCGAGACTTTGGACGAACACGAGAATCAGTTGGCCGTGGCACGGTTTATAGTGGAAAACATGGACGCTAATGGCGTGTACATCCTTTGCCCAGGCACTACGGTGAAATGTGTTGCGGACCTGCTTGGCGTAGAGAAGACTCTGCTGGGTGTCGACGTGTACCACAAAGGCAAAGTTATCAAAGACGTGAACGAAGCCAAACTGCTGCGCACGATAGAAGATTGGCAGAACACGTGGATTATACTGTCGCCCATAGGAAGACAAGGCATACTGCTCGGACGAGGAAATCAACAGATAAGTCCAGAAATCATAAAACGCGTTGGCAAGGAGAAAATCATAGTGGGCGCCACCAAGAGTAAACTGCAAAGCATTGAAGATAGTGTTTTACGCGTGGACACGGGCGACGGCGAGGTGGACAACATGCTTCGCGGCTATATCAGAGTGATAACGGACTATAAAGAATGGCGACTCGTTCCCATCAGATGATGACTGAAGATAATCTATAGAAATGATTCGTGAAAGCAGAAAAACACAGGGAATTCTTTAAAAGATAAAGAAGCAATCTGTGAGTAGCAATGCAGTGAGACGAGAACTTGCATGCTTTAATGTCTTCGGATGAGCGATTTGCAGGGTTGTGGCGAAGAATTGTTGTTACGATCTTCTGACAGGGTTGACGCGATAAAACCTTCGGGAATTAGAAGAATGCTTGAAAGTTCTGCTGGAATGAAGAACCTGGTTCACTTGGAGCAGGGAGAGCCTGACTTCACAACGCCAAAGCACATTGTTGAGGCGGCCATCGCTGCAGCCAGAGACGGTTTTACTCATTACACCGAGGTTGACGGAACTTCAGAACTACGTCAAGCCGTTGCTGAAAAGCTCAGGAACGAAAACGCTATTGATGTTGATCCGAAAACCGAGATAACCATCACTTCTGGCTCTCAAGAAGCTATGTTGATAACCGCGTTGGGATTTCTGAATCGTGGCGATGAAGCTCTAATTCTCGACCCTTATTACCCCGCTTATTTTGAGGACACGTTGATAGCGGAAGCGACGCCCGTGACAGTTCCACTTGATGGAGGCAGGAATTATGGTGTAGAAGTCGAAGCATTAGAAGAGAGAATAACAGAAAAGACGAAGATCATTTGGATGTGTAACCCGAGCAATCCAACTGGCCACGTGTTCTCAAAAAAAGATCTGGAAAATATTGCTGAAGTGGCACAAGAACACGACCTGATAGTCTTCGCAGACGAGATATATGAAAAACTAGTTTACGACAGTGCTAATCACGTAAGCATCGGCTCCCTCCCAGGCATGGAAGACAGAACCATCACAGTAAACGGTTTCTCAAAAGCGTACGCAATGACTGGTTGGAGAATCGGCTACGTAGTGGCCGAGAAGAAGCTCTCAGCTACCTTACGCAAACTGCATTATTATGCTGTCTTATGCCCAAACGCGATATCCCAGAAAGCAGCCATTGCCGCGCTTACAGGACCCCAAGATTGCGTTCAAGAAATGCTGAGAGAATACGATAGAAGAAGAAGACTCATGATTGATGAGATTGACCTGATTAAATCTGTACCGTACCCCATGCCGAAAGGAGCGTTTTATATTTTTCCAAATTTCTCCGCTTTCGAAAAGTCTGATGAAACTCTGGCTCAGCGGCTACTGAAGGAAGCCGGAGTGGTTACCGTACCTGGGTCCAGTTTCGGAGCAAGCGGCGAAGGGCATTTGCGAATATCATACTCTATTTCCTACGAACAGGTTAGAGAGGGAATGGAGCGTATCAGAATGTGCCTCAGCCGCAAAAGGTAGGCCATGCTATGTTCAACGCTAGGAAATGTCCCTTTTTACTGTAACCGTTCCCTTTTCTGCGTCCACCTTCACTAGGTCACCCGTGTGAATGATCTTAAACGGGTCCTTTTCCAACCTGTCCACAAGGGGAACCTTTGCTATAACCGCGCTCACTATGAGTACGGTTTCGATGTCTTTGACTATCATTGCGTTGGGAGCCAGATTATGTGACGCCAGTTTAAAGAGGCCGTCAATCTGCACCACTGAACTGGCCTTGCCGGATGGAAACACAAGCACCTTGTTTGCAAGATTTTTTCCCGCAAGCTCGTGACTTTTCTCCCTGACTATGCCTGTTTTTGGGTCGGTGAGGTAGAAGCAGATTGGCTCATGGGAGACTAAGGCCTCGCCTTCCCCGTAACCTCCCACGATCTTGTGACATTTCAGTTTGATTTCCTCTCTTTTCATCCATATTTCCCCCTAACAGCTGCTTCGACGCAGTCCTCCAGTCTCGCCACAACGACGTCTTTGAATCTTCGGTAGTAGGCGCATTTGGGCGAGTCTGTCATGCCCACCTTGTCCTTGTACATGCCCCAGCATGGTTCGTCTATGCATGTGTCCACGACGACGCACCCGCCAGTCTTCTCTATAGTATCTACATAACCCATTCTTTTGGCTAAAGCTTTGGTCGTAGCCGAGGTGCATATCCAGAACGACACTCCGCTGTGAATTTTCTTTCTTTTCAACAGCTTTGCGGCTTCTGCCACCTGTTTGAGAGTGTAGTGTGGGCATCCAAGCATAACAAAGTCTATTTCTCCACTTGCCGTTTGAAGTTCTTCCCACGTCTGCTTAAGTTCGACATCTGTCACGATGATCCTGTCCTTCGGGGCGTCCCCTTGAAAAGCCTCGTCCACAGTCTGGGCTTCAACAGTGAAACCCGGTATATAAAACATCGAAACTGCTCCGGTCGTGTTTGACATTGCACAGAAGTTTATGAGTTCCTCAGTGCTCGGCCGCCTCGTTATACCAGTCAACACCGGAATTCCGTAACCTATCTGCTTACCAACGAACTGTCCCAAAAGCGTGTAGTCAAAGCTGTCTTTTAATGTTGCCTCAACTTTGATGAGGGCTGTGCCCTTTCGATTCTCCTTTATGTGCAGCCCATACTTGGGCGTCTTACCGACAACTCCAGCGGCTAACGCACTTTGGGCTGCTTCGCGATTTGTTGTGGCACCGATGACAGAATTCACGTAGGGCGTGGCGCTTGATTCAGAAAAAGCAACGGTTTCACCGAATAAAGGAATGTTTTCTGCCAGGTATGGTACACAACTCCAACTGAGGATTGCACCCACTCTCTTGTACGCCTCCATGACTCTTCGAGCTACTTCAGCCTCATCACTCAGAACTTCGTGCGATCTATGGAAAAACCCTATATCATACACTGGATTTGTGCTAGTCGGGACTCTGCACCTAGCGCCTCCTCTTGCCAAGAGTTCGACGAAGTACAGGTCGCCTTCTTGGCCGCTCGAGGCTGCATGCGCACGGGTGATTGGAATCATTTTTTCAGCATCGAACGCGTCTCCAATAGCTACAAGCAGTTCAATTGCCCTCTGATTTCCTTGCCCGAATTCGCCGTTGAGCATTTTTTCTTCTTCTCTTGTCAAGTTCATTCAAATTCACCTTTCCATGCACAAACATGCAACTGTTGCACTAGCAAAGGTTTTGCGGCTGGCCCTCCAAGAACTTAACAACATTATCGATGCAGATGTCGCTGCACCGTTTCGCCGCTTCAATTGTGTGGAATCCCACATGAGGTGTGAGTATCGTGTTATTCAATTTGAATAACGGATTGTCTTTAGAAGGAGGCTCTTCTTCGAAAACATCTAGCCCTGCATAGGATACTCGGCCCGATTTCAACGCTTCATTCAAGGCTTTCTCCTCAATTACCTTTCCTTGCGACGTGTTGACTATAACGACCCCTTTTCTCATGACCTCAAATTCCCTTTTTCTGATAAGCCCCTCTGTTTCAGATGTCAACGTGACATGCAACGTTATGAAGTCACTCTTCTTAAGCAGAGTGTACAGGTCCACGTACTTCATTCCAAGTTCTCTGGCTCTCTCCATATTAGGGTACTTGTCATAGCCCAAGACTTGCATTTCAAAAGCTTTAGATATCTCTGCAACTCGAAAGCCAATTGAGCCCGTGCCAATTACTCCCAGAGTTTTCTCACGTAATTCGACGCCCCCGAACGGTCTCCAATCAAAACGGCCCTTTCTAACATGTTTATCGGCAGCCAGCAATTTTCTGGCTGCAGCCAACAGCAAAGCGAAGGCATGTTCAGCGACTGCTTCTGTGGCATAGCCTGGAACATGCGTGACCATTATTCCTTTTTCTTTGGCTGTTTGGACATCTGCGTAATGACAGCTGGTTGCCCATATCGAAATCATCCTAAGCTTCTTAGCAGAGTTGATGACGTCTCTAGTCAATTTGCTCCAGCCAACGATTGCGATGTCGGCGTCCTCTATTCTTCGTTTCAAATCGTCAGTCGTTTTAGGTGGCTCTTTGAAAATCCTCAGATTACCAAGTGATCGTAATTTTTTCACGTGCTTTTCTTCGAGATAGACGTGGTCTACGATAACTATCTTCATTTTTCATCATTTTCTGGTACGTAGGCGTTTATTTAAATTTTATGTGAATG
>DATKLC010000173.1:0-2075 GCA_035542635.1 Candidatus Krumholzibacteriaceae bacterium | reverse complement strand
ACATCCTCTGGCGCGTCCACCAAAAGCCCATGCACTCTGAGCCTGTTCAAAGTCTTGTCCCAAGCTACATCCTTCGCTTTAACGCCCAACACAAGCATAATACGCCTGCCCTTCTTAGGACGCCCAAACTCACTATCCTGCTTCACCTCACGCGTCGTACGCGCATAAACCACATCACCAGCATAGATCAAATTATACAAATGCCACAGGTCATCCAAATTCTCGGGCACCAGCTTAACCACGCCCTTCTTGTAATTAGTCGCCAGAATCCTCAAAGCGTCTAAACCCTCAGCGCTATTTGAAGCCCTAAAAAGGTTAAAAACGTATTG
Organism: Candidatus Krumholzibacteriaceae bacterium; assembly: GCA_035542635.1. GTDB lineage: Archaea > Thermoproteota > Bathyarchaeia > Bathyarchaeales > SOJC01 > DATHCB01. Next base: position 1,746 of record DATKLC010000173.1, on the reverse strand, counting down.
CACCCTAAGGCTTCTGTAAGGGAAGGAAAATTGAAAAAAACCTTCTGGCTTCTAGACGTCAACTATGAACTCCACGAAGACAAGCCCGAACTATGGATATGGGGCATAGACGACACGGGCAAACGTGTTTTAATCATCGACAAGAGTTTCCAAGATTATTTCTATGTTGTCCTAAAAGACGGCACCAGCCCAGAAACAGTAATCAAACAAATCACAAAAACCCAGTTCCCCCTCATCACCAAAACAGAATTAGTCGAAAAGAAATTCTTCGGCAAACCCGTCAAAGCGATTAAGGTTTACTGCCAAAACCCAGAAGCCATGTCAAAATACGCCAAAACGCTGCAGAAACTAGGCGGCGTCAAAGAATGCCTCGAAGACGACCTAAGATACTCCATGCGCTACCTAATCGACAATGGCATGGTTCCCTGCGGATGGCACGAAATAGAAGCAGCAGAAAGCAAAGAAAAACGGAAAGCACAGGTAGACACGGTTTACGAAGCCAAAACATCACCCAAGCACGTGCCAGACCCGAAACAACCCAAACTACGCTTTTTAGGCTTTTCCATAGTCTGCTACGGCGCGGAGGGCACGGCGAAACCCGACAAAGATCCCGTGATCATAATAAGCATAGCCACAAACATGGGCGAGAAGAAACAACTCGTCGCAGAGAACAACGACGACAAGGCCATACTCACCTCCTTCATAGAATACGTCAGAAAATTCAACCCCGACTTGATCGTGGGCTTCGGCACAAACAGCCACGACTGGCCATACCTCATAGCGCGCGCCAAAAAACACGGCATGAACCTCAACGTCGACAGAACCGACACAGCACCACACACCAGCGTGTACGGGCATGTCTCCATAACGGGAAGAGCCAACATAGATTGGTATGACTACGCCGACGAGCTCCCAGAAGTCAAGCTCAAAACGCTCGAAAACATCGCCGACTACCTCGACGCCTTCAAACTCGAAAAACGCACGCTCATAGACGAAGCTGAAATCCCAGCCTACTGGCAAGACAAACAAAAACGCACCGCTTTGTTGAAATTCTCAGAGGAGAACACGGCTTCCATAATGGGCATCACCGACGCCATGCTCGACTTCGCCATACAACTCTCCGCACTAGTGGGCTTACCACTCGACCATGTGGGCACCGCTGCTGTGGGCTTCCGCACAGAATGGTACCTCACACGCGAAGCATACAGAATCAACGAACTCATCCCCAAACGACAAGAACGCCCATACATCCCCTACACGGGCGGCATGGTAACAGCGCCCAAACCGGGCATGCACGAAGATGTAGCCGTGTTGGACTTCAAAGCCATGTACCCAAACATCATGATAACCTACAACATCTCACCCGACACCTACGTGTCCCCGGAAGAACCAGCGCCAAAAAGTGGCGTCTACACGGCACCCGAGGTGAAATACAGATTCCGCAAAGAACCAGCAGGCTTCTACAAAACCGTGCTGACGCATCTGATACAAGCCAGAGACGAGATACGCTCAACGCTTAAAAAACTAAACCCAAAAAGCCCAGAATACCGCGCATTGGACGCGCGGCAGAAGGCGGTCAAGGTCATAACGAACGCGTCTTATGGCTACACGGGCTGGATAGGCGCACGATGGTACATCAAACCCGTGGCTGAAGCAGCCGCCGCCTGGGGACGCGAGACTATACAGAAAACTATAAAACAAGCCGAAAGACTCGGTCTGCAAGTAATCTACAGCGACACCGACAGC
>DATKLC010000172.1:0-1919 GCA_035542635.1 Candidatus Krumholzibacteriaceae bacterium | reverse complement strand
CAGCTCTGAAGAATTAAAAAAAACGGAGGGAGGGTAGCAGAAGATGTTTCCTGATTCGCGAAGAAAATGACCATTGGGGTTCCACAAGTCTCAATAAAAATACAGTTTACTTACTCTGCTGCATCCACTGATCATTTTTATCTGCTGCGGTAATCAACCAAAGAGCAAGTTTGCGGGCTTCTTCGGAAGTCAACCCAAAAGAAGTCTCATCTGCTTTAAAAAGCGCAAAAGCGGGAGAGCTATTTTCAGAAAAAACGATCTTGATATTATCCTGATAGCCCTCTTCTGAATTGTCAAACTCGACAGCGACTTTTAATTCGCCATCCAGTAGAGACAACCATTCGCGATCATCGGTATTCGGGTCAATAATCCACATGGTTTCCTCGCTACAAATCGATCCTTACCAGCTATTGTACTAAGAAGTATCGAACGGCAAGGTCAGTAGCGCGAGAAAAGCTTGAGCGTCGATACGAAGGTTGCGCCAGGCCTCGAGCAGACGGTAGGCGACATTTTTTAAGGAGCCCAATCCTTTGGGGAAGGCCCGGGTGAACGCAGAGCATTTGGTCATCAGTTGGAAAAAGAGCAGGGCGATTTGCAGGAGCAGATAGAAAATTTTGTGGGCGGTTTCAGCATGGCTGAAGATATGTTCGAGGGCAAAACCGCCGTTTTTCTGAAGATTAAAGCCTTCATTCTCGATTTTCCAACGTAACCGTCCGGCCTGGTTCGCCAGACTAGGAGAATTGGTGGATAGGAGGGTGAAATTGGTCAACCATTTGAACTTGGTGGGTTGTTCTGGCTTGTTAGGGGTAGTTTCCACACATTCCAACACATTGAGCGCATGGGTACGCTGATCGCTATCCGTGTAGGCGATGCCATTCATCCAGCGATAGACTTGCTGAATGCCTTTGGCCAAGGCGATTTCCTTACGGTTTTCGGGTGGAAGGGTTAGTAAAGCTTCGAATTCCTGGTTGACGGTCGGCAAATCCTCATCCGTCAACCCGATCAGGTATTTCCAATCCTTCTGTTCACACACTTCCAGGGTGGGCCCGCCAGCAAATAGACCATCTAGCAATAAGCAAAAGTGGGCGTGCGGAAAGCGTTGCTTCAACCGATCCGCTAGACGATAAAACGCCTTCAGTTCGCAATCTTGCTTCGTGGCTTGGGGATCGTTATTCTCGATGAATTCAGTAATCAAAGATAAAGCGTAGCCATTGGCGGTCACCAGTTTAGCTTCCAAGACTGGATGATAGTAAAGAATTTGACCATTCGAGAGCTTGCGGGTCAGACAGGTGGCACAATGCCGCTCGTGATAAGTCATCACCCCTGTACCGTCCATCGCGACCAGGTAGTAGATCCCAAGCAGTCGCCAACGGCGCAATTCCTCCTGCTCCATGACGCCTTCCATCAACCGGCAGACGACTTCCTGCACCTCATCCACCTTCAGCCGTTGGTAGGTGTAGTTCAGCGTATCGCCATGTGGAATATCTCCCACCCCAAAAAGCGTCTGATATTTCTGGCGCACCCGCGCATTGCCGCGTAGCTTGTGGTTGATCTGCCGCCGGGCACCCAATTGGCAGATAAATAGCAGCACCCCAGTGAATAACAAGACGCTCAGGGGGTAGGTAATCTTCCCTGCTTCCCGGACATCGCTCACTCCACCAAAAATGTCTTTCCATTTCCCGCCGTGTTGTTGCGCTGTCCGCAAAAACAAGCCCAATATCTGTTTTTGGGCTACGTCATCCGGATCCTCCCCCTGATTTTCCCCTTGCGCCTCTTCGATTGCTTCCTGCATGGTATCATTAGTCTCCTGGTTGGGTATATCGGCTGTCTGTTCACAACTCCAATATACTCAACCAGGTCCTTTTTGTGCGGTTTTTCTGCCTCCATTTCTTACTTTTCTAATTCATTCTTCAGAGCTG
>DATKLC010000171.1:0-12433 GCA_035542635.1 Candidatus Krumholzibacteriaceae bacterium | reverse complement strand
GAAAAGCCGAAAAACTCCCAAAACCCATCTTAACGCCCACAACAAAAGCCGAAGTGGGACATGACTTGGAAATAACGACTAAAGAAATGGAACAAAAAACGGGCAAAGACTTGGCAAGGCACATAGAAGAAGTCAGCATGCGAATATACGAAAAAGCCTCCACACAAGCAGAAAAAAACGGCATAATAGTCGCCGACACCAAACTCGAATTCGGCTTGCTAAATGACAAACTCATACTCATAGACGAACTCTTCACGCCAGATTCATCGCGCTTCTGGCCACGTGACAGATATAAAGTGGGCGAAGACCAGTTCAGCTTTGATAAGCAGTATGTACGCGACTATCTATTATCCATAAAGTGGAATAAGCAGCCGCCCGCGCCCACTCTGCCGCCCGATGTTGTTGCTGAAACGTCGAAGAAATATATCGAAGCCTACGAACGCCTAACTGGTAGAAAGTTTTAAAAAACCTAAAGTGCTATTTGCGTGTCCCAACAAAGGTGAGAAAGGATGGTTATTAAACGAGAAGAAATGCAAGAAATAGCCAAAAAATACAAAGAACCAATCGGACTTAATTTAGGTTCACACTCCGCCTTGGATGCGTGGCAAGGACAGCGCAACTACGGTTTTAGAAGCATAATCTACGTGCCACCCGCAAGAGCGAGGATTTATCTGCAGAACCCCATGGTGGGCAAGCCTGGCGAAACCATCGAAGACCTGCCAGCCACAACTAAGCGAGACCTAAAAGTCGTGAACGACCCCAAAGACATTAACAAGAAAGGCAACTGGCAAAGCATAATCCTCATAGTAGACAAATACTCGGACATCGTCAAATACACCGACGAACTCGTCAACCTTGAATGCGTGCAGATTCCAAATCGTGCCTTCGCCGTCTACGTGGGCGGCGACGAAAAATGCAGCGTAATAGAGAATAAATACCCAGTACCCATATTAGGCTCCAGAAAACTGTTGAAAATCGAGAATCGTGGCGAAATTGAAAAAGACTATTACTGGTTCGCCGAAAAAGCGGGAATTCCCAGTCCAAAAGCGTACAAAGTCGAAGTGCATGAAGAGGGCATAAGCTTCAAAGAACCCATCGACGAACCCATGCTGCTCAAGGCTGAACACGCTCACAGGGCGTTTGAACGCGAATTCATTTTCGCCGCAGACTCTGAGGATTTGGAAGAGAAAGTGCGCAAAGAAGTGCAAGAGGGCAACTTAGACAAGGAAAGCCTCGAAAACGCAAGAATAGAACAAATAGTCCTTGGACCACACGCAAACTTCAACTTCTTCTATTCACCCTTGGACGCCAAAGAAGACTGGGGCGACGCTGACGACTGGTACGCCAAACTATTCGGCACTTCGGTGGAAAACGCACGCGTTTGCTTGGCCAATCAGTTCTTGTCCATAGACGAGAGAAGAGAGACCATACTCGACGGCGTCAGACGCTTACCCCTAGACGTGCAGGAGAAGCTCAGAAAAGTGCCTTCGTTCGAAGTCACTGCACATTTGGTCATGAGTCTTAGAGAATCATTACTCAAGGACATGCACCGCTATGCAGATCGCTTCTTATTAGCAACACGCGAATACGAGACGCCCGGGATCATAGGCGCATGGTGCCTACAAACGCTCATCACGTGGGACAAAATATCAAAATATGAAACGAAGCCTACCATGAAAATGGACGTCACTTTGGGCGTCGAAGCCAAAACGAGCACGGATTACGGTTTATACGACGTTCCCGAAGGCAGAGAACCGTACATGCACATCCCCGTGACACAAGATGTCGCCTTGAGACACGGCGGCGGTACGAACGTCCACATGGGCATAGGCTCACAGTATGCCAATGCCAAGTACGGCAAACGAATGAGCATGGGCGACCGCATCGCTCTAGAGATAAAACGTGCACTGAAGCAGAGGATGCTGCAGGAAATAGTCACTTAAAGGCTTAGAAATGCCCAAAAAAATCACTTATGCAGAAGCCGGAGTAGACCGAAAACTCAGAGCAAAATCCAAAACAGCTCTGAAACTGTTAGAGCAAACTTTCAAATTCAGCCGCTATGGCAAAGTGGTTGAACTTCCTTATGGCAAGATTTTCCCCTTCGACGACAGGTACTTGGATTTGCAGGTGGAAGGCGTAGGCACAAAAGTCCTCGTTGCACAGTTGGCGAACAAGTACGACACCATAGGCATCGACGGAGTGGCATTAGTAGTTAACGACATAATCCGTTCTGGCGCCAGACCAGTCGCTTTAGTGGACAACATTCACACACAGGTCTCTGAACCCAAACTCATAGAGGAATTGCTGAAAGGCATAATAAAAGGCGCACTAGAATCAGAATGCATCGTGCCAGCAGGAGAAATAGGCGATGTCGCAGAGATAATAACAGGCATAGTCAAGGGAAAAAGCTTCGACTTGGTCGTTGCTTGCGTCGGCGAACTCACAGAAGACAAAATAATACGAGGAGATAACATCGAAACTGGCGACGCTGTAATCGGACTGAGAAGTTCGGGTCTCCACAGCAATGGCATTACGCTGGCAAGAAGAGTGTTGTTCAAACAGTGGGGCGGAAAGTACGACCCGTTCACCATTCCAGAAGGACTCGACAGAGAACTCGTCTATGAAGTTCTGGAGCCTATGAAAATCTACGTAAAACCATTAATGACTGCGACAGAGAAGGTTAAGATAAAAGGCGCAGTGCACATAACGGGCGACGCTTATTTGAAATTCAATCGCCTCATGGAATTCTCCAAGGGAATAGGCTTCGAATTCAACAATTTCAAGCCGCAGCCCATTTTCGACCTGATTCAACGCACCACACATGGGCTAAAGAGAGAAATCTCTGACGAAGAAATGCTGAAAACCTTCAACATGGGATGGGGTTTCGCCTTGGTCATAGGAAAAGAGGAAGCCGACGCAACGATAGGCTGTTTAAAGAAAACTGGAGTTGAAGCAGAACAAATAGGCATGGCAACATCATCACAGAAAATTGTCGCAATCTACAAAGACAAGAAAATCCTGCTGCAGTGACCATGTGCATGTTTATTTAAATTTTTAGTTAAATAAAGCTTAAATTTTAATCTTTTTAGTATATAAGTATGAGATTCAAAGCCAAAATTGAGGTCATGCTCAAGGCTGGGCATTCTGATCCCGAGGGCGATACGACTGCGCGTGCGCTCAGAGAACTGAACTATCCTGTTAAGGGCGTTGGTGTCAGTAAGGCTTACACTGTGATTTTGGAGGCGGATTCAAAGGCTAAGGCGGAAAGCATGGTGGACGAAATGTGCCGGCGGTTACTTGCGAATCCGACTAAGGATGATTATAAGTTTGAGATTTGGGAAGTGAAATGAGCCTCTACAAGAAGCGTCAGTTGCCTTTCGAAGTTTATGAAGTAAACGTCACCACAGCAAGTGACGAGCAATTGTTAGAAATCAGCCAAACCATGGGACTGGCTTTAAACCTTGAAGAGATGAGGGCGATCAGGGATTATTTTTTGGAGATGAACAGAAACCCAACCGACGTGGAACTGCAAACGTTGGGGCAGACGTGGTCAGAGCATTGTTTTCATAAGACGTTTAAGGGCGACATAATCACCGATGACGGAAAGATTCAGAGTTTGTTCAAGACCTACATAGCCAGAGTGACCAAAGAACTAAACCCGCCATGGTGCGTCTCAGTTTTTGAAGACAATGCGGGAATAATTGAGTTCGACAAAGGCTACGGTATTGCGGTGAAAGTGGAGACACACAACCATCCCTCTGCCATAGAACCTTTTGGCGGCGCAGCCACAGGTGTGGGCGGAGTTATTCGGGATATTTTGGGCGTTTGGGCTGACCCGATTGCGTGCACCGACGTGTTGGGGTTTGGTCCACTCGATTACGATTATGAACGTCTTCCTGCGGGAGTGAAGCATCCGAAGTATTTGTTTCGCGGTGTGGTTGCGGGTATAGGCTGTTATGGCAATAACATGGGCATTCCCACAGTCAACGGAGCTATATGCTTTGATGAAAGCTACACAGGAAACGTCCTAGTCTACTGCGGATGCATCGGACTCCTACCATTGGACAGGCTCATAAGAAAAGCCGAACCCAACCATTCGCTAATCCTCGCAGGCGGAAGAACAGGCCGCGACGGAATACACGGCGTAACCTTCGCATCAACAGAACTCTCAGAAAAATCCGAACAAATCTCCAGACCCGCAGTGCAAATTGCAAACCCAATCGAAGAGGAGAAACTGAAACGCGCCATAGTCAAGATTCGCGACCAAAAACTCGGCACGGCAATAACAGACCTGGGTGGCGGAGGATTGTCGAGTGCGGTTGGAGAAATGGCGCACCGATTTCACTGTGGAGTAGTTTTGGACCTTGACCATGTGCCGCTTAAGTATCAAGGGCTGGCGCCTTGGGAAATCTACGTTTCGGAATCGCAGGAAAGAATGCTAATTGCCGCAGCCGCGGTTAACGTGCGAAGAATTCTGGACATCTTTGAAGAAGAAGACGTGGAAGCCACGACGATTGGAAGATTAACAGAAGAGCAGAAGCTGCGAATCCTTTATGGCTTGATAACCGTAGCCGAGTTAGACATGGAGTTTATGTTTGAACCGCCAAAGATTATTAGAAAGGCAATTTATGAAAGGGCATCATTCGAAGAACCATCTTTTCCAGAACCGAAGAACCTGATTGAAATACTATTTAGGACTCTTTCTTCGCCAAACGTTGCCAGCAAAGAGGCAGTAGTTCGTACTTATGACCACGAAGTGAAAGGCAACACTGCACTAAAGCCGATGCAAGGCGAACACGCAGGCCCTAACGATGCAGCAGTGCTGAAACCATTGGACGATTCTTGGAAAGGCTTGGTAATCTCTTGCGGAATAAACCCAGCGTATGGAAAGATCAACGCGTATTGGATGGCAGCCTCAGTCATAGATGAAGCGATACGCAATAACACCGCTGTGGGCGGCAGAAGAATCGTCCTGTTGGACAATTTCACTTGGGGCAACCCGGAAAAGCCAGAACGCCTAGGAACACTCGTGGAAGCCTGTAAAGCATGCTACGACGTTGCAAGGGGTTTTGAGACGCCCTTTATTTCTGGAAAAGACAGCCTCTACAACGAATCGCCTCAAGGTCCAATCACGCCTACTTTGCTCATAACAGCAGTTGGTGTCATCCCAGATGTGCGGAAACTCGTCTCTATGGAACTGAAAACACCAAACGATCCGGTCTACATCCTCGGAGAAACAAACAACGAACTAGGCGGCTCTGAATACTACCGCTTAATGGGCTTCACTGGAAAGAGCGTGCCAAAAGTGAACACAACAGCTGCGAAGAAAACGTTCGACGCATTAACAAAAGCCATAGATCAAGAAATTGTCCGAGCGTGCCACGACCTTTCTGACGGCGGCTTGGCAGTGGCGGCGGCCGAAATGGCCTTCAGCAGCAACTGTGGCTTGCAACTTCACCTTAAACGAGTGCCCAAGAGAAGCGATGCAAAAAGGAGTGACTTCGTTCTATTTTCAGAGTCTAACAGCAGGTTTCTCGTCGAAGTAAATCGCAGACAAAAAGAGCGCTTTGAAGAGTTGATGAAAAACTGCGTTTGCGCTGAAGTCGGAACCGTGACAGAATCGCCGTTATTTGAGGTTTACGGCTTGAACGAAGAGAAGCTCATCAAGGCAGAGTTGACCGCGCTGAGGGAAAGATGGCAAAATGCATTGAGGGGCGTCTGATATGCAGCGAAGCGAAGTTAAGATTTGCATCTTGCGGGTCGGGGGCACCAACTGCGACGCGGAAACAAAGAGAGCCTTCAAAGACTTAGGCGTCACGGCAGAGATTGCACATTATAATGAGCTTCTGAAAAAACAGAACCTGCTCGAATACCACGCCCTAGTGTTTCCCGGAGGCTTCGCATACGGCGACTACGTCCGTGCAGGCGTGATTTGGGCAAAATCCATCGTAGCCAAATTGGGTTTCGAGTTGACGAGATTTGTTGAGGAAGAGCGTCCAGTTTTGGGCATCTGCAATGGTTTCCAGGTTTTGGTTGAAGCGGGTTTGTTGCCTGGCTTTGATGGAATCAGCGAATACCCCGAAGCTGTGCTGGCGCCTAACGTTCCACCCGGCTATAACTGTCGTTGGATACACTTAAAGCATGAGAACAACGAGAAATGCATCTTCACACGAAAAATTCCGAAGGGAAAGGTGCTGCGGATTCCGGTGGCGCATTCGGAGGGACGATTTCTTTTTCCGAAAGAGGAAGAAGAGGAATACTTGTCGAAGCTTTATGATAATGATCAGCTTGTATTCCGCTACTGCAAGGCAGACGGGTCTTACGCGAAGGGCGAGTATCCGACTAATCCTAACGGCGCATTTCATGACATAGCTGGCGTCTGCAGCGCTTTAGGAACGATTTTTGGGTTAATGCCGCACCCTGAACGTGCGTTTTATGGCTGGCAACTTCCAGACTGGACAGACAAAGAAATCTTACCAGAGTTTGGAGACGGAAAATTAGTCTTAGAGTCAGTGATTGATTTTATCCTGAAAAAGTTTTAGCATTGGAGATTCTTGGGTAACTCAGCTGAATACGGTAGGCCGGTTCGAGCGCCGACTTTTTCTATGCATTTGGAAGCGACAAAGTTTCCGAGTTTTCCACATCGCTCCAAGCTTTTATTTTTTATTAACCCGTACAAGAACCCTGCGCAGAAGGCATCACCCGCACCCGTAGTGTCCACAACCTTCACTGGATAGCGTGGCATAAGGTGCTTTTCTCTGCCGTTTGTTACGTAACAGCCCTTCGGTCCAAGTTTAACGGCAACAATATGTACACCTTCGTTAAGCAATGTTTCAGCGCCTTTCTCATAGTCTTCGTTGGTTAAGAGTTTCAACTCGTGCTCGTTTGGAAAAATGACATGGCATCGTTCGATTATCGGCCTTAAGACGGTCAAGCCTTTATCGGCGTACAAGTCGCCTGGGTCTAGGCTCATTTTAACGTCCGACGAAAGCGAAGCTATTAGTTTCTTTTGAACTTGGAACGCTTTTTCGCCCACGAACGAGGAAACATGCACAAAGGCAGTATTGTTTGCATACTGGAGGTTAATTTCTTCGAGTTTTATGCTATTGTTGACACCAGGATCGATGTACATCGCTCTTTCGCCCTTCTTGTCGACAAAGCCCATGACAACGCCGCTTCTCCCGTTTCCAGCTGCCACTATGCCTCTGATGTCCACTTTTTCCTTCTTGAAATCGCTGAGCAACAGTTGGCCTTCGCGGTCTCGGGCGATTTTGCCGATGTAACCCGTCTTCAGTCCGAGTCTGGCCAATCCTACTATGGTGTTCGCTGCCGAGCCGCCGCAAGCTTCTTCAAAGTCAATTATGGAGCTTTCTTCGTCCTCTTTAGCGATTTGCTCCACCAGAAACAGTTTGTCCACATTAAGCGCACCTAAGCCTATGACGTCAAGCTTCATGGAAACAACTCTCTCAGGCTTATCTTGTACTTGCCGAGTTTTCCGTCGTAATTGCCAGCCGAAATCCTTGCAACCCCATCTACAGTGGCTGAGGCTTCGATGCCCACTTTCATGGCTTCTTTCACGGTGCCTAAGGAAATGCCGTCTATGACAATTTCGGGAATGTATTTGACGCCCTGAGGAACGCGTGACTTCTTGCCCAGCTTCTTCTTCAACGAGGGACAGTATAGGTGATTCGTGGTGGGGCCTATTAATGGAAACTTTGTTTCGGCTTTGGAGCCCGCAGAACAAACATCAAACGGTGTGATAACTCCTTCAACTCTATCTATAGCTTCGAACGCTTTCTTTCCAGACTCATACAGGGCTTTTTTGGTTTCGCACATAATCCAAAAGTTAGCGCCAGAAACTCCACGAGCAAAGCCAATAGAGCGTTCTATTTGGAAGTCGGGTACCATGATGGGTACGATTATCATTTGGCGTCCGAAGCGTTTTTCTGTCCACTCATAGTCGTCGCCGCAGTGGCCGATTCTTTCCATCATGTCGAGTTTTCCTTCAGGCTTAGGCAACGCGTCAAACAAAGCGGTGAAAGGCTTTACGAGTATGTCTTGGCGAATTCGGTAAGACAGTTCCTTTTCAAATCGTTCCAAAGATTTTTCGAAAGGCTTGTTCTCGTCAATTTTGCCCCAGAACTGCAGTAGGGCGCCGATTCGCTTGTCTGGAGTTTCATTTTTGCCCAAATATTTCTCTATGCCACCTTCGGTTCTTCCGATGACGACTGATGGCGTTGAGGTCGCGTCTTCAGCGGCTTTGCAAAGAGTTTCTTTATCATCTGCGGTTAGGATTACCCTGCTGTACAAGCCCTCAAAAGCCTCGGCGTAAGTGTCCTCAATTAAGGCTTTCATTTGCATCATCCGCAAGAGAATAGAGATTTTCAAACGTTCAGCTTAAGAACATTTGCCCTTAACCAAGTCGCGCGATGGCTTCACCGCGCACTTTTTTCCTAAAAGCGACACTTTCTTTAACGATTTCTTCACGGTTGTCGCTCGTTATTATCGTCACTTTAGGAAGATTATCAGAATACAGCTGTCCAACTTGCCTCAACAAAGCGGGATTCGTTTCGAATCGTTTTAACGCGGAAAAACTCCACTCTCTCACCAACTGCAACACCGCATCTTTGCCAAGTCGAGAGAAGACATCGGTGAGAACAGACGTGACAACTGTGTGTTCAGACATCACAGCGATTTGGGCTTCCCTGACTGCATACTCATTACCGTTGAACGAGACGGTTAAGCCGCCATCACTTCTCACCAGTTGAAAACATTCCAAGTCCGTTATGCTGTCGCCGACATACAATACACAGTCAACACCGCAGTCACATTTCGCGGCAATCTCTTTAACTGCAACTGCCTTTTCCCTTCCGCCGACCGGATTCACTTCGTCGAAAATTTTGCCCAACGATATATGCGGAATTTGGCTCCAGAAAATTCCGTCTAATCGTTTTATCGTGGCTTGATCTTTGAGGGAAAGTTCGTCTAACGATTTGGCGTTTTTTGGGATTTCGATTATGGGCATTTTCATGATTTCTTTGGCAATTTGTTTCAGCGTTTCTTTCTCTTCTGGTTTTATTGGGTATTTGTCGAGGTTGACTTTGGTGCTGTAAGTGTTCTCCAAAGGAAAGCCTATAGCTTTGCATAAGGCAGAAATATAATGCTCATAGCTGGTGCTCACTATGAAGGATGGCATCGTTTTGTGCACAAAATGCATGGTGTCCATGGCGCCCGCGATTAGCCTGATGTCTTTGGCTGAGAAGTCTATCATTTTCTGGTCAGTTACATCGTAGGCTTTCAAGAAGGGCAGAATGAGCTTTAAGGTGTCACCTGCTTTGTAGCCCTTCCTCTTGACCACGTCGGCTAAAACGTCGTCATACCTGCTTAGCAGAGTGTAGAACTTGCTACCTTCGGGAATGTAACGCGATGTTAACTCGTAGGCGTTGTCATTCTTGGAAATTGGACCCTCACAGTCGGTGACAAAAATCCTCTGCTGTTGATGCTTAGTCAACGCGTGGTGCCTCTTAATCGTCGCATGTGTTGAACACTTTTGTTTATATGCTCTTTCGAAGCAATGTCGCTGCGGTTCCACAAACCACCGCCTTTAATGGCACTTATGCCCTCAAGAGAAATTTCTCTGGCTACTTGATCGTCTTCGCCTATGCCCACAACGCAGACGGCTCTCGAACGCAAAGCAAAAACCTGATTACCCTTCAATTCCATGGAAGCAGGATAAACGCGAATATTGTCACCGTATTTTGTAGTCAGTTTTTGGGCTGCATCCAAATCAACTGGCGTACCGATTTCACTCTGTTTGACCCTATCTTTGAAGACGTCCATATAGCCTCCATAAGACGGCGGAACCTTGTACGTCACAACAGAAGCCTTCTTCCCCAGTTCAACTCTAGTTAGGTTACCATCAATCATTCTTAGGCACACATCAACGAAATCGTCTTTCAGCAAGGGAAGTATATTGATTATTTCAGGGTCGCCTGGTCGACTGTTGTTCTCGAGGATTTTTGGTCCATCTTTGGTATGAATAAGCGCCACGTAGAACGGCACACCTAATAGCGCAGCGTTTCTAGCGGTTACTCCTTTCATTTCTTGGAAGATTTTGTTCACGATTTGAACTTCTGCTTCACGGTTTTGGCTCGTCATGAAGGGAAGTACGTCGCCAATGCCTTTGTATGAGCCCATGCCACCTGTGTTCGGTCCCTTGTCATCATCGAAGGCGCGTTTGTAATCACGCGTTTCAGGTAAGGGCACTAAGTGTTTTCCGTCACAGAAAGCCTGAAAACTCGACTCTTCGCCTTCTACTTTTTCCTCAACAATAACCGCACCCTGCTTGAAATTCGCCAGAAAATGGTCAAACAACTCCTCGCGTGTAGTGAAGTGGTCACCCCACACGCCCACGCCCTTGCCCGCCGCAGGAGTATCGGGCTTTACGGCAACCTGATTATCCAGCTCATCAAGCCAGCCGAATAATTCGCGTTTGATTGCCTCTTCAGTATGGAATTTCTGCGGATAGAAGACCTTGAATCTCGGGTTTGTTTCGGGTGCGACTTTCTGGAAGAGTTCTCGTTGGGCGACTTTGCTCTTTTCTATAGCGTATTCCTTTGTGGGGCAGATTATGGGGATACTTGTTTCTTTTTCTATAAGGTCGCGTATGCCGTCGATTATGGGTTTTTCGGGTCCCACGATGCCGAAATCTATTTCGTCTTTGTGCTTTTTGGCGAATTTGCAGATTTCGTCTATATTCAAATCAGAGATTACCACATGTTCTGTGGCTTTTTGCAGGTTGAACGGGTTTTTTTGCTTGTCGGTGATGTACATCCTAACCTTATAATTTACACTTCGATTTAGAGCGTCGATTATTGCCGTTTCCCTTGCCCCATATGCGACTACGAGAACACCAACTGTTTCCATACGTTAAGCCCTGTCCGAATTTTATGAAGGTGAACACTATTTCTAATTTGCCACTAAAGTGGTTTTTCCACCAAGTCGGCTAACTCGTAAAGCCTTCCTATCTCCTTGTAGCCCTTGTCAAATTGTTCCCGCATTTTCTTGGCAAGCCTGTCTGCAAGAGGAGTAGGATAGTTCCCAGTAGCACAACCGAAGCACAACTCATCCCGCCTAAAGCCAGTGGCGCTGATAAAACTTTCGAACGACTGATAACTCACCGAATCCGCACCTATTTCCTCGGCGATTTCTTCTGGACCACGCGTGGCACCGATTAGTTCGCTGTACGTTGCCATGTCAATTCCGTATGGGCACGGTCCGATGATACGTGGAAAAGTTATGAATAGATGAATCTCTTTGACGCCGATTTTTCTCAATTTCTCGATTACGACTCTTGTGGTGTCGCCCCTTACTATGCTATCGTCAACAACTATGATTTTTTTGCCATTAAGCCTGTGGTCGAGTATGTTTATTTTCTTGTCAATCGTAGCGTATCTTTCCTGTGGCAGTAAGATGAAGGCTCTCTCGCTCACGTAACGATGCCGCCTAATCGCCCGCTCCCACCGTAAACCTGTTTCTTCATGCAGTCCAAACGCGGCATCGTCGCTGGTCTCTGGTAGTGAAATGATTAAATCGCATCCTTTCGCGATGTCTGCGTATTCTCTTCCTAGGTTTCGCCCGAAGGCTTCTCTAACCTCGTACACGTACTTACCGTTCATTCTGGAGTCAGGTCGCGCGAAATAGGCGAACTCAAAGGCGCACAATGCCTTATTACCACTGTTAACCAGCTGCTCGCGTTCGAACTCATCCTTTGTGGCAACAACCAGTTCGCCTGGGTTCAACTCAAAACCATGGTCTATGTTGCTGATGTCCAAACCGACGGTTTCGGAAGAAAAAGCACACACTTTTTGAGCTTGACTGCAACCACTGCACAAGGGACGAATGCCTTGAGGATCTTTGAAAGCGAACAACTCACCATGATTGGTGACGCCGACGATTGAAAATGCGCCCTCTACTTCTTCCATACATGCCTTTACAGAGGAAGCCAAGTCGTTTGTCCTTTTCAGTCCCATTATTAGTCTGTGACTGATTAGCTCCAAATCACACTCATAGAAAAAACTCGGAAATGCTATGCGAATATCCTTAGTCAACTGGACAGTGTTAACCACGTTGCCGTTGAAAGATAGCGCGATTTTGTGGTTGCCACTTTCTGCTGTGAAGGGCTGCGTGCCACGGATCAGGGCTTCTTCGTCTCTGCCTCCAGAGGTTGTGTATCTAACATTCGCGATGCCCATGCTTCCAGGAAGCCTGTCAAGCCAGTTCTGTATTTCATTCCTCTTTATCTTCGGGATAAGATCCAAGCCCTTGTAAATGTTGAATTGCCCATTATAAGTCAAGAAGCCATACGACTGGTGCCCGCGGTGATTCTGCGCTCGCATCCCCCAATACAGGGTAGGGAATATGTCCTTACCTG
>DATKLC010000170.1:0-9504 GCA_035542635.1 Candidatus Krumholzibacteriaceae bacterium | reverse complement strand
AATTTTTGCGAAAAATCTTAACCTTATTAAGAAACCTGTTTGTCTTAATGAAAAGCATAAGTGACTGCTAATGGTTCGAGTTGCAGTACTGGACACCGACAAATGCAGACCCAAACAGTGCGACAGCGTATGCATTAGATTCTGCCCCAAAGTTCGCAGCAAGGTTGAAGCCATACGTATGGAGGGCGAGAAGCCCGTCATAGTCGAAGCCCTATGTTCTGGCTGCGGAATCTGCATCAAAAAGTGTCCATTCGGCGCCATCTCCATCGTGAATATTCCAGACGAGCTAGAGGAAGAGGCGAGTCACAGGTTTAGCGCTAATTCCTTCAAACTATACCGCTTACCCATTCCTTCGCCAGGCGTCGTTTTAGGGTTACTCGGACAAAACGGCATAGGAAAAACAACTGCTATCAACATTCTCACTGGAGAATTAAGAATAAACCTCGGAAATTTTGATAATCCTCCCAACTGGCCAGAGGTTATCCAGCACTTCAGAGGTTCAACCCTGCAAGAATATTTTCAAAGAATGAGCGAAAAACATCTAAAAACAGTACACAAACCGCAGTATGTCGATAAAATCCCGAAGATAATCACTGGAAAAGTCGGCGATGTGCTGGAAAAAGTTAACGAACGTGACAAACTAAAAGCGATTACTGAACAACTGCAACTTGGCACTATCTGGAACCGTAAACTAAATGTTTTAAGCGGAGGCGAACTCCAGAGAGTAGCGGTTGCCGCGGCGCTTTGTCGTGACGCCGACGTTTACTTCTTCGATGAGCCGTCGAGTTATTTGGACGTTAAGCAACGCTTGGAAGTCGCACGCGCGATACGCGAGCTGAAAGACGAAGGCAAAACAGTCGTCGTGGCAGAACATGACCTGGCTATAATTGATTATCTCTCAGACCAAATCTGCATTTTCTACGGCACTCCGGGCGTGTACGGTGTCGTTTCTCACGTGCACGGCGTACGCGTCGGCATAAACCTTTACCTGCAAGGTTATATTCCCGATGAAAACATGCGCTTCAGAAAAGAACCCATAGTGTTTCATGTCAAGCCTCCAGCCTTTGGACGCGGTGCTGGTCAGGTTTTGGTGCGATGGGAAAACATGAAAAAATCCTACAGAGGCTTCCGACTCGAAGTAGAATCGGGCGAAGCTAGGGAAGGTGAAGTTATAGGCATTCTTGGACCCAACGGCATCGGAAAAACGACTTTTATCAAACTTCTAGCGGGAATCGAAAAGCCAGATGAAGACATGCCAGCCATGCTGAATGAGTTGCAGGTGGGTTACAAGCCGCAGTACATTTCTGCCGAGTTTGAGGGCACGGTTGAAGAACTCCTGCGAAACGTAGCCAAAGACGAATTCGGTTCAGGCTGGTACCAAACCGAAATTCTGACGCCGCTTACTCTGCAGTCTCTCTTAGACCATAAAGTCAACGAGTTAAGCGGCGGCGAACTACAGAGAACAGCCATCGCCGCGTGTTTGTCGCAGCGTGCTCAGCTTTATCTGTTGGATGAGCCCAGCGCATATTTGGATGTGGAGGAGAGGCTGATTATGGCGAAGACAATTCGCCGTGTGGTAGAGAATCGCAACGTGACCGCGTTTGTTGTGGAGCATGATGTGGTTACTCAGGATTTCATCGCCGACCGTTTGATGGTTTTCAAGGGTGAGCCGGGCATTCATGGTCAGGCTAATCAGCCTGTTAGTTTGCGTGAGGGGATGAACGTTTTCTTGAAAGATATGGGTGTAACGTTCCGCAGAGATGCCGTTACGAAGAGACCGCGGGTGAACAAGGAAAACTCACAGTTAGACAGACACCAAAAAGCCGTAGGCGAATACTACTACGTCGAGACTTCGAAGGATTAATAGGACAAAAAACAGAATAATGAAACATTGAAGGATGAAAGTCTAATGCCGAAGCATGATGGAAAAGAACACGAATTACTCGAAGCCGCTCTGAAGGTTATGGACAATGCTTTCGTGCTCTGGGGCTTCAAAGTGGGCGCGGCAGTACTCGCCGAAGACGGCGAAATCTACGAGGGCTGCAACGTGGAATCTTGGATATCTGGACTGGGCATTTGTGCTGAAAGGAATGCCATAAATCACGCGGTTTTGCATGGAAACAAGGAGATTAAGATGGTCGCGGTTGTGATTGAGGACAAGAACGTCGAGACAACAAGACCATGCGGAGTATGTTTGCAGTACATTAAGGATTTTTCCGAAAACAACGTCAAAGTGGTCATGGCAAAAGCCAAGGCAGGAAAGGTTCTCTCAGAAAGCGTCGACGTGAAAACCATTGAAGAACTCCTGCCGTATTCATATGAGATGCGGCAGCGGGCTTTGGATTCTTTCTTGCAGAGTTAGATTTTGAATTCGCGACAAACGTTAAATATCAACCATGATGCGAGTGAAACGCAGAGGTTAATCGAGTGGTCAACGAGGGCAGAGGCAGGCTTTTCAGGAGAAAAGACGGAAAATACCTAATCTACCTACCCAAAGACTTGGCAGAAGACAGCATGTTCCCACTAAAAACAATGAACAGCATAAAAATCAAAGCCTTCTTCAAATTGGGTGACGCTAGGCTCCTCATAGAAAAATGGGACGAAACCCATCAATAAACACTTTTTCGACGGCGTTTCATTCCGAGTTTATCCAAAATCATTTTTAACACACGCTTCATATGCTATACGCGGTGAAATCGTTCATTGCAAAAAATCAAAACGCCCTTTGTGCTCGTGAACTTCAAAACCTACTTAGAAGGCACGGGCAAAAAAGCATTGGAACTCGCTAAAAAAGCCGAGAAGGTTCATCAGGAAACTGGTGTGAGCATTGGGCTCGCGCCTCAATACTGCGACATTGCAGCTTTGGTGAATACGGTTTCGCTTCCCATATTCGCACAGCACATCGATTTTGCGCAGCCTGGAAGCTTCACGGGGCATGTGCTCCCAGAGGCAGTTAAGACCGTTGGTGCTGTAGGTACGCTTGTTAATCATTCTGAGCGGCGATTGAAACTGGCTGACATAGACGCTGCGCTAACGAGAACGCGTGAGGTTGGCTTGACTTCGGTTGTGTGCAGTAACAACGCCCAAGTGAGCGCTGCCGTTGCGGCTCTGCAGCCTGACATGATCGCCATCGAGCCGCCTGAGCTTATTGGCACGGGGATTCCTGTTTCGAAGGCAAAGCCAGAGGTTGTTAGCGGAACGGTGGAGCTGGTGAGAAGACTCAACAAAGAAGTCACCATTCTGTGTGGCGCTGGTATTACTAAGGGTGAGGATGTTGCCGCTGCCATACGTCTCGGCACCGCAGGCGTGCTGGTTGCGAGTGGCATTGTGAAAGCGAAAGACCCATATACGGTGATACGTGAGTTTGCAGATGCAATAACCAAGTAACCTGGTGTAACGTGTGAAAGTGGAAATAGAATGCGCCGAATGCATCGTTCATCGTGGTCATGCCGAAATCATCGAGGCTACAAAGGACCCAGCTACGCGGTTTGAAGCCATGAGCGCGTTGTTTAAGTTTTTGAGAAACGAGTTTAACTCAAACGCTGTTCCAGCCTATATTGGCACTGAGCGCGATCGCCTCGTGAGAAAAATAACCCGCAATCCTGATCCATACTCTGAGAAGAAGCGATTGTGCAACAAAAAAGCCTTAGAAATGCTTCCTTTCGCCGAAAAAATCATCGTGAACAGTTCAAATGGAAAAGCGCGCTTCAAGAAAGCCGTTTTATGTAGTATTGTGGGTAATGTTATGGAATTTGATATTCCAGTTCATTCGTTCAAGTTTGATGACCTCGAGAGGTTGATTCAGGAGTCAGAGAAGGATTTAGCCATCGACGAAACAGCGAAAATCTTCGACTTGGCAAAAAAATCAAAAAACATTCTCTATCTCTTAGACAACGCTGGGGAAGTAGCTTTTGATACATTACTTGTTAAGGAGTTGAAGGAACTCGGCGCCCGTGTGACTGTCGTGGTTAAGGCGAGTCCAGTGTTAAACGATGCAACTCTCGAGGACGCCAAGTTTGTAGGCATGGACAAAATCGCGGATGCGATTATCACAACCGGAACCGACGCGGTGGGCTTAAACCTGAAGGAATCCTCCGAGGAGTTTTTGAAATTATACAACTCAGCAGACTTGGTAATCGCAAAAGGCATGGGATACACTGAAACCGTCACAGAAAACAACCTGACACGCCCCCACGCATTATTGTTGCGAACCAAGTGCAATCCTGTTGCACGTTTCTTCGGTGTGCCCAGGGAAAAGAACGTGGCCAAGGTAATGCCCTAACATGTGGTAATGGCAGGAGCTAATAATGAGCGTGTCATTGCCCAGAATGAGTTTGAACACCGAAACCCTCCAGAACATTGATGATGCGCTGCGATTTGAATGGCTGATCACGAACAGTCTAGGCGGTTACGCCTCCTCCACACCTTTAGGTGTAAATACGCGCAAGTATCATGGGCTTCTCATTGCTGCATTAAATCCGCCCGTGAACAGGCACGTCATACTAAGTAAACTTGACGAAGAAATCCAGATTGGAAATGAAACATACAAGTTAGGAATAAACGAATTCCGCGACACCTTCTATCCTAAACCGCAAGGCTTACTTCAAGAATTTTCACTTGGACCTTTTCCAGTTTTCAAGTACAGAACGCAAGAGATGGCACTGCAGAAGACTGTTTTTATGCCGACAGGTAAAAACGCGACAATAGTGACCTACGACATTCAAAATGCAAGCAACAGTCCAGCAACCGTGAGAATTTTTCCCCTAATAAACTTCCGCCACTTCTACTGCACAACACACAAAGCCCAACTAAACTGGAAACTGACACAAAAAGCCCAAGAAAAATCCGTTATTTTTCAATTCCTCCCATCCAAGCAGGTTTTGTTTCTATCTGCAAACAAGGGGAAATACGTTACAGGTCAAGACATCTGGGTAGAGAACATGTACCTTCGCGTCGACGCTGCAAGGGAAGAAAATTGCTTAGACGACTGCTTTTCACCTGGAAGTTTCGAATTCCAAGTTAACCCGAAGAAACAAGAACAGTTCTCCATCACAGCGATTGCTGACGAAACCGAAGAAAAGGCTGACAGTCTTCTCCGTGAATTAAACAAGAAGGATTCGTGTTCTCAAGAACTGAAGCATCGCATGGATCTACTGGTCACCTTCCAGAAACGATACGCGGATATTACTATGGATAATTGGCTGAAATGGCTGATTTTGGCAGCAGATATGTTTGTTGTCGACCGCGCTTCTACAAAGGGCAAGTCCGTTATTGCTGGGTATCACTGGTTCGAAGACTGGGGCAGAGACACGCTCATCTCGCTTCCAGGTTTGACCCTCGTAACTGGACGCTTTGATGATGCACGAAAGATTTTGTCAACTTTCAAACAATACTGCAAGCAAGGCATAGTACCCAATCGTTTTCCAGACCGTGAAGGCGACAAGCCAATGTACAACACAGTGGACGCGAGTCTATGGTTTCTCAACGCCATTCAGGAATACGTCAAATACACGGGCGATTTCGGATTTGTGGAAAACGAGCTATGGAACACTCTGCAATCCATAATCTACCATCACGAGAAAGGTACATTGAACAACATTCACATGGACAACGACGGCCTAATCGTACATGACGCACAACTCACTTGGATGGACGCCATCATCGACAAAGTTCCTGTCACGGGACGAGCTGGGAAAGCCGTAGAAATCCAAGCCCTCTGGTACAATGCATTAAGAACCATGCAGTCACTCGCTAAACAATTCAATCAAACAAGCCTCGAACAAAAATACGCAGAAATGGCTGAGAAAACAAAAAGAAGTTTTCTAGAAAAATTCTGGAACTCACGGAATAACTATCTATTCGACGTAATCTCCGATAACGAGAAGGATTCGTCCCTCAGACCGAACCAGATACTAGCCGTCTCACTGAATTTCTCGATGCTGGACCAACCAAAAAGCGAGGCCATCATTAGCATTGTTCAAGATAAGTTGTGGTGCGAGTACGGGCTTAGAACATTGTCTCCCGACGACTCACGCTATGTCGACAAATACGTAGGCGATTGGGCACAACGAAATCGAGCCTACCACAACGGTACCGTTTGGCCGTGGCTGCTCGGGCCATTCGTCACAGCGTTCTTAAAAGTGAAGAAACACGAGCCAGAGTCGCGAGAAATCGCTCTTCAGAGGTTTCTCCAGCCATTCTTTCAAAACACCATCCATCACGACGGACTTGGAGCGATAAACGAGATATACGACGGCGACGAATCGCGTCTGCCGCGTGGTTGTATCGCGCAGGCATGGAGTGTGGCTGAGCCGTTGCGGGCTTTTGTCGAAGACGTGATGTTTAAGCGTCCGCCTTTCGAGGGAAAAGTTGATTTGTAATTAGGAAATTAAATAAGGGTGAACGTTCAACTTTCTCGCTGCTCTACGACGAAAAGCAGGCGCTAGTGATGACTGACATCTGCCTAATGTTCGAGGTGCATCAGCCGTTTCGGCTAAACCGTAATTTCCCAGCTGACCTGCTGTCGCGTCAGACAGTGACGAAAAAGGACTTGTACGAACTTTATTTTGACAACGCGTTGAACAAGCACATCTTCGACAGAGCCGCGAGAAAGTGCTACTTGCCCGCAAACCAGATACTGCTAAACGAAATCGACCGCTTCAAAAACGAGGCCAAACCGTTCAAGGTCTCGTTCGGAATCTCTGGCGTCTTCATCGAACAGTGCGAACGCTGGAACCCCACGCTTTTGGAGTCGTTCAAGCAGCTGGCGGAAACTGGCTGTGTCGAGTTTTTGGATGAGACCTACTATCACTCTTTGTCCAGCCTTTACGGGAGCGACCGCTCAGAATTCATTGAGCAGGTTAGGATGCATAGACAGCTCTTGAAGGATTTGTTTGGTTACGAGCCGAAGGTGTTTGAGAACACCGAGTGTCTTTACAACAATTCAATCGCCAAAACCGTGGAAAACTTGGGGTACAAGGCGATAATCACCGAAGGCGTCGAACGCGTGTTGACTTGGCGTAGTCCGAATTACGTTTATTCTGCTGCGGGTTCTCCGTTGAAAGTGCTGATGCGCAATTACAGGCTTTCTGATGATATTGGTTTTCGTTTTTCTGCTCGTTGGTGGGCGGGCTGGCCGTTGACGGCTGAGAAGTACACGAGTTGGCTTGCGTCTACGCCTGGACAGGTGATCGTGCTTTTTGTGGATTATGAGACCTTTGGGGAGCATCATTGGCCTGAGGGGGGTATTCATGAATTTTTGCGTTGGCTTCCTGGCGAGGTGAACAAGTGGGAACATCTGCGTTGGAGTACGCCGTCTGATGTTGTGGAGAGGTATGCGCCCGTGGATGAAGTTTTTGTGGACGATTTTTATCCCGTGTCTTGGGCTGACTTGGAGCGGGATCACACGGCGTGGGTTCAGAATTCTATGCAGCAGATTTCTTTTGAATTCCTTAAAGGCTTGGAACCCTTGGTGAAGGGTATAGGCGATGCGGATATGTTGCGTTTGTGGCGGTATTTCCAGATGAGTGACCATCTGTATTACATGAGTATAAAGGGCGGCGGACCCGGCGACGTGCACAGTTACTTTAACCCTACTGGTAACCCGATTGAGGCGTTTGCGATTTATTCGCGTATTTTGTCGGATTTTGAGGCGCGTTTGTTGAAGGAACTGGAGAAGCCCGAGGTGGCGGCGAAGTGGATTCTGCGTAACTTGACTGGCGCGAAAGGGTTTACTTTCTTCTATAAGTTCGCCACTCCGACGTCGTGGACTGTTTATAGTCTGCGCGAGTTTTTGGCTGCTGTAAAAGCTGTGGACATTAGCTCTGTGGAGTTTCATATGGAACGTGATGATTTTGAGCGTTGGATTCGCGAAGTTATTGGCGACGTGGTCTTGGCGGATAAGTTGGCTGCGGTTAAGCGTGAGGGCGTGTCTGGTGAGGATTTGAGGCGGCAGATTGTGCGGTTGGTTAGGAGTCGGATTCGTCAGTTGGAGGTTTTGGCGCAGAAGGTTGTGTAGCTGGTTTGGGTGGTTGTGTGTGTTGTGGGTCTATGTAAACAGTCTTATCTATTCTCTTAGAGTAAGCAGCATGTGCAGGTTCTTGTGGAATACAGAAAACTTTGGTTTCGGTGCGCTGTGATGAAAATATGCCAAATAACCTGGGAGTATCCGCCTCGTATAGTGGGTGGCATCGCTAGGCATGTTGAGGACTTGTCTAAAGCTTTGGTTAAGCTGGGGCATGAGGTTTATGTGGTTACTTTGGATTTTCCGGGTGTGCCGAATTATGAGGAGGTTGGTGGTGTTAAGATTTATAGGGCGCCTTCGGAGATTGGGCATCCGCATTTTTTGACTTGGACTTTGTTGTTTAATAATAGTATTGAGAAGCGTGTGGCTGATGTGGGTGTGGATTTTGACGTTTTGCATGTGCATGACTGGTTGACTGCGCCTGCTGGGATTGCGGCGAAGCATTTTTTGGGTAAGCCTTTGGTTGTGACGCTGCATAGCACGGAGTATGGGCGGAGTACGTTGCATAGTGTGGATAGTTTTACTGTGGATGGGTTGGAGTGGTGGTCGACGTATGAGGCGAATAAGCTTGTGGTGACGACTTATTCTATGCGTCATGAGGTGTGTGGGCATTTTAGAGTGCCTTGGGAGAAGGTGTGGATTATCCCAAACGCTGTGGATGCTAGTAAGTTTCAGGTGAACGTTGACCGTAATGCTGTGAGGGCGCGTTATGGCGTTGGAGCGAATGAGAAGCTTATCTTGTATGTGGGGCGTTTGGTGCCTCAGAAGGGTGTGGAGTTTTTGATTCAGGCGGTGCCGAGGATTGCGGTGAAGTATGGTGGGGCGAAGTGTGTCATTGTGGGTGATGGGTGGCTTCGTGGGCATTTGGAGTATTTAGCCAATCAGACTGGTCAGCGTTGGCGGTTTAATTTTACTGGGTTTATTCCCGACAGTGAGTTGATTGCGCTTTTGAAGAGTGCCGATGTTTTGGTTATTCCAAGCATTTATGAGCCGTTTGGAATTGTGGCGTTGGAGGGTATGGCTGCTGGTGTGCCTGTTGTGGCGAGTCAGGTGGGTGGTTTGGCTGAGGTTGTGGAGCATGACCGTACGGGTGAGTACGTGTACATGCGTAATCCTGACAGCATCGCGTGGGGGGTTGACAGGGTCTTAAGCAACAGTGGGCATGCAGCGTGGCTTGTGAAAAACGGCTTAGAGGCTGTGCAAAAGGTTTATAGTTGGGAGGCGGTTGCTAAGAAGACTACGGAACTTTATGAGGACGTTGTGAAAGGAGGCGCTAAGTGACAGTGTCGCTTTATTACAGTCCCAATTTGCCCGAGGAGTTCCGTTTCTTAGCCATGCTGCACAACATAGGCGCTATTATACCTGAGAAGGCGTTAACTACGGATGAGATAGCCAAATGGACAACCATGGACTGTGGCGCGGTGCAGGGGCATTTGGGTAAGCTTATTGAGTTGGGTTATGTTAAGATAGTGAAGACGGAC
>DATKLC010000169.1:0-2473 GCA_035542635.1 Candidatus Krumholzibacteriaceae bacterium | reverse complement strand
GGCGAAGAAGCTCAGGATTAAGCTTTTAGAGCGTAAGAAGAAGAGTCTCGTTGACGTTTGGCTCACTCTACCTCGCCCTAACATTGCGCCTGAGAGGAAGGAAGTGTTCCAGATACTCGAAGGCGAAGAACAAATCGACCTGAAGGCAAACGAGATTCTTGAACACGCCAAGAAAGAACTGCTCGTGTTCGCCCCCGAGGGTGATTTGTCGCGGTTCTATTATTCTGGCTTTCTGGATAAGCTGGAAAAGTCTGCGAAAAAAAGCATGGGCGTCATGCTGTTGACTAATCATTCGTCAAAGAGCCACTTCTTCGGCGACAAGACAAAGCTCAACGCCAAGTATTCGGCTTCAAAAATCGAGGATTTGCCCAGCTTCATAATCGCTGATCATGAGCACCTGTTGCTCACCATACGCAAAACCGAAGACAATTCGCACGAAGATGCCAATGCAAGGCATGGAAAAATCGCAGCTTTATGGACGAACTATGGCGCTTTCATCAAAGCCTTGGGGAAATTATTCAGTGAGTTGTGGACGACCGAAATTCCGATGGAAGTAGCTAGTACGACTCTGGCGTAGGAGTCGCAATCCCAGATTTATTATTTCAATCTAGATTTTTGTTTTGTGTCTTTTCCGAGACACACAAATGACGATATTTTTGCCTGTCTATCTATACAGTCAATGGAGCGAGTCCTAGAATGAATCGCATTCTAAAGAATAAGAAAGCGTTAAGCACTGTAGTCACGACATTGATTATTCTGGTAGTCTCTGTTTTGTTGGCGACGGTCGTCACCTTCTACGCCATCAACATAACGACAAACAGAACACAGCAAGAATCACTCTACATGTCAAACCTACACGTATGGTACAACACAACTTCACCAGGGTGGGCAGAAGCTGCTTTCGTGTTGATAAACACGGGCGGCAGAGACGCAGTCCTACAATCCATCACAGCTAGAAGCCAGCAAAGCCTTTGGACCGACGTTTACTTCTTGACAACTCACACTGCGACCATCAATTCTCTAGCAGTAACCACAATACAGCCCAGTGGCGCCTCAATCAACCCAAGTGTTAATGGCACAGCAACGACTTTGAAGCAAGCTACTGGCGTCATAACTTTGAAGTCAGGTTACACGCTGATCGTCTACATCAATCACCCAGATAGCGTTGCACAGAACGACGTTGGCACACCTGTCGCGGTCACCGTTTTCACTGCAAACGCCCAATGGACACAAGAAAGCAACGTACAAGCCGCACAATAATGCTCTCTTCTTCTTTTTTTGTCTTCTCAAATCTTGTTCGAATCTTTCAAATGATGTTACTAGGTCTGCTTGTTTATGTGTAGTACAGTTCTACGCACAAATTATCATATCTTTTAGCCTCGAAATTCATTGGCACGGAGAAAAAATAAAATGAAGAACATACTGAAGAGCAAAAAAGGGCTTAGCACAGTCGTAACTACGCTGATCATCCTAGTTGTTTCAGTGCTATTGGCGACGGTCGTCACCTTCTACGCCATCAACATAACGACAAACAGAACACAGCAAGAATCACTCTACATGTCAAACCTACACGTATGGTACAACACAACTGGAAATTGGGCCGAGGCTGCGTTTGTACTGACGAACACTGGCGGCAAAGACGTCGTACTCCAATCCATCACAGCTAGAAGTCAACCGAGCGATTGGAGCAACGTTTACTCCTACTCAGACAATACTATAACCTATAACAGTCTTAGTCCGACCATCGTACAGCCTTCTAGTGCATCGATTACAGTCACCTATAATGGCAACCTTACACAGAGTCTAACCCAAGCTAGTGGCGTTATAACTTTGAGGTCTGGTTACACGCTGGTTGTCTACATTAACCATCCGGACAGCGTTGGACAGAACGACGTTGGCACACCTGTCTCAGTCACTGCTTTCACTGCAAACGCCCAATGGACACAAGAAGTCAACGTACAAGCCGCACAGTAAAAGCACGGAAATAGCCCACACTCTTTTTTCTTTTTTCCCCAATTTTTATCTCCATTTTCGTCAAATTCCCCTGAAGCGCATTTTATTTTGGATTCAGATTCTCAATGTGTAGTGCATGGTTACGCACAAACCAACATATCTCTTGCAGGTCGAATGTGGAGTGCATAAGAAGAACTGTGGGAGGCTGGAACTCCTGCTCCATAGGAAGCACTCCTGGAGTCCCCTCCCCTTCTCAATTCAGCTTGTTCAAGGGTGCACCTGTATGCGTAGAGAAAAAGAGGGAAAACCACGTTCGAGACTGCGAAGTTCAAAGAGAGCAACAGCCATTCCCGTGACTTTTATGATGCTTTTTGTTTCGCTCATGCTCATAATAACCGCTACATACTACATTGCTGTGACACAAATTTCTGCTAGAGGGCAACTGCTAAACTTCTACGCGGCAAAACAGTCAATGATTGGACTAGAAAACAGTATTAGCAGTGTCCTTTGGTCGCCAGGC
>DATKLC010000168.1:0-3461 GCA_035542635.1 Candidatus Krumholzibacteriaceae bacterium | reverse complement strand
GGTTATTTGATGAGTGTTTTCGCCCAGCAGAAGGTTGGACAACTTGCTTTTCATTAGCTCTAGGTCATCTCTTTCGGTCTTGACGCATCTCATGTTTTCCTGAATCAGCAGCATCGAATTTTCATATGCAATGTCGTTGACTTGACCGATCTCGTGTTCGACTTCCAAATTAACAAGTGCGTTGTTCAAGTCGGCTATTCGTTTTGAACAAGCCGAGATTTGTTTGTCTATGCTTTCTGCGATTATTTGTGCTTCTGTCTTCAACTGATTATAAGCACTATCGAATGCAGTGTGGAGCTCTTCGGACAACTCAGTCGGCACTTTTTTCTTTTCAATGAGCCCTTTCAGGGCTTGGTCTTTGCGCCAAATTAGCGGTATTTCATTGCACAGAGAGTCAACCTTGAGTTTTGTGTTTGAGAACAAAGTCACACCATTTTCGTTAATTCTGACTTGTTCGCTTGGATAACGGGTTATTTCGCTGTCTCCGTGTTCAACAAAGATGTCGGTTATTTGGCCATTTGGGCGCACTATGAACGACGCGATTGTGCCGACGTTTCGTCCGTACTCGTCTTTTATTGGTTTTCCGAGGGATTCAAAAAAATTGGATGTGGGGTTAGACATTTTCTTTTTTCTCCCTCAAGCTTACGGGTTTGTCGTCGGTGTTCCTTCTGGCAAAGTGGGTATGCCTGCGGGTAGTTCTGGGAATTTGTCTTTGATTTTCTGTTCAGCAACTGAAGCGGCTTCTGTAAGAATCTTTTGAGCGTCTTCGTTGGCTGCGTCAAAGTTTATGGTCAACCCCGTGCTTTGGCCGGCATCGATGATAATTCCGCTCAGTAGATTCCCGATTTGTCCTAGTTCTCGTTCAGCTTCAGGAAATACAGATGCCATTCCATTCTTCACTGTCCGAAGCACTCCAACTGCGGGTGCAAGCGTAGTGACTACATCACCTAGCTCTGACACTGTCCTCAGCCTCAGCACAATCTGCTCTAGCGCAAGTCTGCCGTGCATTATCATTTTTTCCATCTTACGAATCTCAGCGAGCTCGTTTGCGAAGACGTTTGCGCGCGCCATGTCGTGCTTGGTGTATGCGTCAACGATTCTGGTGAAAATGGCTTTGTCGCGCTGTGAAAAGCGATCTGTTGCCTGGTCTAAGCGCTGACATTGCAGCTCGATGCGGCGGATTGCCATGTCCATTCGTGGCTTCAGTGGTCCTGGTGGACGCACCGCGTCCTTAACTCGTGCTGTGAATGGTTGCTGACTATCCTCAGCTTCCCAACGTTTAGCAAATTTTTCTGACAAGTTTGATACCTCCAAAGTCTATTGGGGTAGTTAAAAACGTATTATTACATTGTTAACATGATTGAAATATACCCGTATATATGTGGCGATATAACGCCTGTTTGAAAACGATTTTGGCTTTAAATTCCCTAATGAAAGAGAAGCTTGGCGATTTTGCGTTTTTAGACAAAAATGTGTTAGTTAATCTAAAAAGGCTTGAGAATAGAATGATAAAGCCAAGGTGAAAAAATGCAGGACAGATTTAAAATCTTCGTGATGTTTGCCTTTCTGGGCTTCATGGCTGGAATCATTGCTAAAGCCACGTATCAAGATGTCATTCCTTGGGTTATGGCCAACTTCCCAAATGTCGGTCTCGACTGGGTACTCTCAGGGTTCGCGGGCGCACTTCTCACAGTCGGCTTAGTGATGGTTTGGGCTTACGTAAGCAGCACTGGAAGTTCAGAAAAGTAAACAGTAACCCTCCACACATCCCATTTCTTTATTACCTACACGTTTAACACTCCAACCTTCAGTTTTTTACACCAAACCAAGTCTTCTGAAAACGTCTTACAGCCTTTCTCAACTCTTTTTATTATTTGCCTTAAAACCTAAATAGAAAAGTTTCACAGACGCAAGCCTCTAAAGCTTTGTAGTCGACTGATTAATGTTTAATACTCTCGAAGCCAGAAACCTATTCTAGAGACTCAGATTGTGACACACACATGAACAATAATTCAGCCAATGTTTTCAAACTGCTCGTAAAATCTGTTCAGAAAGCACTGAAAGAAGCCGGATTTTTCACACCAACCGCACCCCAGATAAAGGCTATTCCATCGATTCTTGCAGGTGAAAATGTGCTTTTGGTTGCGCCTACCGGAAGCGGAAAAACGGAGGCTGTGCTTTTGCCCGTTTTTTCCAATTTTCTTCAGCAGGAAGATAAACGGGGAATTGCTATTCTCTATATTACTCCGCTGCGTGCGCTTAATAGGGACATGATTAGACGGCTTTCTTTCTGGGCTGAGCATCTGGGAATTTCAGCTGAGGTGCGCCATGGAGACACCGAAGTGAGAATTCGGAGAAGACAGGCGCTTCGTCCACCTAACATGCTTGTCACCACGCCCGAAACTTTGCAGGCGATTTTGCCTGGAAGCCGAATGCGGCAGCACTTGAGTTTTGTTCGTTTTGTGATTATTGATGAGGTTCACGAGTTGGCGGCTGACAAGCGGGGTGCGCAATTGATGATTGCCTTAGAACGTCTGCTTGAAGTCACTGAGAAGGAGTTTCAGAGAATTGGCTTGTCTGCGACTGTTGGAAATCCAGAAGAAATCGCACAATTTGTCGCTGGTGCCAATCGTTCAGTCTCGGTTGTCGATGTGCCGTTGCCCAAGGGATATCATTATGATGTAGAGTTTCCGTTTCCAGAAGACGCCGACTTCGATTTGGCGGGAAAACTGAGAACGGCACCCGAAGCCGCTACTAGAATCAGACATATGATGGATTTGGTCGAGAATCACAAGTCGACGCTTATTTTTGTAAACAGTCGCACGAACGCTGAAATGCTGGGCAACAAGTTTAATCAGTTGACTTCTGACATTGCTGTTCATCATGGTTCCTTGTCAAGAGAAGAAAGAACACGTATCGAGGATGAATTCAAGGCTGGGCGTTTGAGGGCTATTGTGTGCACGAGCACATTGGAGTTAGGCATAGATATTGGCAGTGTAGACTTGGTCATCCAGTATCTTTCGCCGCGTCAGGTGAGTAGCCTAATTCAACGTGTTGGAAGAAGTGGACATAGGCTCGACTTAACTTCTAAGGGAGTAATAATAACCGCTTTTCCAGACGATGCTTTGGAATCGTTAGCGGCGGTTAGAAGAGCATACAAAGGACTCTTGGAGCCTATCCAAATACACAAAGGCGCGTTAGACGTTTTGGCACATCAAATTGCGGGAATTTTGTTGGACAAACACACGGCTACCATGAACCAGGTTTTGCAGATTATTCGCCGAGCTTATCCGTATAGTAATCTTTCTGAAGCCAAACTTTTAGACGTTGCGGACTACCTAAGTATACTCAGAGAATTGCAGATAGAAGGAGACACGTTGCGGAAAACACGGAGAACACGAACGTACTACTATGAAAACTTGTCGATGATACCTGACGAGAAACGCTACCCAATCATAGAC
>DATKLC010000167.1:0-17764 GCA_035542635.1 Candidatus Krumholzibacteriaceae bacterium | reverse complement strand
AACGGAGCGCGGTTTAACTTCCGAGTTCGGAATGGGTTCGGGTGGAGCCCGCGCCCTTTGGCCGGCAAACCCCACAAAAGACGCTTTTAACATGTTGATAAGGTTTTCGCTTTGCTTAGGCTGTGTGGATCTGCTCTGCGCGGGTCTAGACCCCGTTCCATATATGATACTACTAGGCTCCAAATATGATTAGGCGTTTTTGGCACTTTTTAGGCTTAGGCGTGTGTGCGCGCTCGTTGGTAGTGTCGCTGAGCCTTGGCGCGATTGCCACAATCTTTCATGTCGCACCATCTGCGACTGCGATTTCGGCTCATATCTAAGAACAACCAGTTACAGTCTTTTGCAGAGCATTTGCGGATTCTATTCAACTTGTCAGATGTCAATAAATCAGCTGCTGAACGTGCTATCCGCCAGAGCATTTGATCAAGTGCATCATCTTTAAGATTATAGGTCCAAGAGTACCCCCCAGTTGTTGGCATAAGCCGCGTCTGAGCCATCGCCTTGGGCAATTCCCTGTTCAATATGCCCACGTCTGAAGAACTCGCCTGGTGATGGTCAGCAATAGCAGAGAAAATTCTGTAAAGCACCTCTCGCAGGATGATAGCTCGTTCGAGAACTGCTTTTGCGTCTGTGGAACGTAGCTCTGCTTTTCTGAGAAGAGCTCGAGTTTCGTTGCCAGTCAAAATACCCGTATGTCGACTCCACGAAACAAGATCTGAGTATTTCGTGAACCACTCTTTAGCATGGTCGCTATCGCGCCAGTCCACGGTGTTGACAAAGTCTAGGCATAGCCAGCCGCCTATCAGTTTAAGGTTACCTGCATGTGTTTCTGTCTTGGCCATATTTATTCTAACCAGCTAAATAGTTATTGGTGGCTGTAAGCTTATATCTAACCTTCATAATTAATATAAGGTGGTTATAAGTATGTCGACCAGAACAGATAATACATACGCACGCAAATGCACAGAAGAATTGTTTCATGGATTGGCAGAGCAGGGTTATCAGGGACGCATCGTGTCCATTCAACATCTTCATGACTTGCAAAAGGATACAGAAGGACGCTACAAAGAGGGTCTATTTGACAAAGAATTCTATCAAGAACGGCTTGCTTGGTTTAGTTTTCGGGTCCCCGACAGTTTGTCTAAAGCTAGGTCTATAATAGTCGTCGCCGTTCCTCGTCCCAAGAGTCAGGCGACCTTCACATGGAACGGCGAAACGCGTGCATTAATCCTCCCTCCTACATACGTAGCTTATGGAAAAACGGCAAAGCGAATAGAGGATTTTTTAGCAGGAATTCTTAGCAGCGCAGGATACCGCATAGCGCCAACCGAATTGCCCTTGAAACTTCTAGCCGTGCGAAGTGGACTTGGCGAATATGGAAGAAACAACTTATGTTATGTCCCTGGCATGGGTAGCTTCCTCCAACTCGTAGCCGTCTATTCCGACCTGCCTTGCTTGGAAGACAGTTGGCGAGAAGTACAGATGATGCAAAGATGCCAGCATTGTCAAGCCTGCCATCGCGCCTGCCCAACGGGCGCTATTCCTTCTGATCGTTTTCTACTTCGCGCTGAACGGTGCATTGTCTTTCATAATGAAAAGAAAGGTAGCATTCCATTTCCCTCATGGGTAGACCCATCGTGGCACAACTGCCTATTTGGTTGTCTTCACTGCCAAAGAGTTTGCCCAGAAGATAGGAAATTTTTGCAATGGATTGAGGGGAGAGAGAAGTTCTCTGAAGAAGAAACCACCCTTCTTTTGAAAGGAGTAACTCGTGACCAACTACCCGTCGCAACAGTAAGGAAACTAGAGCACCTTGATCTGACCGAGCTAAACGATGACCTGAGCAGTCTTCCCCGCAACTTGGGTGTTTTCTTCAGAAAAAACAAGCATTAAAGAAGCCGCAGCTCGCTACTCATCAGGAAACATGACACGGAATGTGCCAAGCGTAAGTTACATTAAACCCATACGATATACCAGCATCTAAACCTCGACGACCACGAATCAAGAGAAAGAATAGAGAGATCGCATCTTGAACTTGATAATCATAATAGCCACCCTCATCGCAGGGTTCACAGGTTTCTTCGCAATAGTCTTCGCAATGCGGCTGATACGCCAGGAACCGAAGAAGAAAATCGGCACACCAAAAATGATCGAAATCGCAGACGCCATACGAATAGGCGCCAGAACATACCTAAGCCGCCAATTCCTCATGGTGGCCATCTTCGGCGCCACCCTGACAATAGCGCTCGGCTACGTTCTAGGCATACTCGCAGCCCTTACCTTCTCCGTGGGCGCAGTGCTATCTGCGCTGTCAGCCTACATCGGAGTCACCATAGCAATAAACGCCAACGTCAGAACGGCAGCCGCAGGCCGAAAAGGCATAGACCAAGCACTCAGAACTGCCACACGAAACGGAACAATCATCGGCATGTCACTAACAGGCCTTGCCTTACTTGGTGTCAGCATGCTATACATGATCTTCCAAGACCCGAGTTACCTCCTCGGCCTAGGCTTCGGCGCATCACTAATCTGCCTCTTCGCAAGAGTGGGCGGAGGCATATACACTAAAGGAGCCGACATGGGTGCAGACCTCGTGGGCAAAGTCGAAGTAGGCATACCCGAAGACGACCCAAGGAACCCCGCAGTCATCGCAGACCAAGTGGGCGACAACGTCGGAGACATCGCAGGCACGGGTTCGGATGTTTTCCAATCATACGTAATGGCACTCGTAGCAGCCATGGTTCTCGGCTTTCACACATTCAACGGTCATCCAGAGGGACTCGCATATCCCTTGGCAGTGGCTGCAGCTGGAATTCTCTCTTCACTCGTGGCGTCTTTTTTCATACGCTTCACCGACACGAATCCACAGAGAGCCATATACCGCGGAATGTACGTAGGCATCATCCTTGTCTGTGCACTCTCCGCGTTTGCAGGCTACGTACTATTCGGCGGCTTAAATGAATTCTACTCAACACTAGTAGGCATAGCAGCCATAGTCATCCTCGCATGGATAACCCTATACTACACGTCACCAAGCTGGAAACCAGTACGCGAAATCGCAGAGGCATCAAAAACAGGACCCGCAATCAACATAATCTTCGGCTTCGCCCGAGGCTTCGAAAGCACCGTCGCACCCGTTGTGGTATCAGCTTTGGCCGTGTTCCTCGCATGGTCCTTCAGCGGACTGTACGGAATATCCATGCTGGCAGTGGGCTTTCTCTCGATGGCAGCCACTTTGACCGCGATGTCGTCTTACGGACCAATTGTAGACAACGCCAAAGGCATCGTTGAATTCGCAGGCGTCGGCGACCAAGTCGTCAGCGTCATGAACACCCTAGACTCCGTAGGCAACAGCACAAAAGCAGTATGCAAAGTCTACGCCATCCAAACATCGGCCTTCGCACAGGTCGCCATATTCTCCGCTTTCGTAGCCGCAACAGGGCTCAATGTCATCGACGTAACAAGAGCCCCCGTGACCACAGGACTCATCATCGGAGGAATGCTCTCCTTCCTCATCGCATCCCAGATTCTGAAAGCCTGCGGAAAATCGGCTTACCGCATGATCGAAGAAGTGCGCAGACAATTCGCAGAAATACCAGGGCTGAAAGAGGGAAAAGCCAAACCCGACTACAAAAAATGCGTGGATATCAGTACGCGTGGAGCTTTAAGGGGCATGTTTTTTCCCGCAGCGCTAACTATAATCGTTCCGCTCGCGGTGGGTTACATCTTTGGAATAGAAGCAGTAGGCGGCCTGCTCGCGGGCAACCTGGTAACCACACTTCCACTGGCTTTGATGATGGTTCAGGGAGGCGCAAGCTGGGACAACGCCAAAAAATACGTCGAAGAAGGCAACCTGGGCGGAATAGGAAGTCCAGCTCATGCAGCTGCCGTTGTGGGCGACACGGTTGGTGACCCGTTCAAAGACGCCGCAGGAGCGTCGCTGGATGTTCTGATGAACCTCATAGGAACCATATCAATACTGTTTGCCTCGTCATTCATGGCCTACGCACTGTTCGCATAAGCAAAAAACAAGCAGATACAGTGCACAACCACGCCGTGGAAAACTGGCGATAAGGTATATATTTCGAATCGATGTGTTTTTGTGGTTGTGGTGGGGCTGTAGTCTAGCTCGGGATGACGACGGGCTCCAGAAAGCAAAACAATGGGTTTGCTGACCGCCCGTGCGGAATGACGAAATTCTGGAGCGGTCAAGAAGAAACCCGTAGAAACCGCGCCTAAAACACGGTTTCGGGCAAAGGTCACCGGTCCAAATCCGGTCAGCCCCACCAACCTGTATCTTTGGCTATTGATTTTGGATTCATAATGTTGAAAATATCCTATTCCCTTAGTTTTACGTGAGATTGAAATGGCAAGTTGTGTGAAGTGCGGCAAACCCATAGGCTTAATAGAGTACGCTCTAGGCGACTCCAAACAGGTTGGACTCTGCAAAAGCTGCCGCACGACCGAGAAATGGTGTGACGACTGCGTCTACATGCTCACCATAAGTATGGAAGACTCCTCAGTAAACCGCTGCATAAAATACGGCTACGATCTATCCAAGCACAAAGACTGGAAAACCGCCGCCAACTGCCAAGACTACACACCCAAAATAGCACCCAAGAACCCAAAGCAAAAGAAGAACAACAAAAACAAGACTTCAACAGGCCTAAACAAACGCACCACACCGAAACGCAAAACACCAGAAGCCAACGGCTGGTTCTGATCTTCAATCTTCAACAACAGCCACTTGCACAACTTTCTCCTGCCAAGGAATCCTAGGCAACTCAGCCGAAAGCTCACGCAAGATTTCCTCTGCCAACTTCTCGTTAGAAGCATCTACCGCCTCCCGAACAAGTCGAACCACAATAATCGCCTTCTTCAAAGCTTTTTCTTCTCCAACAGGTTAGACACCTTAAATAGCCCCTCATGACGGTTTAAGCCATACTTCTGTAGCCTAAACATTCCGAAAAACAAATTGTCCGCCAGCCGAAATAGCCGAAACGCGATTAGAAGGCATAAAGTTTAAATCGCTAGGCAATGCTTCGCAACTTCGACGGAACGTGAAAATCATTATGGGTGAAGCGGTTGAAGCCGAAAGTCTGACAAAACTGTTCGGAAACACAAAAGCACTCGACGGACTAAGCTTCACCGTGAAGCAGGGCGAAGTCTACGGCTTAATCGGACCAAACGGCGCTGGAAAGACCACGACGCTAAGAATAATTTCTACACTGATACTGCCCACCTCAGGCACCGCCACAGTCTTCGGCTTAAACGTGGTCAAAGACGCCTCAAAAATCCGCGAAATCATCACCTACCTGCCCGAAGAAGCAGGCGCTTACAAGAATTTGTCAGGCCGCGAGTATCTTGAGTTTATGGCGCGGTTCATCGCCCACACGAAAAACGACGTGCGAAATATGGTGAACGACGCAGCAGAAATTTCTGGCTTGGGAAACAGACTAAACGACAGGGTAAAAACGTACAGCAAAGGAATGAAAAGACGCTTACTAGTAGCCAGAGCGTTAATGACCAAGCCTAAGCTGGCAGTGTTAGACGAACCCACAGGCGGCTTGGACGTTTTGCATTCATATCACGTGCGAGGTATAATCAAAGAATACGTCAAAGAACACGGCGTAACCGTCCTGCTCTCAAGCCACAACATGCTCGAAGTCGAATACCTCTGCGGCAAAGTAGCCCTAGTAAACAAGGGGCACATAATCGCAGAAGGCACACCGCAAGAACTCAAAACGGCGAACAAAGTGAACAATCTGGAAGAAGCCTTCGCCAAGGTGGTCGGACTTGCTTAAAGGCTTAGGCAGCATAGTCATGAAAGAGATAAAGGAACTCGTGCGCGATCCCAAAATCCTAGTCGGCATGATAATAGTACCCCTTATTATTTTTCCCCTCATGGGCTTTGCCATAACAACCTCGCAGCAGTCGGCGCAGCAGAGCTTGAAACAGGTGCGCATAGCCGTCGCAAACTTTGACAACGGCAGCCATTCTCAAGGTTTAATCAATTATTTGGAAATAAACACCACGAACCTGGTGATTACCCAACTGAGCGTTAGTAACGAAACACAAGCCCTAGATTACATGCGAAACTCTAACAGCACGGCGTTAATAGTCATTCCACAAAACTTCAGCACAAGCATAAACGCACACGAAAAGGGCGTAATAGAGGTCTTCAGCGTCTTTGTAGCCGCCTCGTTAACCGAGCAGACGACCTCCCA
The DNA here is from genome assembly GCA_035542635.1 of Candidatus Krumholzibacteriaceae bacterium. GTDB lineage: Archaea > Thermoproteota > Bathyarchaeia > Bathyarchaeales > SOJC01 > DATHCB01. The sequence continues at coordinate 11,537 of DATKLC010000167.1, read as the reverse complement.
ACTTATCAACAGCTACTTGAACACCTACAATAGCCTCTATGAACCCTTTGTCACCGAGCAAGAGTCGATAGTGAAAGGCACTCCTGTAGCCGTCGACCCGCAAGTGCTGTTCGGATTCGTGTTCTCCCAGATCTTTATCATGCCCTTCACCATACTAATGCTACTCATATTCGCCATGCAACTCGCCTCTACATCGGTCGCCATGGAGAAAGAAGAGAAAACACTCGAAACCCTCTTAACAGCGCCCATAGACCGCTTCACAATTCTCGCAGGAAAATTGACAGGCTCCATCGTTGTAGCCATACTCGGCGCCGCCGCATATCTGGTCGGCTTCACTTACTACTTCAATTCCTTCAGTTTTGCCAGCAGCGCTGGAACGTCTGTTGATCTTGCAGCACTTGGTTTAACGCCCTCGCTGTTGGGCTATGTGCTGATTGGTGCTTCGCTGTTTGTTTCTTTGCTTTCAGCTTTGGCTTTAGCCGTGGTTATATCTGCGTTTGCGGATGATGTGCGTGGAGCACAATCGCTCGTGGGTTTTCTGTATATACTGTTCATTCTGCCCATGTTCTTCATGATGTTCAGCGACATAAACAATCTACCATTAGGTCTGCGAATAGTTCTGCTAGCCATTCCCTACACGCACCCCATGCTGGCGGCAAAGGCGACGATTACAGGCGATTACCTACTGGCTGCTTTAGGCGTAGTGTACGTGAGTATTTTTACGGTTGTGGTGTTGTACATCGCAGCGCGGTTGTTCGCCACGGAGAAAATCTTAACCATGAAACTAAGGTTCAGAGGATTCAGAAGAGTGAAAGAGCAGCCTACTGAAGAACTGGAATAATGTTTTTCTGCACAGAACTTTTCTGTGTAAACATCACATAAAGCTCAGAGCAGGTGTAAAGCTTGGGTATTCAAAGAATCGAAGTCTATACAGCCACGCTACATTATGTGGAACCTTTTACGATTTCTGCGGGCACGAGCACCGAAAATCACAACATCATCATCAAACTGACAACCGACTATGACGTTTTCGGCTGGGGAGAAGCCTCACCCTCAAAACGCGTCACACAGGAAACACCAGAAACCATCCTAAAAACCTTGGATAAGATTGGACCTCGACTAATCGGAATGTGCCCTCTCTGTATCGCCCAAGATGTGGACGCGATGGATCAATTAGTTCTGAATAACCCGAGTGCAAAGGCAGCCGTAGACATGGCGTTGCATGATGTTTTGGGCAAGACCACGGGTAAACCCACATGGCGAATACTCGGCGGCTTCAGAGAAAGCGTGCCAACCGACATTACGCTGAGCATCAAAACGCCAAAAGAGATGGCAAAAGACGCCCTGAAGGCGGTTAAGAATGGATTCAAAGCGTTAAAGGTGAAGGTGGGCATAAACCCGCAAGAAGACTTTGAGAGAATCAAACTCATACGAGAAGCAGTAGGCGACAAAATCGCAATACGCATAGACGCCAACCAAGGCTGGACGGTCACTCAAGCCGTAACCGTGCTCAGAAAGCTGAAAAAATTCAACATACAATTCGTGGAACAGCCAGTAGAAGCGAAAAACATCAACGGATTGGCTAAAATAAAAAAGAACTCGCCCATTCCCGTCATGGCTGACGAAAGCGTCCACTCTCCAGTGGATGCGCTACGCTTAATTAAAGCAAACGCCGTGGACATGATCAATATCAAACTAATGAAATCAGGCGGTATTTTCAACGCGAGAAAAATCGCAGAAATCGCCGAAGCGGCAAACAAGCCGTGTATGATTGGATGCATGGGTGAATCAGCGATAGGCATAACCGCTGCGGTTCATTTCGCTGCTGCCACGAAAAACGTGCAGTACGCGGATTTGGATTGCGACTTGCTCCTTGCCGACAAACTTGTCACCAAAGGCGGCGCCGAACTGAAAGCTTCTAAGAGAATCCCAACAAATGAACCAGGTTTTGGCATAGAAATGTTAGACGAAAAGCTTCTCGGTGAGCCCATTAGAGTTTATGGTAAATAGATTTTTCAGCCAATAATCGTACTAAATATTGCATTACCGAAGAGCGCTTGTGCCTAAAAAGAAACATTCTACGTTGTTGGACCTTAGCTGTCAGAAGCTACACTCTCAAAAATTCTGGTGAAACATTGTCCAGGCTTAAGCTTGCCTGTTTTCCTGCGATTTTTTGAAGCACCCAGTGTAAGATTTCGTGGCTTAAGACTTCTTCGAGTTCTTCTTCGTGTTCGCCAAAAATGTAAATGGTTCCATCTCCCGTATCGTAAACGCCGTACAATGGCGGAAAACAGAACCTCAACTGCAGCGTACGCAAAGTCATGGCTGTTCCCTTCTTATCTCAAACAAAACTTGGAGAAACCGAAATATAATCGTCGTTTTGAAACCCAAAATATTCCCACTCCTGACACATCAAATTATTGTTCAGGTGTTTTCGGTTCCTTGATTCTGAGAAGAACTACGATGAAACTTAGAGCCATAAACACTGTTAAAACGATGAATGGAAATCTTGGGTTTATTAGGTAGTATTCAAAGCCCCCAACCGCTGAACCGATAGCACTAGCCAAAAGCGCAACAAAGCTTAATGCAGCCGTGACACGTCCACGTTTTTCCCGTGGGATGAAATCCGCTTCCAACTTCGCAACTGCCTTGGCATAACCAGCATACGCCAAAATCATCGCTGCATAAGTGAGAACCATAATAAGTAAGCTGAAAGTCTCATTCGAGAGCGCCGTGGCATAAATAAGGCTAAACAATGATAAAAACCCGATTCCCACTAAGAGCATTCTTCTTTCTCCTATCTTATCGGTTGCCAATCCGACAGGAATTAGAAATGCGAAGTTCAAAATGAAAGAAACAGCGTACATGACGCCCCACCCAAAGTCGCCTAAATTCAAAAACGACTTGGCATAAATCGAAAAGAACGGACCCGCGCCCGTGAAGGCAAAGTTGAATAAAATATAAAGTAACGCTACGCTGTGCATTCTCTTGAAAATAAACCCCATGGCTTCGGAATATTCTTTTTTGAAGTCTGAATAAAAACTTGTTCTTTTGTCAGTTCTCTGAGGAAGCGTTTCTTTAAGGAAAAGCCAAATCACAGCTGCGATAATACCCAAAGCAAAAGCGATGAGATAGGCAATACGCATTCCTCCGACCGTGCCATTCGTAAGCACCAGATAAATGGCGATGAAAGGTGCTGGAAGGCTCACTAAGCCTGGAAGAAATTCGGTTAGTGCAAACCCAAATCCTCTCTTCTCGGATGGTACGCTGTCGTATCGTAGTGCAATCAAGGCAGGCTGATACAAAAGAAATATGCTGTTTAAAGTAGCAGCGATTAACACCCATTGCCAGTTTGGCGCAAGAGAGTAAATTAAATAGGTGAAGGCGCTTGCGAATGACATGATGGTCAGAACGTTTTTTCTGCCGAAACGGTCAGCAATGTACCCGCCTAAGATGCGCACGATTGAGAGTGTAACAGTTGAGATAGAGTTGATTGCTCCGACTATTATAGCCGAGGCTCCTAAGGCGTATATGTAGAGTTGACTGTAACCGCCAATAAGCCCTAACGCAGGATACCAAACTATCCAGCTGAGAATTATGATCAGTACGTTGCCCTTCAGAAAGGAGAAATTGGCTAAGAAACGTCGAATCCTGCTTTGCTTGGGAGCTTTTTCCATTAATGCAATCCTCGGATTGAAGTATACGCTTAGTGAGTTCAACCGTGAGATAAGCTTTAACCAGGTGCGTGTTTGTTTCAGTTTTCTGGTTTTCGGTTTTCGGAGGAATTCTTATATCTCGATTTTGGTTTTCTTTTATTTAGGGATAGAGGGTTGGGCAAGGAGATGGGTAGGAAGAAGAAGCCTAGCGCAGGCAACGCCTTGGTGCTTATCCAGAGAGTTGTGTATTATCCTTGCATTTTTAACAGGTCTTGTTCCTCTTTAGTGTTGATTTTCAGGTAAACGCGGCTTTCGATGCTTTGGCGCAGGTTCAGATGTTTCTTTCGTTTGCGTAGTCAACCATATAAATGATGAAACAACTATTCTTTTTCATTCGCCTCGGATGAGTTGAAAAAGTCGTGAGTGACGAAGGAAAACCTGCCTCAAGCGCTGAAGAGTTAAGTAGAAAGCTAGACATGATACTGCAGCGACTGGATTTTTTGGAGAAGCTGATTCTGGAGAAGCCCGAATACGCGGATTTGGCGGCTTCTTTGCAGTTGACCAAGGTTGGCATTGGCTTGTACGGCGAGCCTTTGAAGATTGCTTCTCGCTTGAAAGCGGCGCAGGAGTACATGCGGCAAAAGCCCATCGCGCAGGATGATATTTCGCGTTGTATCGTGCAGGCCTTGGCCATGAAGGGCGCGTTGAACATTTCTGCCATCACGCGTCAGGTTGCAATCATGCGGGGTAAAGCGAGCAGGCGCATCGTGCGTGATAGGGTGCAAAGGCTGGTGGAGCAGGGAGTTTTGATGAGGAAGGAAGGGCGCATCCCAGCTTATGAGTTGGTGGAGAAGGAGAAAGGCTGATCAGTAAGGTGGTCATTTTTGTGCAGAATGCCTAACTTTTGTGACCAGTGCTTTATTGTTTTAGGTGAAAAGGTATGGAAAGAATTTGCGAAACGATTAAAGCGATGCATGAAGAGATTAGCGTGGAGCAAGTTAAGGCAAAGGTGACGGTGATTCCTTTACGTTCTACGCTTGGATAAAAAAAAGAGTGAAAAAAAGGTGAGGTGAAAAAGTATGAGTGAAAGAAAAGAGAAGAGTCCGAAGGAAGAGGCTGAGGAGGTTAAAGAAATTCTCAGCGCTGTTTCCACGCAGGTTCCGGCTTTGATCAAGAGTGTTCTTGCTTCGGTGTTCAGCGAGGAAGCTGGCAGGAGCATGGGTAAGGCGGCTGCTGCTTATTATAAGGAGCTTAAAGAGAGCGGTATGCCTGAGAATGTGGCGGTGAAGATGACGGAAGATTACATGAAAACCTTCACGAGCCTGGGCAGTTTACTGCAGAACATTGGCAAGAGCGAAAGGCACAGCGACAAGATTAGCGAAGATATAGGCGACGAAATCGAAAAGCGTGTTCGTGAAAAGTTGGAGAAGAAACGGCGTGAGCGAGAAAGCGACGAAGATGAAGAGGAGTAATCTTCCATTTCATTTTTTTGTGTGGTGAATTGGTAGGTTGAGTGAAGCTTCGGAAGTTGTTGTGGCTTTATTCAGGTCTGGGCCGCATCTGATACGCCTGATGCTGAGCCTCGGCTGGATGTACACGACGTTGGGATGGCGGGTGCGGAGCACGAGGCGGGCTTTTGAGAAGGAGCTTTTGCGTCAGGGTATGTCCAAAGAAGATGCTAAGCGGTTAAGCGAGGCTTTTGAAGAGTTGAAGGACAACGTGCTTGGTGCCTTGAGGGGCGGAGTGTTTTCTGGCTTCTCGACACGCTTCTAGGCCCCGTTCCATATATGATACTATTAGGATCCAAATATGATCCAAATGCACCCATGCTGCTAACGCAGCTACCCTTCCTTTCACGGGTACTGCGCTAACGCGCAGTGAGGGAATGCTTTTCGCGCGCGAATTTCGTTTCAAAAGTCGTCTTACTGCTGTCAAGTTTATTTGTAACTGCAGAAGAAGGAGCGTGCGCTGCTCTACTGCTACAACTAAAACCCCAATTTTTTTTCTTGTACTCTTTAGTTTTTTGCGCGCTTAAATAGTGGATAAATTTTAGTCTTTGCGCGCGCGCGCTCTTGACAATTTCTTTCGTGTTCGTAGTCGCTTGCAGCAATAGTCATGCCGCAATAGCGACATCTTTTTTCCTTCAATTCTGGCATGGTCATCACCTTTCAAATACCTTTATAACTAACACCCACGTATTATTTGTTTTGGCATTTTGAGATTAGTTTCATTCTGCTCTCTCACTTTGCTTAGTTGTCGATGGTCGAAAGGCTTCTTATTGTTACGGCTACAATGGCGCGCGCGCTACCTAGCTACCCTATTAGTAAGTAATAGTATTATTCATACCCCGTATTCCTAGCTGGCACATAAAGGAATGCGAAGGGCATCATAACAAGAAAGGGCTTCTCTGTAGGGGTACCCACAAACCTAGGGCGTTCAAAGGGCACCGTGCCAGCACAAATGCCACCCAAAGGGCAATCCATTAATGTGTGTGTGTGCGCATATGATCCAAATATGAACAGAGAACTTAGGATGCACCTAAAGTAGACCTTTCTATTTGGAAATCCGTCTAAATAGTTGTGAGTGATGCTCCTAATACTGTTGGTCTTGTTCCATATGAAACATTGGTCTATGAATAAAGATTATGTGCCTAAACTCGAGTGTCTAAGAATGATGATGAAAGGCATAGTCAGAGATTGATTTTGTGGTAACTCCTTCTCTTCAGCCTCTACTCTTTTCTTCTTAAGAATAAGGCGTGACATCTCTCTTATGCCTTATGTAACAATCTTCCATGTCTTGGTATAGACATATCGTATTTATTTCTGGAACTTTCTTTCAAAATCACGTAATCCTTGGAACTCTCTGCCTAATCTCTCTAATATTTACGTGAATAGCCTATAACTGAGCCATAGAAATCAATCCCAACCGGGAAAGCACTTTGCCTTTCGTCGAAAGAGGCGCTGAAGCAGATGGTAGAGGCTGCCGCAATGTAGTTATTTCTCTGTAATTCCAAATAACTGTTCTAGAGAGGTGATAGACATGCGTGAAAAGAAACCTCCGAAGTGTCCGCTTAATAAGACCTTTCATAGATTCAAATGTCTACGTTGTTCTTTCTACAAAGACTGCCTAAAGACTGCCCATAAAAAGAGGTGATGTTTTCTTTTTTCGGCATGTTTTTTAGGTTCACTGTGTTCTTAAGTGCGTTGATTCGCAATGTTGGAAACTCTCAAATCGTTGGCTGTTGCTTCGAGGCCAGAGTTTCTTCCGGCGAATTTGGCTTCACTCGTCACTGGACTTGCTTGGAACGTCATTCCGTCCTTGGTCTTAACTAGCGAGTTTGTCGTGTTATTGGTCTTGTCTTTCTGTACGATTACCGTTGTCTCCGCCTTCGGTGCACAGGTGAACTCGTTGTCTGATTACGACTTGGACATACAAGACACAACCAAGAAACGCCTAGTCAAAGCCATGGATACGCTAGGTCAGAAAATCATCAAACGCGCAATTATTGTGGAGTTTCTCCTAAGTGTAATTCTCATTTCGCTAATGATGCTCGTGACATGGAAGCCAGTTTTACTACTCCTGTGGGCAGCTGGATTCTTCTTAGGCTACGCTTATTCTGCTCCGCCGCTGAGGCTTAAGGCAAGGTCTTGGCTGGCACTGATTTCTCTAGTCCTCGTTCTCTGTTTCCTTCCCTTACTATTCGTAGCGTACACTTTCACGTCTGGAATTGACCCACTCTTCGTCGTTTTCCTATTCGGACAAGCACTGACAATATACTCCGTAATCATCCCCACCGAAATCCGCGACTATTTCGGAGACAATGCCATGGGCGTCAAAACCTTTACGGTGCGAGCAGGCCTCGTCAAGGCTTCTCTGCTCGGCATCATCCTATTAACCGCAGGCGGCATACTCTCAGGTTCAGCCTTCTTCTTCAGACTTTTGTTCGGGCTTCAGCCAATCTTCAGCATTTCTCTGCTCGCCATAGCCGCAGTCGACATAACCGTCCTCAGAAATTACTGGAAACTCTATACGCTTTCAAAAGAATACGCCTCATCAAACAACAAAAGCACCGCAGAAAACATAGTAACCCTAGCAGCACACAACCCAAAATGGATTAACCTCGTTATGCAAGCCACCGTCTTTGTGTCCATAATCCTCTTAGTAAGTAGGTTACTGCCGTAAAAATCGGGCGAATTCACAGAAGATGTTAAATAGACTATTCAAACAGAGAAAACGTTCTACAGCAAGGGAGGGAAAAAACTCTGGACACGAAAATGATAGAAAAAGCTCTAGGCATACTGCTAATCATCATAGCCATAATACTCGCCGCAGTGCAGCATTCCAACGCATACAACTTTTATGGCGACGTCAGCAACAAATGGTACTTCTATGGTTTGGTCATAGTCATAGGTATAATCGGCTTAATCCTCATAGCATGGGGTTACATGAAAGGCAGTAGCGCTAAAAAACCCGCAGCTTAACAAGTTTCTCTTCAAGCTGACTCAGGGACATATGAAATTCTAGATAACGCTCCCGCGCTTCCGTCAACGAAACCTTCCCAAATCGAATCTTATCGCCTGGTTTAGCCTGCCCCAAACGCGAAACATCGGGGGTGGTAACCGTGGCTATTTTTGGATAACCACCAGTCGTTTGAGCATCAGCCATCAACACAATAGGCTTGCCACTACCAGGAACCTGAATAGCACCAGGAATGAGCGCATCGGTGACTATTTCAGCCGTGCCCCTATTCCAGACAACCGCACCATCCAGCCTGTAACCCATCCTATCCGACTCAGTGGTCACAGTGTACGCTTGAGAAAGAAAGGTTTCAACACCCTCCACAGTGAACATGTCTTCCTGAGGCCCCAAAACCACATTGACGGAAAATTCGCTCTCATACTTGGGCACCAGTTCAGCAGGCAAAACGCGCTTCTCCTTAAGAAACTGTGGTGACGCAAAAGCCTGAAGCACATCGTTCACTCTTAAACCGCGCCCCTCATATCCACCAAAGCCGCCACGCACGTAAGTCGACCTGCTTCCCAGAACCACGGGCACATCAATCCCACCTCTCACAGCAAGATAAGCCCTACAACCACTCTCCGCGCTTCCACGGAAGGCAATAGCGTCGCCTTTCTTCATAGTCAACGTCTCCCACATCGGCGCAACCTCACCATTGACAAAAACAGAAAAATCAGCACCAGCGACCGCTACCTGCGCAGGGTTGAGCGCCTCGAATTCTGGACCCAAAAGAGTCACTTCCAAACAAGCATCACTAGCCTGATTCCCGACAAGCACATTAGCACATACAAACGCGTACTTGTCCATGGCGCCAGAAATCGGCATACCGAAACGCTGAAAACCAAGCCTGCCCAAATCCTGCACGCTGCTGAAAAATCCAGGCCTGACTACACGAAACACATCCATATTTTTCACGGTTTTCCACCAAGCGCTTGGTACTCTTTCTTCGAAACCGGCTTGAACCTAACCCTATCACCAGGCTGAAACAACGCAGGCTGCTCCGTATATGGGTTGAAAAGCACTAACGGGGTTCTGCCTATAATTTGCCATCCGCCAGGCGACTCGCACGGATAAATACCAGTTTGATTGCCCGCTATGCCCACCGACCCTGCGGGAATTTTCAGCCGTGGAATTTCCAAGCGTGGAGTGGCTATGGCGTCTGGAACCTTGCCCATGTACGGAAAGCCCGCTATGAAGCCAATCATGTAAACCACATACTCGGTTTCCGAGTGCAGGCGGACCGCTTCGGCTTCGGTGAGCTTATGGTACTCTGCCACGGCGGCTAAGTCGGGTCCAAAACTGTCGCCATACACAGTAGGCACAACAATCATCCGCGTCTCCATCTTGGCACCGTACTCGTCCAACCTGCTCTCTAAATCCTTGAGCTCGAAAACCATCCGCTCGTAACTCGTCTTTAACGGGTCGTAATAGACCAGAAGCGAAGCGTAAGCGGACACGCATTCTTCGGTGCCTTGGATTCGTGCTTCTTCAACGGCTTTGCTGAGTGCGTGTACCTTGCGGTTTATGTCTAGGTTTATGGTGTCGCCAAACTTAACGAGTAACGCCCTGTCGCCCACTGGCGAATACTTCAGCGAAGAATACACGGACACGCACCCTAGAGGAGCTTACCCACTGAAACTATCTCAACGCCCGCCTTCTCAAGTCCTTTCCGCAGAGCCTTCACAAGCGCCACGGCTTCCAAATTGTCACCGTGAACACAAATCGTGTGCACCTCGTCCAAGTCCAGAGTTTTGCCATCAATCGCCATGACACGTTTTTCCTGAACCATCCCAACAGCCCTTTCAGTGACTGTGCGCGCGTCTTCGATAACTGCACCTGTGACTGCTCTGGGCACGAGGCTACCATCCGAATTGTACGCACGGTCAGCAAAAACCTCGCAAGCCACACGCAAACCCACCTTTGAAGCCGCTTTTGTTAATTCAGATTCTGCAATTGCAAAAATAATGAGCTTAGAATCAACAGTGCTTATAGCTTCAACAATCGCTTTCGCGAGCACAGCGTCCTTCATAGCCATATTATAAAGCGCACCATGAGGCTTCACGTGCTGCAACTCCACACCAGCGGCTTTGGCGAATGCCTGCAGCGCGCCAACCTGATAGATTATGTAATTCGTGGCTTCCTCCTTTGCGAGTTTCATTTCGCGTCTTCCGAACCCCATCAAATCTGGAAAGCCCGGATGCGCGCCTATGGCTACGTTGTGTTGTTTTGCCGATTTCACCGTACTAGCCATCACGACTGGGTCGCCAGCATGGAAACCACAGGCTATGTTTGCCGACGTTATGTGGGGCATGACTTGTTTGTCGAAGCCTATTTTGAAGTTTCCATAGCTCTCTCCGAGATCGCAGTTTAGGTCTACTTTGAGTTTCAAGCCGTTCGTTTTTCTCCTCGTCAGAGTTTCACGTATCTGCGCAGGTCTTCCACTGCCGCAGAAGGCACAGGCAAGTCTTTCATGGTCACCAAACCAGCGTCAGCGTTCAGCACTTTGGGAATGGCATTGTAAACCATGGCGATTGTGCCGATGTCACCGTGAACGCATGGAGAAACCTTCTCGTGAATGGGCGGTACGCCTTCAATTGTCACGGCATCATATTCCTCTTCCGCGCCTATGTAAGCCTGAAACTCGAGCGAAATCGCTTCACGCTTGTTTCTAATTCCATACGCACATTGTTTCAGCCCTGCAACCATGCCTGCGGGTACATTGATTGCGTCACTCTTCACGTGCTTCTTAGCCACTATGGGTTCTACAGCGTCAACACGAATTGTGTCCAATTCCCACGCCAAAGCAGAGGCAATCATGCCAATCGACTGCTCCAGACCCACATGCCCAGAAATCATTTTCGCATGTATTTTCTCCTTGAATTCCTCGACAGTAAGCCCAGCGCCTATTTTCTTCTGGAAGGGTACACGTCTGGTGGCGGCGTTCATTATTCGTGCGATTTTGATGTGGCTGATTTTTTGGCATGGCGCCGTCAGCGCTATTGCCAGGGTGTCCATGAGGAAGCCTGGGTTGATGCCCGTGCCTAAGACTATAACGTCGTGTTCTTTCGCGAGTTTATCGAGCGCGTATGCCAGTTTGGGCGATGACTGGTATGGGAAGGAGAGTTCTTCGCACGTGGAGACCACGTTTACGCCGTGTTTCACGATTTCTGCTATTTGAGGGTAAACTTTTTCCATGAATGAGGTGGTCGTGTGTATGGCTATGTCTGGCTTTGTTTTGGACAGCACAGCGTCTGTGTCGTCGGAAACTGTTATGCCCAGACGCTTGTTCATGCCCAGTATGTCCCCCAAGTCTTTGCCGACTTTGTCCTTCGCAACGTCAATGGCGCCGACGATTTCCACGCC
>DATKLC010000166.1:0-9137 GCA_035542635.1 Candidatus Krumholzibacteriaceae bacterium | reverse complement strand
CAAGTCGGCAAGCGAAACCCGTTTTCCGCCTGATTGCGAGTCGTTGAACTCCTTTTGGATCCCTTCGAGGGCAGTCAGCACCTTCTTCAATTGATCTGGCTGGTTAACCTCCCAGTCCTTCTGCGGAGCAAGACTAATTCGAGCGCCGTTTGCACCTCCACGTTTGTCGGAGCCACGGAAAGTGGAAGCGGATGCCCAGGCGGTTGAAACCAGTTCCGAGATTGACAGACCAGAGGCAAGGATCTTGCCCTTGAGGTCTGCGATGTTCTGCTCATCAATCATCTGATAATCGACTGCGGGCACCGGGTCTTGCCAGATCAGTTCCTCCGCCGGAACCTCCGGACCGAGATAGCGTGAACGAGGACCCATATCGCGGTGGGTCAATTTGAACCACGCCCGGGCAAAGGCAATGACACGATTACCGGCGGCCCAGAAGTCATCTGGAGCCAGACGCCAACCAAGTGGAGCAACAACTTCTTCAGGAACCTGTTCGGTTACGAATGGGAATTGACCAAGAGCCCGGCTGGTGCGTACCAGTGGAAGCCGAAGGGTGACGCAGGCGCTGGTGCCGTGCCGGATGCGCACGACCCATCAAGGCGTCACGCGCCATCGATGCTGACCACTGACCTCGCCCTACGGTTCGACCCGGTTTACGAGAAGATTTCAAGGCGCTTCTACGAGAATCCGGATCAGCTAGCAGATGCCTTCGCCAGAGCGTGGTTCAAGCTTACCCACCGCGATATGGGCCCCCGCTCGCGCTATCTCGGTCCGGAAGTCCCCGCGGAGGAACTGATCTGGCAAGACCCAGTGCCAGCAGTCGATCATGAGCTAATCGACGAGCAGGACATCGCAGACCTCAAGGGCAAGATCCTTGCCTCTGGCCTGTCAATCTCGGAACTGGTTTCAATCGCCTGGGCATCTGCGTCCACATTCCGTGGTTCCGACAGGCGCGGAGGTGCCAACGGGGCTCGTCTCCGTCTTGCGCCGCAAAAGGATTGGGAAGTCAACGAGCCGGCTAAACTGAAGAAGGTGTTGCAGACCATTGAGGGTATCCAAAAAGAGTTCAACAGTGCGCAGTCAAGTGGAAAGAAGGTTTCGCTCGCCGACTTGATTGTCCTGGGTGGATGCGCAGGTGTCGAGCAAGCTGCAAAGAAAGCTGGTCACGATACAACCGTTCCCTTCGCGCCAGGACGTACGGATGCATCGCAGGAGCAAACAGATGTGGAGTCATTCGCCGTACTCGAACCGGTTGCAGACGGGTTCCGTAACTACCAAAAAGCCAAATACGCCGTATCGGCAGAGGAACTGCTGGTCGACCGTGCGCAACTGCTGATGCTAACCGCTCCTGAGATGACAGTTCTCATCGGCGGCATGCGCGTCTTGAACGCCAACTTCGGACAGTCCCAGCAAGGCGTCTTCACCAAGCGACCAGAGATGCTCACCAACGACTTCTTCGTGCATCTGCTCGACATGAGCACGACGTGGAAGGCAACCTCGGAAGACAAAGAGATGTTCGAGGGTCGTGATCGCGCAACGGGCGAACTCAAGTGGATTGGCACACGTGTTGATCTCATCTTCGGTTCGAACTCCCAACTGCGGGCCATAGCGGAAGTTTACGGATGTGAGGACTCCCGGGAGAAGTTCCTGTACGACTTCATAGCGGCTTGGAACAAGGTAATGACCCTTGACCGCTTCGATCTCGCCTGAGCGCGCGCGATAGATATCTGAAGCAAAGCCCGGAATTTTAATAGTGCTCGAACCAAAAACTATTGCTTATGCCCAGGGACGCCAGATGATAGTGCGCTAATATTCATGAAGGTCTTAAACCTCAAAGCGAAACCCAGTTGCCTCGGCAAAATTTCTAGAATTGAAAAAGACGCTAATGTGGTTATTTTCAAGAAATAAACAGAATTTCGCCCTATTTTGGTGAAATAAGCTTTGGTCGGGCGGGCAGGATTTGAGCCTGCGACACTCCGGTTTCTGCGTTGTACGCCTGGTAGGCTGACGTGCGTCCACCTATACGCTTAGAGCTCGATGGTGGGCGTCTACAGCGTCTCCGTCTACTACGCGTGTGGTAGTGGACTCGGAAGCTCTGCCAGGCTGAGCTACCGCCCGACCGAAAACAACTGAAATAACACAAGTCAATTAAGCATTTCGCATTATTTTGTGGCTTTCTCTTTCAACTTATGTTCGTTTAATCATCCTAAAGCGGTTATGAATACGCAGAGTGATTACTATGTTTGTTTGTCTGGGACGAATTCCATAGATATCGAGTTCACGCAATACCTTGTATTCTTCCCTGTCAGATGCTCCCCAACAAAAACATGACCCAAATGAGCCCCGCAATTGGCGCAGGTTATTTCTGCTCGAACTCCATCCGCGTCCAACGATGTCTTTACCGCGCCCGGAATTGCGTCGTCGAAACTGGGCCATCCGCAGCCCGCATCAAATTTGCTGGTTGAATGGTAAAGCGCCGCTCCACATCGTCTGCAGTGATATGTTCCTTTGAGCCAAAAATCATCGTATTTGCCCGTGAACGGTTTCTCGGTGCCTTTGTGAACTATCACGGCTTCCTCATCTTGGGTTAGTTTTCTGTAACCTGATTTTCCATCGGACATTTTCAACCACCAACCATTGACATTGAACAACGGCTGTCTGATGACAAGAGAACACGGTTTTCCACGTTTCCTCTGATAGAATTTTCATCTTATCTGCTATTAACATTGCGGTCTCTACTTAACACAGCAGAATCTTCTTCGACTTTTCTCCCTCATACGGACATATCATGCTCATATATCTCAGAACGCGAACGTTTCCGATGGAATCTTCACAGAAGTTATATATCACGCGCTTGTGAAACTTCAACCCATGTTAACTCCGGACACTTATTTCATGCAGGGCAGTCAAGCAGTGGCGGAGGCGGCGGTCACAGCGGGTTTGAGATTTTTCGCCGGTTATCCCATCACGCCTGCGAGCGAAGTCGCCGAGCATCTGTCTAAGGAGTTGCCCAAAGTCGGCGGAATCGCCATCCAAATGGAAGACGAACTCGCAAGCATCGCCGCTATAATCGGTGCATCTTGGACGGGCAATAAAGTCATGACAGCTACTTCTGGACCGGGTTTTAGTTTAATGCAGGAGAACATTGGCTTAGCCTTCATGACCGAAACACCCTTGGTCATAGTGGACCTGCAGCGCGCTGGACCCAGCACTGGGCAAGCCACCAAATGTGGACAGGGCGACGTGATGCAAGCCCGGTGGGGCACGCACGGAGACTATGCTTCAATCGTACTCGCGCCGAATTCGGTGCAGGAAATGTTCGATTTGACCATAAGAGCCTTCAACTTGGCGGAACAATATCGTACTCCTGTTATCTTGTTGGGCGACGAAATAATAGCCCACATGCGTGAAAGCCTCACCATACCGCTACGCGACCGCATAGAAATTATAGACCGCAGAAGACCCAAACAGGGCGAAACCATGTTCTTTGGAGGACAAGAAGTTCCGCCTATGCCTGCTGTTGGCGAGGGCTATAATATCACTGTCACTGGCTCGACCCATAACGAGTACGGCATACGCATAACAGCAGACCCCGTTGGGCACCGAAAGCTCGTGGAACGCTTAGTGGGAAAAATCCAGAACAACGTCGACAAAATCGCCGAAGTCGAATCCTTCAACTTAGAGGACTGTAAAGTCGGTATAGTCAGTTTCGGCTGTACCTCCCGCGCCATCTACGAAGCCGCAGAACTCGCAAACGCCAAGAAAATAAAAACGGGGTTTGTGCGACTGAAAACCCTCTGGCCTTTCCCTGAAAAGCAGGTGAAAGCCTTGGCAGAAACCGCGAAGACCATCATAGTTCCCGAGATGAACCTGGGGCAAGTGTTTTTTGAGGTCAAACGCGTCGTAGAAGGTGCTGCGCAAGTCGTGCCGTTGAACAAGATTGGGGGCGGAGAGATGATAACGCCCGAGGAGATATTCGCAAAGATAAAGGAGGCTGTATAGCGTGAGCGCAGAGTTTTCGGCGAAGACCTATCTGAGAGACATTCAACTGCCGTTCTGTGCTGGCTGTGGCGCGTTCACGGTTATGAATATTTTTCTCCGAGCCGTTCACGAAATGGGCCACAAAGATTTGAATAGGTTTGTTTTCTGCAGCGGCATAGGCTGCTCGTCTTGGATTCCTTCGCCCCATTTTAAGGCGGATACGCTTCACGTGACACATGGCAGAAGCATCCCGGTGGCTTTGGGTGTCAAATTGATGCGGCCTGACCTGAATGTTGTCGTGTTCGGAGGCGACGGCGACATCGTGGGCATCGGTTTGAGTCATTTGATTCATGCGGCGAGACGCAACTTGGACATTACTGTGGTTATGGTGAATAACATGATTTACGGCATGACGGGCGGACAAGTGGCGCCGACGACGCCATTCAAAACGCCTACCACCACCACGCCTTATGGAAGCTTCGAGAGACCGCTCGACGCGTCTAAACTGGTAATCGCCGCTGGCGCGTGTTACGTGGCACGCTGGACAACGATGCATGTTAGTCAGCTCAAGGAATCGCTTAAAACAGCCATCAACACGAAAGGGTTCGCTTTCATAGAGGTCATGAGTCAATGTCCCACGGCTTTTGGACGCAGAGTTGGCTTCAAAGACGCCGGCGAGATGCTGCAATGGTTTAAGGCGAACTCTGTACCCGTTGAAGAAGCAGACAAACTAAGCCCAGACGCATTAGCAGGCAAGATTGTGGTCGGCGAACTCGCGAAAAAGGAAGCGCCCAGTTTAACTGAGACCGTTTATGCCGTTTTGAAGGAGGCACAGAAAGAATGACCAAACGAACGGAACTTAGAATCTGCGGTTTAGGCGGCCAAGGCGTGGTTTTGGCGGGACAGCTTCTTGGAAGAGCCGCCGTGTTTGACGGACTGAATGTGGTGCAGACGCAGAGTTACGGGGCAGAGGCAAGAGGAAGCAACGCTAAGAGCGAAGTTATAATTTCGGACGAGAAAATTGGCTTTCCGCTGGTTAGACATTGTGACGTGCTCGTGGCTATGAGTCAGCAGTCGTTGGACTTGTACGTGAAGGATTTGAAAGAAGACGGCACGCTAATCGTGGACGAAGGCTCAGTTGAACGCGTGCCCGAAGGGTTGAAAGCTAAAGTGTTCTGGGTCGCGGCAACTAAAACTGCAGAAAGTGTGTTCAAATCGAGATTATACGCGAACCTAATCATGCTCGGCGCCTTGGTCAAAATCACTGGTTTAGTCACTTCTGACTCATTGGAGAAAGCCATCGCTGAAGCGTTGCCGGAGAAAGTTAGAACTGTAAATGTGAATGCCTTTAGAAGAGGAGTTGAATTGGTATGAGTTGGCCCACAAAAGGCGATATTGAGATGCTCGGTAAATTGTCTAAAGAAAAATTGTTCGAACTGTTTTTTCAGCAGATTAGGAACCTTTGGCGTGTAGATGGATTGTATTTTTTGGGTATCGAAGAACGTTTTGGCACGGATGCGGCTACGCTTATTGATGCTACTTGCTGGCGTACTATGGGCAAGCTGGAAGCACGAGAGTTAAAAGTGCTGCTGGGAGTAAAAGAGTCCACTATTCCGGCGTTGATTGAAACTCTGAAACACACTAGCTGGGCGTTATATCAGACAGGTAAAGGAACCAAAGTTACAGAAGAAAAAGCCGTCTTCAGAATCACAGACTGCAGAACGCAAAAAGCCAGAATAGAAAAAGGCTTAGACGAATTTCCCTGCAAACTGGTGCGCTTTGACTATTTGAAAAGCTTCGCCGAAGCCTTCAACTCCAACATTAAAGTAACATGCAAAACCTGTCCGCCAGACAAGCATACAGAAAAATGCTGGTGCGAATGGGAATTCACGTATTGATTTCTGTATTTTTTGGAAACGCGCGCCTGTTTTGTCAGGAATACTTTTAAGAAGTACGACCGGTAATTAGGAGATTTGAAAAGAGCACGAAAGTGAATACTAAATGGCTGATAGAGTTTCTTCCTATTTAATCGAAACTGACATTCCCTCAAGTTACTTTGGGAATTTAATCAATTTCATTTATCAAAAGTACGTAATGCCTGAGTTGTCACGATTCACAAATGTCTCTAACAAAGCCACCAGTGACAATCCGTCCCTTGCTTTCACTCTTTTAGGCGAAACTGGACAACCGAATCTTAACGTCGAAATCAAGGGAAGTAATCCAGTAGAATTAACAATCACACGACTCGACGAATCGGTCTCTGAGGAGATGGTAAACCGAGTTAGGCAAGATGTCACTATCGTTGTTGACTTTTTCGATGAACAAGTGAGAAAGAGCACTCTGTACTTTGCATGGCGAGAAGGCGAAGAAATAGTGCCAGAACAACTTCGTGGAAACGAGAAAAAACCAATTCAAAGGATATTCCTCGAAACGCAAATTCTCTTTTTCATAATCTTCATCGCAATTAGCTTCTTTCTTTTTGCAGTCATAGGCCTATTAACCCCGATTGTTCTTTTGGCAATCCAGTTTGTGTTCGTCCTCTACTCCAGCAAAATCATCGCGCGAGCCGCAGACTGGCGCATAACAAAAGGCAACCCAGACATTCACATCTTGGAGTACCATCTGCCTCTGGAAGAACACGATAAATTCAGACAGAAATTCTCACGCGCAGAATTAATCGAACTCAAAAAAGAAATCTATAACGAAGCAATCGCCGACAAAGGAGAAGTCGACTGCGAGACGGTGCATCAAATATTCCTAAAATCAGGGATTCAATGCAAACCCGAGAATCTAGCCACAAGGAAAGTGGACGTGTACAATCTGGTCGAACAAACCGCGAAAAAGTTTGGGTATCCACTGCCCGAAATCGTTGTGTCAAACACCGAACTCCCTAACGCTGCGGCTTCTGGGCCTAGTCCAAGTCGTGGGGTTGTTTTGATTACGACTGGTCTTTTTGTTCAACTCGACGACGAGGAAATCATCAGCGTCTTGGGTCACGAGTTTGGTCACCTCAAAGGACACGATACACTTCTTCTCTACGGGTTGTCTGCGATTCAGTACCTTTTCTCATTTTACGTACTCTGGTCTTTCCTCTACTCCTCTATTCTTCTCTTCCTCGTGTACTTCTGGGCGGTCATGGCGGTCATATACTTCATCGCGAAATTCTTCGAAGCACGGGCTGATCTCATATCTGCCATCGTAATCGGACAACCTCAACTCTTGGCGCGTGCGCTCGAGAAAATCGGCTTCAAAAGGCTATTGTACGAAAGGGTGCCGTCGTACCGTGTTCAGGAATGGATAAGCTTTGACCCTCATCCTCCCATCTACTTCAGAGTAAATCGGCTAGATAAACTTCAGGTTCCAGTGAAAATAAAGCATCCCTTGATTCAATCCGCTAAGGATGTTACGCGTGGGTTCTTAGCGAGCCTGTAAGCAAGACGACCATGTAACCGCGTCTAGATTCCTTTAACGATTAACTGATACTCCTCAAACAGATAACGTGCGATAACTTGTCTCTGCAAAATTTCGGAAATGGGCTGAAAAATGCGCGTTAAGACGTCAATGGACTGTGTTTTTTGAGGTATTCATCGAGTTTTTCACCTAGGGCTTTCTTTAAAAGTTCCTTTCGCACTGCCGAGTATTCGTCTCGTAAGATGTCAAACACGTAGCTGCCCCATCTTTTGCCGTTGACGTAAGAGGTTTCTCTCAGGAAACCAACTTTCTTAAAGCCACACGACTCGAGCGTTTTGTGGGCGCGTGTGTTGTATTCTACGCTCCAGGCTTCGCATCGTTCCTGGTTTAGGTGGAAGAACGCCATTTCCAACAATGCCACTGTGATTTGTTTGCCTAAGCCTTTGTTCCAAAGCTCTTTCTTGCCAATATAAGTGCCCACATCAGCCGTTTTCACGTTTGCCCATTCGCCTCTCCTTATCGTGGCTATGCCAATGGGCTCTTGCGGGCTTAGAGTCTCCATGATGAAGTAGAGGTTTTTCTCCTCTTTCATTCGCTCCTCGTACATCCGTTCAATCTGCGTCATGCTGAGGAAATTCATGGGCAGAGAACGAGAATACATTATCAACTCGAAATCGTTTTCCCACTGATGCAAGAACTTTAAGTCTTCTTTTTCCCAAGGTCTAAACCGTATATCCCCGAATTCGAACATTACTCTCCATTTCTCCGTGCGTTAAGAAGCATGGCTGACTGAAACTTAAGGTTTACCCTGAAGAAAATAAGGATACGAGTTTAGGCTATGTAATAGTCCACGACTTTTCGCATTCGTTTGGGCGCGTGCTCCATCTGTGACAGTTGTTTCAGTATTTTTATCATCTGCGGCTGGAACCGTGCCAAATCGGTAAGCGTAACCAAACCTGACAGTTTGCCTTGTTGGATTATGGGGAGTTTTTTGATTTTCATCTTGAACATCAATCTTGCGGCGTCTTCCAGCTCGGTGTCAGACTCCACGACTATCAGGGGCTTGGACATTATGTCCTTCACTTTGGCCGTCTCGGGGTTTCGTGCCTCGCTTATCACTCGTTTTAACAAGTCGCGTTCGGTCAAGATACCTATGGCCTTGCCTCTCCTCACAACTATGAGGCAGCCGATTTCGTAGCGGTTCATCATGTCCGCCGCGTCTTTGGCTGTTTTGTTCGCGTCTATGGTTACGACTTCTTTCACCATGACGTCTTCAACTTTCAGCGACATGGAAAAGCCTCTTTTACCCTTAACAGTGCACTTGTAATTATAAGTTGCTTTGTCTGTAGAATAAAAGACACCCACACTGTTGCCTTTAGGCTTTTATTGCCCACTGCAGAGTACATTATGGCGACGCTTAAAATGAACAAACAGGTGGTTGTCTCAGCCAAAATCCCAGAAGAAACCTACAAGGAACTTTCTCTTCGCATCCCAGAAAGAGAGAGAAGCGACTTCATCCGCGAGGCAATACTGGAAAAACTGGAAAAAACGCCACGCCCAGACAAAATACTAGAACTAGAAAGCCACATGGGGAAGGTCGAAACTGAGCTGGCAGAGATTAAGAAATACCTCGTGGAGTTGGAAGTCCTGACGTTTGAGCGGGGCAAAGTGAACCCGCATCAGTTTAGCATTGATGAAACCGACCACAAAATCATCGACTACCTGCTACACTATAAGGGCGCGACAAC
>DATKLC010000165.1:0-1629 GCA_035542635.1 Candidatus Krumholzibacteriaceae bacterium | reverse complement strand
GTAGGTGTAACATTCTTTCTGTAAATTGCTGAACCTTAACAAAAGTGGTGAGTCAGAAGTATCCTAAATAGGCTACCAAACCAAAATAGGAGACTGAAATGACTCACCAAGAAGATTATAACCCTTCCGAGAAAGTCACTGATCTACTGGCCAAGAATGGCTGGGGAGCCATTCCCGACCTGATCCGCATTTTGATCAACCAGGCCATGCAAGAAGAACGAGCTCGCTATTTGCAAGCGGAGGAATACGAGCGTACCCAAGACCGGAAAGGCTATGCCAATGGCTACAAGCCGAAAACGGTCAAAACACGGGTCGGGGAAATCACCTTTTCCGTACCCCAAGTGCGGGAAGGTGGATTTTACCCCTCGGCTCTGGAAAAAGGTCTGCGTAGCGAACGAGCTTTGACCATGACCTTAGCCGAAATGTACGTTCAAGGCGTTTCCACTCGCCGGGTGAAGGAGATCACCGAACAACTCTGCGGGTTTGAGATCTCGGCGGAACAGGTTAGCCGGGCCACCGCTCAACTAGATGCCGTTTTGCAAGAGTGGCGGGAGCGACCTTTGGGTGAAATCCGCTATCTTTACCTGGATGCCCGTTATGAGAAGGTGCGAGAAAGCAGCCAGGTGCGAGATGCCGCTGTTTTGGTGGCCACCGGGATCGATCCAGGTGGTGAGCGCCAGGTTCTAGGTGTTTCCGTGTCCCTCAGCGAGCACGAAACCCACTGGAAGGCCTTTTTGAAGGCCTTGAAGGATCGTGGTTTGCGTGGCGTCCAGCTGGTGATCAGCGATGATCACGAAGGCTTAGGAGCGGCCCGACGAGCCATTTTGGGCAGTGTTCCCTGGCAGCGCTGCCAGTTTCACCTGCAGCAAAATGCGGGTACTTATGTTCCACGTCAGGCCATGAGAGGTGAAGTGGCCGCCGATATTCGCTCGATCTTCAACGCCTCGGACCGCAAAACCGCCGAAGAGCTCTTGCAGGCTGCCATCCAGAAATATGCTACTTCGGCTCCGCACTTATCCGCCTGGCTAGAGGAGAACCTTTCCGAAGGGTTGACGGTGTTCGATTTTCCCTTGGAACACCGGCGATCCATTCGCACCACCAACAGCCTGGAACGGATCAACAAAGAGATCCGTAGAAGAACACGTGTGGTGGGCATCTTTCCGAATGATGCTTCTTGTTTGCGGCTGGTGTCTGCCATCCTGATGGAAATCAGCGAGGAATGGCAGATTGGGAAGCACTATTGCTCTGGCAAGTCATTGAATTGTTAAAGAACAATGGATATTTCTGACTCGAATTTACAGAAAAAAGGTTGCACAATCGATTTGAAATTGATTATTTTTTCCATTTGATAGCGTTCAAGTCTTGTAACGATTTAATGGGGAATGAATACCTAAAATTTCGTTTATTTGGTTAGATTTTAAAACTATTTAATAATCACGAAAAGGCAAACCCATCGTGAGGTGGGGGCGCAAAGTCATGGGTCTGCAGGTACCAGATCGCCAGGCTGCCGAAGATTCACCTTCAGCAGCCTTTTTTTAATAACCCGCCGTCCAGTCCCAAACGTGTTCTTTAGCATCCATCAATTTCATTCAAGATTATTGTTTCTAAGAAAGGAGGTGGTTTTCTTCA
>DATKLC010000164.1:0-10267 GCA_035542635.1 Candidatus Krumholzibacteriaceae bacterium | reverse complement strand
GCCGCACGCACAAATCTCGCGAGGAAGCCCGCATGTAGGACAAATATCCGCCATTGTACTCAAAAACATAAACACAAAGAGCCCTATATAAGACTTTCAACATACAATTCTAGAAAATACTTCCTCCATGCCGTTAGGACTAAGGGGCTTTGAAAGCAAGCGACGATTAAGAACAACTGTCCAGCAGCTGTTCTACGAACACTGAAGCGATAAGGAGCAATACCAAGCCCCAGGTTCCCAACATGACTAATCCAAACAGTTCCATTTTTCATCCACTTCCTGCATTTCTGGTGAACAGTTCGACTGTTTCACCCTAATACGACATGTCTATTTCAAGACATATCCAACTAGAGAATAATACAAAAACCGATATAAACATTATCTCAAAAACCGAATAGCGCATAGAACAGTATTCCACAAACCTCAAATTAAGAAAAGAACAATATTCTCTCTGCGCTTAAAAACAAGAAAAGGGAGAAAGGAAAATGAAAACAAAATTGATAGTTAGTATAGCGATTCTTGCCATCCTAATGATCACTTTGCTTCCAATGACCACACGCGCAGCTTCGACGCCAAATATAGTAACAGCGAAGATGAAGAACGGATACTCTGTAGAACCTGCAAAAGTCGAAGCCTATACTAATAATGACCCGCTTCCCGCCAGCGTTACACCATTCAACCTCGACATGGTAAACGCCGAACAAGTCACCGAAACAGGGAAGGGCATATATGTGGCGGTACTTGACACTGGTTTGCTATCCAACTATAGATACTTCTTTCCAAAGGGTGTAGTAAACATCAAAACAGAATGGGGCATAGGCTTTACCCACGACATATTCTACGTTGGAACAGGCGGCAACTTCTCAGAAGACGGCATGTTTTCCTATGGACCACTCAGATCTGACCGCGGTTTCATCACACATGACGACGGCGCACCAGACCAATGGGGATTAGGCTGGGGCTCAGGTCACGGTACACAAGTCACGAGCGAAATAACCGGCTGGTACCTCAACAGAAGTGGTGTACAATACTGGGTAAAAGGAGTGGCGCCAAAAGTCACAATCATCCCAGTTCTCGTACTCGACGATTGGGTAGGCTGGACTCCGAGTGGTGATGGATACTTCTACGCAGGTGGAACCGATGAGATGGTTGCAGCAGGCATTAGATACATCGGCGATTTGGCTGCAAAATACCACATAAAGATCGTAATCAACATGAGCCTCGGTGGATCATCACCTACGCAAATGGAAGAAAACGCTATAGACTATGCCATCTCCAAAGGTGTGATCATCGTCGCATCTGCAGGCAACGAAGGAACTGCTGGTATGGGCTGGCCAGGTGCGTATCCACAAGTGATTTCGGTGGCTGCATGTGGCTGGACACAAGAATACTTACGCTATTACTTGGGTACAGCAAACCCGTGGTACTGGTGGACAGATAATGTTCCGGAAAACCTGTGGACCACAGATCCGCTTGGAAACCCATTCCAAGTTTACCTGACAGACTTTAGTTCGCGACCAAATGCCGCGCTTGGCCAACATATTTGGGACCTCGATGTTGCTGCTCCAGGTGCTGGAATCAAGGGACCATTCAAGGACTATGGACCAGATCAATGGGGCTACTACTCTGTCTGGGGAACAAGCCAAGCCGCACCGCACGTAGCAGCCATAGCTGCTTTAGTGCTTCAAGACTTTCCTAACCTAAACCAGTTTGCCATGGAAGCCGTACTTAAAACAGCAGGTCTGTTTAATCCTTTGACAAAGCCCTGCGAAAATAGCCGGTCGGCTGTGGTCTTTGACATATTCTCAGGTACCCTTGTAACGTACACTTGGACTTGGAAAGACTATGGCACGGGCTTGGTACAAGTAGACACTGCCCTAATGGTTGCGCGCTTACTCTTCGGTAAGGTAAAGTGCCCAATCGGCCCAATCGCACATTGATCCATAGCAATTGACTAGCGACTCTTCCCTCTTTTTCTTTGAGCCAAAAAAGATGACGCATGTGGTTTTGTTAAGTGCCTGCGCAGTATGGCCATGGGCATCCGCCTGCGTATTCTGAGTCTGCCGTGACTATTTGTGGCGCTGTTTTGTTTAGCTCCATCGAGCCGATGTATAGCACTTGTTCTTTTTTGCTGCCGTAACGATACACAGTGATGCCTTTGCATTTCAGTTCATATGCCATCCAGTAGATGTCTTCCACGTCTTTAACAGTAGCCGTATTAGGCAAGTTGACTGTTTTTGAAACCGCGTTGTCCGTGTATTTCTGGAAAGCCGCCTGCATACGTACATGCCAAGATGGTGCGACATCGTGCGCTGTGACAAAATTTCTTTTCACATCGTCTGGAATTTCTGAGAAAATCTTTATTGAGCCGAGTTGGGAGACTTTTTCCATGAGTTCTTTGCTGTAGAAGCCTCTTTCTTTGGCTATATCTTCGAAGTACTGGTTCACCTCCAGAAGCTGTGTGCCATCCATAACGTTTCGGATGAACGCGATGGCGAACATTGGCTCAATGCCGCTGCTGCAGCTTGCGATAACGCTTATCGTTCCGGTAGGTGCTATTGTGGTAACTGTTGAGTTTCGCATGGCCTTGTAGCCTTTTTGTTCCCAGAGGCTTCCTTTGAAGTTGGGGAATGAACCGCGTATTTCGCCGAGTTCTTTGGATTTTTTGTGTCCTTCTTCTTCGATGAATTTCATGAGTTTCTCGCCTAATTTCAGGGCTTCTTCTGAATCGTACGGAATTTTAAGCTGTACGAGTAAGTCTGCCCAGCCCATGACGCCGAGTCCGATTTTTCTGTTGCCGTATGTTATCTTGCTGATTTGTGGGAGTGGGTACCTGTTTGCTTCTATAACGTTGTCGAGAAACTGCACGCACTTGTGTACAGTATGCCGCAGTTTTTCCCAGTCGATTTGGTTGCCTCTCAACATCTTTGCCACGTTAATTGAGCCTAGGTTGCATGATTCGTATGGAAGAAGTGGCTGTTCACCGCAAGGGTTTGTGGCTTCTATCTGACCCACCTGCGGCGTTGGGTTGTGCCTATTGACTTCGTCGATAAAAACTAATCCTGGGTCACCTGTTTTCCAAGCGTTTTCAACTATGAGCTTCCAGACGTCTTTGGCTTTGAGTTCCTTTACTACTTTTTTCGTCCGCGGGTTGATGAGCTTGAGTGGGCCATCATTTTTGACTGCGTTGATAAACTCGTCTGTTACAGTGACAGAAATGTTGAAGTTTGTTAAGAATCCTTCTTGTGTTTTTGCCGTGATAAATTCGATTATGTCGGGATGTGTTATGTGGAGTATGCCCATGTTTGCGCCACGGCGCCTTCCACCTTGTTTTATCACGTCAGTCGACACGTCGAAGACACGCATAAAAGAAATGGGACCTGACGCCATGCCTTCGGTGGTTTTAACGATGTCACCCTTTGGTCTTAGATGAGAGAATGAGAATCCTGTACCTCCGCCTGACTTGTGTATCGAAGCCATGTTTCGCACGGCGTTGAAAATACCTGGGATGCTGTCTTCAACGGGTATGACGAAGCACGCGGAAAGCTGGCCAATGCCGGTGCCCGCGTTCATCAACGTGGGCGAATTCGGCACAAACTCCAAATTAAACATTAAACGGTAGAATGTTTCTTCCAGCTCTCTAATTTCCACTTCACTCGCGCCGAATTTTTCCTCAGGCGCCGCCACAGCCTTTGCGACGCGCCGAAACAATTGCGCGGGTGTTTCAATAATTTGTCCCTGCAAATCCTTCAGCAGGTATCGTCTTTCGAGAACTTTTATGGCGTTTACAGTGAGTTTGGGTTCTTCGATTTGTGTCTTCAACCAGATCCCTTAGGGGAATACTTATTTCCGCTGGATTTATAAAACCTAATCTTCTAGAGGCGAATTGGAATGAAAAATTCCACGTTGGATACTATACTTAGTCGAAGAAGTATTCGAAAATTCAGGCGAAAACAGGTTTCCAGAGAGTTGATTGACCAGATTGTCGAGGCGGGACAGCGGGCTCCGACAGCTTGCGGTATGCAGACCTACAGTTTCATGTTGATAACCGACAGCGGACTCCGTAAAGAGATCTACAAACTAATTGGAAAACAGAGCTGCATGGAACAAGCGCCAACCTGGATAATCGTATGCGCTGACATGGCGCGACAACTGAAACTTTTTGACATTCTGGGTGTAAAAACCGAGTTTGGACCTTTAGGCAAGTTTATTCCAACCGTGGTCGATGCAGGTTTAGTGGCTGAGAACATGGTTCTTGCCGCCGAAGCTCTTGGTTTGGGCTCGGTTTTTATCGGTTCTGTTTGGAATGCGTTGAAGAGAATTGCTGACCTTCTGGGGCTTCCCAAGAATGTTTTGCCTTTGGTGCTTGTTTGCTTGGGCTATCCTGACGAGTCGCCGCCATTGCGTCCACGCTGGCCACGCGAGGCAGTGCTGCATGAGAATAGGTATGTAATGCCTTCTGAAAAGCTCATGCGAGATTACTACGAAAAAGCAAACAAAGAACTTCGAGAAATGAGGTACTTCAGAAAAGGCATCAACAACTGGGCGG
The DNA here is from genome assembly GCA_035542635.1 of Candidatus Krumholzibacteriaceae bacterium. Lineage (GTDB taxonomy): Archaea > Thermoproteota > Bathyarchaeia > Bathyarchaeales > SOJC01 > DATHCB01. The sequence goes on along the minus strand of DATKLC010000164.1, from coordinate 5,718 downwards.
AGCACTGGCAAGCCAAATTTCCACCTCAGGAAACGAAAACGTGGGAAGAAGACCTCAGGCGAGACTTGAAAGCCCTAGGGTTCATGTCTTAGCGCCTTCTATTGAGAACTTTTCCAATTGCTCTAACACGTATCGTCGGATTTCTTTTGGTTTGGGAAGCTTGGCGACGATTTTTCCGTTTTTGACCAACGGTTGTAGTAGAGGCGTTGTTTTGCCTCCGCATTTCGGACATCGTGGCTGACGCTGCTTGAACGGTTGTAATACGTCGGTTTGGCATTTTTGGCAGCGCCACACCTGTTTCTTGCCGCCGATTTTGCCCCTCTTCGCGCAGGGTTTACCCTGTTTCTCTATGATGTCCATGGCGAAGTCTATTGTCGCCGCGCTGCTGACGCTAGTGCCTACTCCAAATCCTTCTGCACCCGCTTCGCTTAGCGTTTTTATGCTCTCCTCGTTTAGTCCGCCTGAAACGTAGATTTTGACATGCTTAAAACCTCGCAGGTCAAGTTCCCAACGGACTTCTTTCACGATTTCGGCAAAGTTACCTCTCCTTGAGCCAGGCGTGTCTAATCTTACGCCGTCTAATCGTTTTCCAAGCGCTTCGGCAGCCATAATCGCCTCTATCTTTTCGTCAAAATAGGTGTCCACTAAAGCTACTCTTGGCACGTCTTTCTCCACGACTTGATCGAAGGCTTTCCAAGCTTTCACTTGGTCGCCGACCACTATGATTAGAGCGTGTGGCATAGTGCCTGACGGTTCGGCTTCTATTGCTTTGGCGCCGCTGAGGCTGGAGACAGCGTCGAAGCCTCCGATGTACGCCGCGCGGTCAATCATCGGCGAGAGCGCGGGGTGCATGCGGCGAATTCCGAAGGACAAGAGTGTTTTGTTGTCCGCAGCTTTTCTGATTCTTGCGGCTTCGGTGGCTATTCCTGAGGCTTGGCAAAGAAGCCCTAGCATTGGGGTTTCGTAGAGGCAGAAGGCGCCGTATGGTCCTTCGATCATCATCACGGGTATGCGGAAGCCTCTGTAATCTTCGGGCGTGAAAATGGTGCCTTCGGGCATGGCGTAAACGTTTGTCGGAATGCCTTCAAACAGTCTGGCTTCTTCCTCTATGCCGCAGATGACGCCCCACTGCCAGTTCTTCGGTAACCCGCTTGCAGTAACGTCTGCTACTACTGGAATTTTATCGCGTTTTTTGGCTTTGAGGATTTTTTCAGTGCGGACAAAATAGATGTCTGTGGTTTGGGCGCGTTTGATTTCTTCACCCGACGCGATGTGAAAGCGTGACATAATTGTCTATTCTTAGCCCAGTTGCTTTAACAATTTTTCTATGGTAGTTATTTCTGCGTCGAACATTCTAGGAATAATCCTTTCTGTGCGTTTACTTCCAAGGACGCCTGTTACAAAATCGTTTATTATGTCAACCACTACTATCGCCGTTTTCAACTCTGCCACCATCGTGCGAATTTCGTGTTTTTTATATTTAAGAGAAACGAGTTATTCTGTTTTCCACTTGATGATAGAAGACACAACACGACTTTGCTATTTACGCTGAGGTCAGTTCACGCTCGTTTTTCTGGATTTTTCAAAAAAACTTTGAATTCGTTTCAATAAGAAAACTGTTCCTAGGATGGCTAAGCCAGCTAATACGATGGTGCCGCCTGGTGCAGCATCGATTATGATCGACATGAACATGCCTGATATTACTGTAATGAGCCCGATTATTGGAGAAAGGATGACTGTTTGCCGAAATGATTTCGATAACTGGATGCTCGTAAGTGCAGGTAAAACAAGAAGTGCTGAAATAAGCAAAACTCCCATGATGGGTATTGCGACAATCACGACAATCCCTGCGAGCACGCTGATGAGGTAATCGAAGAACCATGTTTTGATTCCCGCAGCTCTAGCTTGGGTTTCGTCAAAAATCACGTAGACCAGCTCCTTAAAGAACAGAAAAATAATTCCCAGCGTGATTGCTGAAGTAATCAAAGCGGCGATTATCTGGTCAAAATTGACTAGTAAGACACTTCCAAAGAGCAGGCTCTCAAGATTGATGCCAAAACCCCTACTGACGCTTATCAGGACTATGCCGCCAGCAAGACCAAGTTGCATAAATACAGCAATTGCAGCGTCGCCAGCGACCTTTGTGGAGCGCATTGCTTTTGTGATGCCCAATGAGCTTAAGATAACTGTAACTGCTGCAGTCCAGAGCGCATTAATGTTGAGATAGTATCCTAACGCTAAACCACCAAAGGCAGTATGCGCCAAGCCGTCGCCTATTAAGGACATTTTCTTCAAAACAATAAAGATGCTGAGCACCGAACTAAGGACTGCGATTATAATGCTTATCATAAAGGCGCGTTGAATAAAGCCCGCCTGAAGGAGGGATAGAAGATCAAGGGTGATCATCATGTTTCATAAGCTCCACTGCGTGGTTGTACATTTTAGGAATCTCAATACTCGCTGAGAAATCTGCGTTTTCGCCGCAGAAGAACTGCGTCCTGTTTATGCAAAGAACCCTGTTGACTATTTTTGTTATTACGCCTATGTCATGAGAAGATATAATTACGGTTATTCCTCTTTCCTTGTTTAGGCGCTCGATTACGTTGTAGAACTCGCTTTTCGAAGTAGTGTCCACTCCGCTTGTTGGCTCATCAAGCAACAGCAGTCTTGGCTCACCGACCACAGCTTTTGCCAGAAAAACGCGTTGAGATTGCCCGCCGGAAAGTTGACCTATTTTTCTGTCTTTAAGGTCGTAAATTCCAAACAGTTTCAGCATTTCCTCCACTTTCTGCTTGTCTTGAGCGCCGAATCCATGAAACAACCCTGCGTGAGGGGTTCTCCCGAGCATGATTGTTTCATAGACGCTGAACGGCATGTTTGAGTCTCTGGCTTGTGCACTTTGCGGAACATAGCCAACGTATTTGAGATTCTTACTTAACTCTTGGGTGCCAAAGAGTTTCACTGAGCCGCTTGTTGGCTTTATCAGCCCGAGAATGACTTTTAGGAGAGTAGATTTTCCTGCGCCGTTGGGTCCTATTAAGGCGATGAGGTCTCTCTCATTTACGTCGACGTTTATGTCTTCGAGCGCCAAGACTCCGTTTGGGTACCTGACGCTGAGGTCGCGTATTTCTACAATTGGGTTAACTTGTTCCAATATGGCTCAACGCCAATCCAATATTCGCTATATCCTCTTGCATCAAACTGATATAGTCTTTTCCGGCAGCCTTTTGCTGTGCTGTCAGTCCTTCTATGGGATTCATCAATATTAAAGTGGCGTTCGTATCGCGACTGATCGATTGTGAAATTGCTGGGTTTTCAAGCGATTCGTACCCCACATAGAGAAGATGGTATTGACGAGTTGCGTCGATGACGTTTTGTATGTCGCTGGGCGTGGGCTCCTCCTGGAATGGCCCTGCAATGGGAATTTGAGTTAGATCGTATCGTTTGGCGAAATAGGCGAAGGCTTCATGGAACGTTACGAAGTAACGGGTCGCAACGTTTGTTGTGGCGTTTACTGCTTCAGAATTTAAGGTGTCGAGTTTGACTTTGTAGGCTTCGGCATTTTGGGTGAAGTATTGGCTGTCAGCGGAATCGGCTCTGATTAATCCTTGAAGAATATTGTTGACCTGTTGCTTTGCCAGTACGGGGTCAAGCCAGATGTGCGGGTCAAATGTCTGGTTGTTCCTTTGGAATTCTGGTGACACTTGGAGGAGTTGGATCCCGTGGCTCGTGTCTACTTGGATCAATTTTGTGTTTTCGGATGCGCTGACTATCTGTGAAATCCATGGTTCTAGTCCAGCTCCGTTATAGATTAATACGTCTGCACCAGCGACTTCTGCAACGGAAGACGGCGTGGGTTCAAAATCGTGTACGTCAACGGTTTCTGGCACAAGTATAGAGACATCAGTTTTGTTGCCACCTACATTCTGGGCGAAATCGTACAATGGATAGAATGTTGCGAGCACTTTTAAAGTTGAACTACTGGGTCTTAGGCGGTTTGAAAGATACAAGCCTAAAACCGTTCCTATAACAATCAATAACACCAAAACTGCGACGATTACGTAAGTCATTTTTCGCATGTAAGTAGATCCTTCTTTAAGGAACATCAGCCAAGGAAGTTATTAAATTTTGTCTTTTTTTTAATAAGTTTTAGCTTGTCGTCGTTCAACTGATTGCATAATGGCATTTCCATGATTGGAAAATGGAATTCATCGGATCAGAATCACATCCAATTAATAATCTTATTAGAACGAAACAACACCATTATGAAAGTAGGTGAGCATATGAGCATAATCAGCGTTTCATTGCCGAAAGAGCTGCTCGAAGAGTTGGAAGCCGTTCTTGGAGAGGAGAAATACGCAACGAGGTCGGAAGTGCTCAGGCAAGCCATCCGCGGTTACATAACTGAGTACAAAGAACTTGACAAACTAAAAGGCAACATAATCGCCACTATTACAGTACTTTACGAAAAGAAAGAACAAAACGAGGAACTATTTAGGCTCCAACATGAATTTAGCGACATGATTACAGCATACCTTCATTCGCATCTGACCGAAACCAGTTGTCTCGAAGTTATGGTAATCAAAGGGCCCTCAAAGCGGCTCAAAAGCTTAATTGACAGGCTAAAGGCGAACAAACCTGTTAAACAAATAAAATTCTTTATCATGACAGCCGACGAGAGATAGAACGATTGTTTAACCCTTTCAATATGTAATCATTATCGTCCTTATTCGTCTGCACAATTCAATTCTATCTATCCCATTCAATATAGGCTTTGCTAACGTTGATTAGGGTTTAATGAAGCGTAGTCCATTGATGAAGCCGACTTCCACGAGTGCCGCAACAAAGAATAAGCCGTAAATGAAGAGCAAGTCTTTGGTTTGCATGCTTTGTTTGAAGGTTTTTTGTAGGGTTAGAAAGATTCCGTAGCCTTCTATGATACCGTTTGGCAGGCTCATCAGCAATATGAACGCTAAAGTGTCGATTCTGACTTCGTTGTAAACAATCATGCTCGCACGCAGAATACTCGCGGCAATGATTACTAGGGTAAAAACGAGCGCGAAAACACGTGGATGTTCAAGCACAACATACTCATGCTCACTCTTAGAAAAGAAACCATTCACAACCAGCCCCACGTAAAACGTCATGCTTAGCAGAATAAGTGAGATAACCAGCACGTTATGTACAAAAACGGCAAGCACGGCAAGAGGCGGGTTAAAAAACACGGCGCCAGCGTAATTGAAGAAAGCCAAATTTTCCACGTATGCTAACCCCAAGAAGCCGAGAACCATTAACCCTAGCAAAATCGTCTTTTTCTTAGGATCCATAACTCATCTCCAGGTTAACCTAAGGAAAGCAAAAAGAGAGGTAAAAACTTCTCAAACAAAACAAAAGAAATCGCGAATACCGCCGCCAAGATGAACAAAATAACGATGAACACTATGACAGAGAGTATCGCCACTGCCAAGGCGCCAGACCATCCAGTTTCATAAAAATGCTTAATCAAAGCCAGCCAAACGATGATTTCTATCACGAGTAGGAGGAGGAAAGATGGAATGAACAAGGAGGTAATCGTGCCAATTATCGTTCCTAAGAAGGCGATGAGGAAGGCGTCGCTGAATCGTGCCCGTCGTCCTCCGACAACCAAGAGTCCAGCGAGATAAAGGACAACCGTTAAAATTAGCAGAGGCACGAGAAAAATGGCTAGCACGAAAAGAA
>DATKLC010000163.1:0-1220 GCA_035542635.1 Candidatus Krumholzibacteriaceae bacterium | reverse complement strand
TAGGACTTACGCAAGCGTCATGCGAATTGCCGGTGATTTCAATTGTTGACGCAGATAATCGGACAGCAATCCATGTTTGACCTGATAAATCGTTCGTTCCGTTTCATGAGCCACCTGTTTGAGCCGGACCCAGACCAAGATTGCACAGCCAATGTGGTTTCTGAGGATCCGCGCTTTACGACATTGGCAGCCTTCCAGTCCAGTGAGTTGCTTGGTCTCGCGGTGAAACTGCTCAATCTTCCAGCGCAAGCTACACACTTTTTGGACAGCCTGCGTGTCATCTTGAGCAAAATCGTTGGTCACGATATAGTCCGTGCGCTGGGTCGACAGCACTACCCGGAACAGTTTCACCTTATGCTCCTTGGGAAAGCCCTTGATTTTGACCACTTTACCCTGTTCCTGTTCAGCCTGAGACCATTGCAATCCATCCACACGCTGGTAGGGCTGCTCTCTGCCCGAATCATCCACCTGACGGTTGTCCTTGAGCGGGCAATAATAGATTTTTTGCAAGCCTTCAACGAAGAGCATAATATCCTTGGTTGCATACCAGCTATCCATCAACACAAACCGGAACAGCAACTGTTTCTGAAAAACGCAGTGGGTCAGCATATCCTGCACATGATCCAGCTTCGTCTTGCCATCCCCGTCGGGATCATAAATTCGATAGTCCAGGATCCAGAATTGGTCGAGATCGGGGTTGACATACACGCAGGTCACCACCCCGACCCCTTTGATGATCCCATGCGCATCCCCACTGTATTGTCGTCGTACCAAATCCATTTTGAACGAAAAATTCTTATCCACAACCGTATCATCGAACACCAGATACCCTTCCGGAATTTGGACCACCTGTCCTTTCACATTTTCCCATACCAGGTGAGGGGTGATTTTTTCTCCACCCAAATACCGGTTGATGGCATCATGACTAAATTTCTCGGTGTGATCGGCAAAATTGGTCAACGTATAGTTGATCTGACTGCTCAACAAATACTGGCAGTAATCCAGACGAGAGACACGGAGTTTGTTTCCTTCCATAATTTCCAAACATACTCTTGTTTCCCTGTTCTCGTCAAGTCTGCCTATTTCTTGGGTACATTTTAATTCTGGGGCAGGTTTTTCATTGGCCTGGGAATTCAGCCCCTCGCACTGGACAGTTTTGGAAATTCAGGGAGCTTGCCCCAAAACGTGAATGCACCCTATTTCTTTGCGTAAGTCCTAAT
>DATKLC010000162.1:0-4421 GCA_035542635.1 Candidatus Krumholzibacteriaceae bacterium | reverse complement strand
CCTGGACAGGTTTCGGCGAGTTACAAGACGCTGAGTCCTTCGCAGCTTTCAATCTCTATCTCTTCAACATTTGCCATGGAAAACAGCGCAATCAACATCGCCGGGACTGTTTCACCTTCAGCTGCGCAAACTGTGAGCATTTACGTGAGTTCGTTCGGCGGAGTTTGGCAGGCTTTGGGCACGGTTGATGTTGACTCTAACGGACACTTCGTCTATCAATGGAGACCACAGGGTGGTGGAATTTATTATGTACAGGCAAGCTGGTCTGGAAACGCGAACTATGCGGGTGCTGACAGTCAGGCGGCTACGCTCTATGTAATCCCATTTTATGGTTTGATAGCCTTAGCTTTAGGCATGATGCTATTAGTGCTGCTGATAGCGTTCTGGCTCATGAACAGACGCGCTAGCATGCCGCCCGCTTCTGCAGAGGGACCTCAACCACCATCCGAACCATCCACTCAGGATGCACAACAGCCTGCTGAACAACCTACTGAACAGCCACAGCAAGAATCTTCGCAGACGCACGAAGAGGCGACACAAACCCAAGAGCCACAAACAAACGCTCAAGAAACTCCATCCACTGAACCAACTTCACTCCTACAAGAAGAAGCACCGCAGCCTGCTCCCGAGACACCGACAACCCCAGAACCAAACCAAGAACCTGAAACAACACAAGAAAACCCACAACCCGCCTCGCCACCATCAACCACACAGCCTTCGACAGAACCACAACCGCAAACAACACCACCAGAACAACAAGAACCAACACAACAACCAGACCAGCCTCAACAGCCAGAACAAAAACAACCCGAACAACCGACAGAAAACGTGCCATAATGTGATTTTGGCTGCATCGGTTCAGTTTTGTAGCTGTAAAAACGCGTTTTGTACAGAGCGTCAACGTTTATATTGTGAAACGAACTAACAGTTGAAACATGAAGGAACTTAGACCAATCGACTACAAAATTCTTTTCGAACTAATAAAAAACTCACGATTAAGTGACAGAAAACTCTCCGAAATTCTCCATGTATCTCAACCCACTATCACACGAAGAAGAGCACTAATCGAAAAAGAGAGGCTCATCGAGTACACAGCCACACCGGACCTGAACAAACTCGGCTTCGAAATCTTGGCTTTCACTTTTGCCCGATGGAAATATGACAAATATGCCGAGGAGAGAGTGCAGGAAACAAAAACCTTCCTCGCGAAACATCCAAACATGTTATTCGTTTCTACGGGCACAGGCATGAACTGGGACCGTATGTGCGTCTCTGTCCACAAGAGCTATTCAGACTATGCCAAGTTTATGCAAGAGCTAAGAGAATACTGGGAAGAATACCTAGAGCGTCCGGTATCTTTTATCGTTAGCCTGCAAAGTGATAGCATACTTCGAAATCTTTCCTTCAAATACTTGGCAGACGTGATGGAAAAAGAGTTAGACAGTAGCGGCGAACAAAGCCGTAAATTATAGTGCAGCTATGTGTAGAGGTACTTCTGCAGCTCCCAAGAAGTCACTTCGCTCTTATCACTTGGCATATGAGGCTCATACTCTTTCCACTCTTGCATCTTAAGCGCCACATACTTCTCTGCGTTCTCCTTTCCTAAGGCTTGAACACAAATTCCGTCGCTTTCCCACTCTTCCAAAGCTTCTTTCAACGAAGACGGCAACACCTTGATTTTTAGCTTTTTCCTTTCTGCCGCGCTTAGATGATAAACGTTCACATCCAAGGGGTCGCCGGGGTCAATCTTCTTTTTGATGCCGTCTAATCCAGCGGTGAGCGCTGCCGTGTAAACGAGGTAAGGATTGCAGAGTGGGTCTGGACATCTGAACTCGAACCTGGCTTCTTTTTCTTTCTCAGGAAAATACTCGGGTACTCTAATCAGGGCGGAACGGTTTCTCTTGCTCCATGCCACGTACACTGGCGCCTCGTAGCCTGGCACTAGGCGTTTGTAACTGTTCACCGAAGGCGCCACGACAGCGCACAAAGCACGCGCATGCTCCAGTATGCCTCCGATGAAGTACCTGCACTTCTGCGAGATGTGCCCATAACTTTTCGAATCAAAAAACTGATTCTTGCCTGTTTTCGGGTTGAAGAGCCCCAAATGAATGTGCATGCCACTGCCTGCTTTGCCTTTCCACGGTTTAGGCATGAAGGTGGCTATCCAACTGTATTTTCTGTTGGCCACGGCTTTGGCTGCGAACTTGTAGCGCAGTATGTTGTCCGAAGTGGTGAGTGGGTTTGAATACTTGAACGTGATTTCATTCTGCGCTGAACCCACCTCATGATGCTGCCTTTCCACGGTGATTCCCATGGTGAACAGCGCGTTTGACAAGTCCATTCGATATGCTTCTGTGGCATCCCTGTCAGGTGCGATGTCGAAATAGCGTTGCTTGTCTATGACGTAATTTTCAACCGGCAAAACCTGATCGTTTTCATCTTTTTGCACGAGATAAAACTCTAACTCAGCCGCAGCTGTAGCTTCATAGCCTCCAGCTAACGCCTTTTCCATAGATTTCTGACAAATGTACCTCGGGTCGCCTTCGAACCGTTTGCCGTCAGGTTGCTGCATGTCGCAGATGAAGCTTGCAACGCTTTTGTCATAGAAGTAGTATGGGTAAACGGCGAACGTGGAAGCATCGGGTTTCATGACCATGTCGCTCTTGTCTATACTGACGCCGCCCAAGAGGGATGACCCGTCAAAGCCCACGCCTTCTTCTAAAGCGTTTCGCGCCTCTTCAGCGGGTATCGTTCTACCCTTGAAGAATCCAGCCAAGTCAGTGATTTGAAGCAGTATATAGTCGGCGTTTCTAACGAGTTTCAAGCAAGTCTCAAGGTCATGGTTTGCATGAAATGTGGCTTGTGGCATTCTAATTCCTTCGGACAATTTTATAGCTAAGTCCATTATTTCTGTAAATATAAAAGTATTTCTAATGAATTTAGCGACAAATGTTAAATAGAGGTTGTTGTATCTGGATGAGTGTTTAACTAGGACGATGGGATTATGGAGTTAGATGAGACAGATGTCCAAATATTGAAAGCATTAACTGCGGACGCGCGACTCTCGTCGCGTCAGATAGCCAAACAATGCGACATATCCGTCGGCACCGCTCTTTCTCGCATTAAGAAGATGGAAGAAGCGGGCATGATAAAAGGCTATTCAATCATACCCGACCACGAAAAACTCGGATACGAACTAACTGTTGTCACGGAAATCACGGTTTCTAAGGGGAGACTTTTGGAAATGGAGAACGAAATCGCACGGCTTCCAAACGTCTGCAGCGTGTACGACGTAACAGGCTTAACGGACGCTTTCGTAATCGCGAAATTCAAGAACCGCGATGATCTGAGCAAATTCACCAAAAGGCTGTTATCCTTGCCTTACGTGGAACGAGCCAACACCCATGTGGTCTTGACGACGATAAAAGAGGACTTCCGCCTAATCTAAACAGTCAATAAGCAACATCGCAAAAAAGGTGTTAATAGGGAAAACTGGCGATAATAAGGAAAGAGACGCTATTTAGAAAATACCAAGGCATAATGAAAAGGCAAATTCATGGTCTTTACAGTATTGAAGCCATTTTTCTCAAAGAGTGTAATCGCTTGTTCTTTCGAAACACGAATAGAGACTGGAGGACCAAAGCCTGTGTTCTCTTTTTTGAAATCAACAATCAATGCTTTTCCCGTCGGTTTTAGCACTCTGTGCATTTCCTTAATCATTCTCTCCTTGTCACCGAACTCGTGAAGCGTGTTCACTGTAATCAGAAGCTCAACACTTTCATTCTCTAAGGGGAGCTCATTCTCTTTAGAAAGCACAAGCTCAATATTCCTGATTTTTTGTTTTCGAATTTTCTGTTCAAGGATTTCGAGCATCTCTTTCTGTACGTCGATGGCATAAACTTTCTTAACTTTCTTTGCGAGCGGAAGAGTGAAAAAGCCACTGCCGCATCCTAAATCTGCCGCAACAAAGTCGGGTCTGATTTCTACCAAGCCAAGAATTTGGTCGGGATTTTCCCAGAGTTTTCTCTGCTCCATTTCCAAAACAGCGACATGCTTTGGGTCGAACACATGAGTTCTTTTCATAATCGTCGCCTAGAGAAGAAGTGATAAAGAGGGTTATGCTAAGAAATTTGGTACTGTTCACCTTCTTTTAACAACAGCACTTTGATTTTCGAATTTGCTTCTACCAGCTTTTTTAGCTCTTCAGGATTTGTGTCCCACCGATGCATTGGAATGACAACTTTGGGATTAATAGCAATTGCAGCTAAGGTCGCTTCTTCATTATCCATCGTGTATGTGCCTCCGCTGGGTAGCAGAGCAACATCTATGTTTTCGAATTGTCGCATTTCGGGTGTAAAGTCCGTATCGCCAGCGTGATAGACAGTTTTCCCCTCAAGCGTTATCAGGTAGCCTACTCCAAA
>DATKLC010000161.1:0-1598 GCA_035542635.1 Candidatus Krumholzibacteriaceae bacterium | reverse complement strand
AACAGCCTTGGACTTTTTCGATTATGCGTGGGCGACTTCTTTTCAGATTACCAAGAAGAAACACGAAGAAGTGAAGGTTCTCGTCCGTGATGATGTCATGTTTCCACGCTTTGGTAGAGACAGTGAAGGCTATGTGATCTGCGTGCCAGAACCTCGGCGAGTATCAAAGAACACGGTTGATTTTCAGGGGCTTCTGCTGAAAACGAACAACCCGTTTCACCGAAGCGTAATGTGGCAACTGTTCAGGGCTTCCATTTATCACCTAAGCCTGCATGTAGCAACATCTGGGTTTGAATCTTACACCAAATGGGCAAAGAATAAAGACCCAAATCTCGCCTTATACGTCGCAGGTATAATAGAAGACGCCGTCGTTGCAGCGCATGTTAAAACTCTCTGGTCACCCCTCATTCCTGACATGGCCCTCGCAAACACCATCGCATATTTACGCCTAAAACCCACCCAAGTAATATTCGACGACTCTCACCGAATAATGACGTCGATTCTCTCAAATTATACTGTGGGAAAAAGCAAGGGAAACATTCCGAAACAGATGCAGAAAGACACAGAAGAAATAGTTCAACATCTACGACAAATAGAAGACATAACGTCAAAGCAACTCACAGAAAACAACCACAACTCCTCAACTCTTGACAAGCTGGAAATCGCGGACAAAATTCACTGGAAACTCTACGAATACGGAAAACCACCCAGTGTGGTGTCATTGCCCTACACGGACACTTACAATGGTAATTCGGTATACCGCAAGAACATAACCGCCACAGAAGAAGAATTCAACAACACCCTCAAATTGGCTTTCTCCAAGCTCGGCTCAAACGTGTTCATCGACGAAAGCTGCGAACGCGAAACCAGCCAAGCCTTCTCAGCGTGGGAAGCAAAAGAAGCACATCAGCAAAAGATTCTGGACAACTACAAAGAAATATTAGCCAGCACACGTTTTTCGGGAATCGAATTCCCAAAAGAAGACTACACCGAATACCTGCGCTCCAAGCAGCTTCTCTCGGGTCCTGTACGACGTGTTATGGAAAAACTGCGACTGCTAAAAAACATAACAGGCGAAGACTTCAAACAAGAGAGCGGACTCGTTGACTTGCAAGAAGCCATACAGATAGTCGCCAGCAAGAGTCAACGCACAGACATCTTCGTCCGCGAAGAATACCAATCGAGAGAAGAAGCATGGGCGATAATAATCGACGCAAGTCACAGCCTCGACTTCTTCACAGGTGAAGTCCGCGGCATCGCACTCTGCCTTGCTGAAACGGCAAAAAACCTCATCCTAAACCGCGCAGCATGGGGAATGTTCGCCTTCAGCGACAAGTTCTACATAATCAAAGACTTTACCGAAAACTACTCAACCCGCGTTCGCGCCCGCATCGGTGGTTTGAAGCATGGCGGGCTATCTTATTTGCCAGATGGGTTAAAGATTGTCTCGAACGAACTGCGGCAACACACGGAACAGGCAAAAATAATCGTCGCCGTCTCAGATTTTTATCCTTCAGGCGATTTAGAAATGGAAGCCGAATTGACGCAGAGTGCTAAGCAGATAGAGCGCTCAGGCGTTGGGCTTATCGGCGTTGGAA
>DATKLC010000160.1:0-1544 GCA_035542635.1 Candidatus Krumholzibacteriaceae bacterium | reverse complement strand
TGACTATCGCAATAGCGGTCAGCAGTTTTCCTTACCGGATGTATTGATGTCAGGCTTAGCGGTGTTTGGACTAAAATATCCCTCCTTATTAAAGTTTGATGAGCAACGTTGTGAGGAGCGGGTTCGAGCGAATTTAAAAAGTCTCTATGGTGTCGCGCAAGCCCCCTGTGATACGCAGATGCGAACGGTATTGGATAAGGTCTCGCCGACTGAGTTGCGAGCGCCTTTTATTCATCTTCACCAGCAATTACAATCGCAAGGAGTACTGGAAAAATATTGCTATTTAGGTGGGTTTCTAGTCAACCTGGATGGAACGGGTCATTTTTCTTCTTCCAAGATCAGTTGTGCCGACTGCTGTGAAAAGCAGCATCGAAATGGTGAAAGCGAATATTATCATCAATTATTAGGAGCCGTGATTGTCCATCCTGACAAAAAGCAGGTGCTGCCCTTATTTCCTGAGCCGGTCACGCGCCAAGATGGTGTGAGTAAAAATGACTGCGAAAGCAATGCCAGTAAACGGCTATTACCGGCGTTGCGCGAAGCGTTTCCGCAGTTACCGATGATCGTGGTGGAAGACAGCCTGTCGGCCGATGGTCCCCATATTAAGTTATTGAAAAGACTCAAGTATAATTACATTATCGTGGTCAAACCGAGCGACCAGGTGTCGCTGTTCGAGGCGGTCCGGAAGCGATTAAATAGCGGTGTGTATGAAGAATTCGAGGAAGTGGACAAGGAGGGAATTGTCCGGGGCTACCGCTGGATGAACCGATTACCGTTCAATAAATCCCATCCTGATATTCTAGTAAATTACTTGGATTATTGGGAAATACGGGAGGGTAAAGAGTATAATTTTTCATGGCTAACGGATCTGAAACTATGCCGAGATAATGTCTATCCTGTGATGAGAGGAGGTCGAGGTCGGTGGAAGATTGAAAACGAGACATTTAACACACTGAAGCATCAAGGCTACCAGTTGGAACACAACTATGGCCATGGGCAGAAGCATTTGGCGACGGTGTTTGGGCTACTGATGATGCTCGCCTTTCTGGTTGATCAGGTGCAAGAGCTGTGCTGTAATTTATTTAACACAGCTCGCCAACAATTTCGTTCCAAAACCTCCTTATGGGATAAGTTAAAGGGATTGTGTAAGGAGTATTTTGTTATGGGTTGGGAGAGTTTATGGTGAGCAATTATTTATGGACATAAGGGTGGTGTATTGCAACCAGACACCTCGTAATTCTTGTTAGGATCTGTAGTTATTTTGATGCATGAGTGTGTTGAAAGCAAGTGGTTAAAATGAGATCTGTTCATGATGGCTTCCGAGGAAGCTAAGGGTAGTTTTTGTCGTGATGATTCTTGTGTAGTTACTAATCAATTAGCTCCTGATCCCGGTGCATTAGAGCGGGAATTGCTGGGTTCAACCCGCGCTGGTCTTACCGGTTTCCATCAACTTAACCGTCCACGCAATCTGCTGGTGGGATGACCTCGTGTTCAACTGCACCGGTTTCCACTTCACTGGCTGTGGATACGCTGCCCTCGTATCA
>DATKLC010000159.1:0-7285 GCA_035542635.1 Candidatus Krumholzibacteriaceae bacterium | reverse complement strand
TCTCTCATGGCATGACTAACTGTAATTATGTGGTCTGCCATCTCCGCCGTAGCTGTCTCAAGGTGAGAAACAACACTCGAGCCAGGACCGCCACTTCTGCCCCACTCGGTGCTGTGCACATGAAACGTTACGGGAACCTTTGTTTCGTTTTTGACGATGATTCCTGCTATGCTGCTTAGCCAATCGTGCACGCAGGCGATGTCGAATTTGTAGCCTTCTTTTTTGATGAGGCTGTTGATGAATTTCGTGGCGCTGAGCACGTTGTAGATGAAGATGTCGTTGAAAAAACGAATGTTAGTACCCCATTTTTTAAGGTCTTCCGTGACGAACATGGGAAAAACATTACTCACGTCAGCCTTTATAGGCCTGTGAACCTCAACGCCCTTCACCACTTCACGTGTTTTCTGGTTGCCCGAATTCATAGTAAAAACGGTAACGTCATGACCCATCGCGACAAACTCACGCGTAATATACTCGGCATAAGTACCGAGCCCGCCAACTATGGAAGGCGGATACTCCCAAACAAAGAACCCAATCCGCATCATTGATAACCTCGGGTTATACTCTAGAAAACATTCTGACTACCAATATCATACTTTATGCGTCAGAAAAACTACACACAACCACAAGTTCACTCGGCATATTTGCAGCATATTTGGATCCTAATAGTATCATATATGGAAGAGGGTCTAGAGGCGTACAAAGC
Source organism: Candidatus Krumholzibacteriaceae bacterium (assembly GCA_035542635.1). GTDB lineage: Archaea > Thermoproteota > Bathyarchaeia > Bathyarchaeales > SOJC01 > DATHCB01. The sequence continues at coordinate 6,579 of DATKLC010000159.1, read as the reverse complement.
AGATACACACGGAAGAAAACGAACCTCACACCGCACTACAAAAAATTCTCCGTTGGATGCTGATTCGAAGTTAACAAGTGTTAAATATTGTCTGGTTTGAAATTTGAAGGAAAGGTGAAAAAACTTGAACAAAAAAATCTCCATAGTTGCATTGCTATTCGCATTTGGTTTACTGATTCCAATGGCAAGCGCAGCATTTTCGCCAGGCAACGTCAACATTTACTTGTGGGCTGACAAAACACAGTATCAACCCGGAGACACCATAACCATCCATTTTACGATGCTCAACGCCAGATCATCTGACCTCGTGATTAATCAAGTAAACATCGAAACCCCATGGTTCAATTACATCCAAAACCACTGGGAAGGAAACCAAACAATGATAATAAACAAGGTCGTAACCGCAGGCACAGCATACTCAAACTCGACAACACTCCAAATCCCGAACGACAGCCGAGGAACTGCATACGGCACTTCCATCGACATAGATGTAACCATAACAACCAACGCAGGAACCTTCTCAAGACAAATCACAGTCAACATAGCAAACCCACCATTCACAGTAAGCAGCATTGACACACTAGTTTTACTCCAAGCCGTTCTGATAATCCTCATAGTAGTGTGCACAGCCCTAATAGCCGCCGCAATCTTCCTGTCAGCACGCAAACCCCAAGAAGCCTACTCGCCGCCACCGCCAAGCCAAAGCACACCATAAAACTCCTTCTTTTTTACTTAAAACCAGTTTCCGTTGCGTTTAAGTACTCGTGCCATTAAGAACATATGGCAAATCGGAGGTGCACTAAGCTCGCCAAGATTTTGGTTGCCTCTGCCTGGCCGTACATTAATTACATACCTCACTTAGGCACTTTGATAGGATCAATTCTCTCAGCCGACGCCGTAGCCAGGTACTACCGATTGAAAGGCGATGAAGTTCTTTATGTCACTGGCTCCGATGAGCATGGAACGCCCGTCGAAGTTGAAGCCGTGAGAAGAGGAATCTCGCCGAAACAGCTCACGGATGAGAATCATAAGCTGGTTGTTGATCTATTCGAAAAATGGGGAATACAATTTGACAATTACACCCGCACAGAAAGCCCAGTGCATAAAGAATTCGTGCAGAAAACTTTCCTGAAAATCTACGAGAACGGCTATATCTTCTCAGAAGAAACCGAACTGCCATACTGCCCGAAAGATGAAAGATATTTGCCCGACAGATTCATCGAAGGAATATGCCCTCACTGCGGCTACAAAAACGCCCGCGGAGACCAATGCGAACAATGTGGACGCTTACTCGAGCCCAACAAACTAATCGATTCCCACTGTGCCATCTGCAAATCAAAGCCAATTTTGAAGAAAACTAAACACTGGTATTTTGACCTTCCAGAATTCTCCGAACCGCTCCGAAAATTCATTGAAAACAATAAGCAGCTGCCAGAAAACGCCCGAAACTTTAGCCTAAACGTGATTAAGGAAGGCTTGAAGCCCAGAGCGGTGACAAGAGACAACAAGTGGGGAATCCCTGCACCCTTTCCAGGCGCTGAGAATAAGACGATTTATGTTTGGCTTGAAGCCGTTCTGGGCTATGTTTCAGCTACCAGAGAATACTTCAAAAAACTCGGCGAAGAAGAACGCTGGAAAGAATACTGGTTTGACAAAGATACCAAGACTTTGTATTTCATCGGAAAAGACAACATACCCTTCCATACGATAATTCTTCCAGCCTTGCTTCTAGCTACAAAAGAGGGTTACAATCTGCCGTGGAACGTGTCTTCCACAGAATTTCTCCAGTTTCAGGGCTTAAAATTCTCCAAAAGCCAACGCATAGGCATATGGATAGACGAAGCACTGCAACTCTTTCCAGCCGATTACTGGCGGTACTATTTGTTGGCATCGCGTCCAGAAACAAAAGACACAAACTTCAGCTGGGAACAATTCAAAGAAAAAATCAACGCCGACCTCAACGACACGCTGGGCAACTTTATTCACCGAACACTAACCTTCATCAACCAACACTTTGATGGGCAAGTGCCCAAACCAGCAAAACTCGAAGTTGAAGACAAACGCGTTTTGAAAAACGTGGAAAAAAAAGTCGCCAACGCCGCGAAACTTTGCGAAGAATGCAAACTTCAAGCAGTGTTGAAAAGCGTGATAGAAATCAGCCGCATAGGAAATCAGTATCTAAACGAGAAGGAACCATGGAAACTTCTGAAAACCGACAAACAGAAAGCGGCGAACGTGTTGTACGTGGCAGTGCAGATTATAAAAACCCTTGCCATTATCCTTGAGCCTTTCATTCCCTTTACAGCTAAAGAATTAAGAACACTACTAAACTTACCAAACGATGCTAAGACCCAATGGTCTGACGCAACAAAACCCTTAGAAGCGGGGCATAAGATAAACGAGGCAAAGCCTTTATTCAACAAAATAGATGCAGAAGAGGAAGAACTGCAAGAAAACTTGGAGAAGATAAGGATGAACCAGCAAAAAATCCCTTACGAAGATTTCTCCAAACTCGACCTTAGAATCGGCAAAATCATTAAAGTCGAAAATGTACCCAAGTCAGCGAACCTCATAAAACTCCTCATCGACATAGGTGGAGGAGAAATCAAGCAAGCTGTCGCGGGGATAGCCAAACACTACGAGCCAAAACAACTGGAAGGCAGAAATGTTGCTATAATCGTGAACCTGCAGCCTCGCCAAATCTTCGGTCTGGAATCACAGGTAATGATACTCGCAGCACAAGATGGTAACGTTGTTTCGGTTCTTCAGCCAGACCGCACGGTTATGGTAGGCAGCAAAATAAAGTGACGCTGCTTGCCACTGAAAATAGATCTACACGTACACACTTTCTACTCCTATGACTCCACGATAACACCCAAAGAACTCATAATTTGGGCAAAAAAACGCGGCTTAAACGCCGTCGCAGTCACCGACCACGACGTTTTTGAAGGCGCCTTAAGGTTAAGCAGAAACAAGGATTTCCTTATTATTCCTGGAATCGAAGTGAGCACACTCTACGGTCATGTTTTGGGAATCGATGTGAGGGAAAGAATTCCGCCAAAACTTGACGTGACTACGACAATAGAAAACATTCACAAGGCGGGCGGCATAGCAATCGCAGCACATCCAACGGCGATTTATCGGGGGAAACTGCGAAGACACGTAACAGCAGAGTTTGACGCTGTTGAAGTGATAAACGCCTCCTCTCTTCCCTTCCGTTTCTCAAATTACATAAACCGCAAAATCGCACAAAGATTAAGCCTCCCGCAAACTGGCGGAACCGACGCTCACACCGCACTCGAGATTGGGATGGCTTACAGTTTAGTAGATGCAGACTTGGAGAAAGACGAGATAATCTCAGCAATAAAAAAGGGGAAAGTCGAAGCTTACGGAAAGGCTATCCCTTGGCTAGTTCGATTAAAAAGAGGAAAAAGGAATTTTTAGAAAAAAATAGATTATTTTCCGAAGTTTTCGAGCTGATCGAGTTTTAGATCTATTGTTAATGGTTTGTCGGTTTCGTGGGTGTAGGGTTCCAAGTTGTAAAGCTGCGGGGCTATGGTTCCGAATCCGCTGAACAAGTAGGGCGAGTTTACTCCTGTCATGACTAAGGTTACTTTTAATGTACCGCTATTCTGCGGATTAACGCGAGCGCCCCATATGACGAGCGCATCGTTATGCATCATTTCAGTCACGATTTCGCCCACCCTGTTTGCCTCTTCGATGGTCATTTGATTGTCGCCAGTGACGTGTATTAATGCGCCAGTAGCGCCTGCATAGTCAATGTCGAGCAGTGGGCTGCGCAAGGCTTTTTTCACAGCTTCTTCTGCACGGTTAGGCGCATCAGATTCGCCGATGCCAACCACCGCAATGCCGCCGCGTTTGACGATGGTTTTGAAGTCTGCAAAGTCGAGGTTGATTAGGCTGGGTGCGGAGATTGTTTCTACTATTCCTTTTATCATGTTGGCCAAAACTTGGTCTGCGACTTTAAAGGCTTCGTTTATGGGCATTTGGGGTACGAGTTGCATTAGTTTGTTGTTGTCGATAACTACTACGGTGTCGCATTCGCGTCTAAGCTCAGTTAACGCGTGCAGTGCATTTTTCATGCGTCCTTTTTCGATACGGAAGGGTGTTGTTACGACACCTACGGTTATTGCGTTTCGCTTTCTCGCGATTTCGGCTATCGTGGGCGCTGCGCCTGTGCCTGTTCCGCCGCCTAAACCTGCAGTTACGAATACTATGTCAGCGGGTGTTAGTAGGTCTTCTACGGCTTTGCGTGATTCTTCAATTGCAGCTCTGCCGAGTTTGGGGTCGCCGCCTACGCCGAGGCCGCGGGTTAGTTTTTCGCCTATGAGTAGTTTGTTGTTGGCTTTTGATACTGTCAAATGCAATGCATCAGTGTTGATGGCTACTGTTTCTGTTCCTGTTATGCCCATTTCCATGAGCCTAGTGACTGTGTTGTTTCCTGCTCCGCCGACGCCGGCAACGATTATGCGGCAATGTCCTGGCAAATAGATGTCTCTACCTGCTGAATCGTGCCAAGCGTATTGAAGCGCTTTGCTTAGGGGTTTTTGGGTTTTAGTAGCCATTAGTTTTTTCTCTCCCAAACCTCGCTGCTTATCAAGTCGTGTATTGCTACGCGTATTGCTTCTGCACGGTTTGGATAGAATCGTGCGGTTACGAGTGAGTCGAGGGCGCGGATGTAGGGTTCGGGAAGGTAAAGAGTTATTAATTTCATGAGTTCTCTCTCCTTTCGTTAAGTGACCACAAGCGGCTCATTTTTCATATAGTGATTACTACTATGTTACAAATATGTTTCAAACATGTCGGTACATTATCTTTATAAGACTTTCCATTCGCGGTTGCGTTTTTGTGTAAATTTGTTGTTTTTTGGAGAACGTTTATGTCCACGTTTTGTTGTTAAAGTTGTGTATATGCTATGGTGGGTTTGTTGAGGGTTTTTGTTCGGAGTTTTGGTTGTTCTTCGAGTGTTGCTGATGGCGAGGTTTTGGCTGGTTGTTTAAGCGCTGCAGGGTTTGAGCTAGTTGGAAGTGTCGAGGAGGCTGAGGTTGTGGTTTTTAACACGTGTGCTGTTAAAGCGCCTACTGAGAACAAGATAATTCATTTGCTAAAAGAGGTGCCCGCTGACAAGCGTTTGGTGGTGGCTGGTTGTTTACCCTTGATTGATTTTTCTCGACTGAGCCGAGAGGTGCGTTTTGACGCTGTCGTGGGTCCAGCGTTTGGCGAGAATATTGTGGATGTGGTGAAGCGTGTTGTCAGTGGGAAGAAGGTTGTTGTTTTAGATTGTTCTCAGCCTAAACCTGTTTTGGGCTTGCCGCGGGTGCGGGTGAATCCTATGGTCGGCGTTGTGCCTGTTACGTATGGCTGCATGGGCGAGTGTAGTTATTGTTGTGTTCGTTTTGCGCGCGGCAGTTTACGAAGTCTTAGCGTCAGTGATGTCGCGGATTATGTACAGAAAAGTTTGGGTGAGGGCGTTAAGGAGTTTTGGTTTACTGGGCAGGATGTTGCATGTTATGGGCTGGATTTGAATGCCGGCGTTGGCATCATTGATTTGTTGAGAAAAGTACGCCAGATTAATGGTTTTGGCGGGTTTTGGGTGCGCGTGGGTATGATGACGCCGAATTTGTTGCTTCGATTCGTTGATGATTATGTGGAGTTTCTTTCAAAGCAACAGGAAGATGCGGGTCGTGTTTTTGAGTTTTTGCATTTGCCTGTACAGAGTGGTGATGATACGGTTTTGAGGTTGATGAATAGACGCTATTGTGCCGAGGATTTCAGGCGAATTGTCGCTATGTTTAGGCGTATGTTGCCTCGCGTTACTGTTGCTACTGATATAATTGTGGGTTTTCCCAATGAGGATGAGGAGGCTTTTCAGAGAACAGTTGCACTAATTGAGGAAATAAAACCTGATATCATGAATGTGAGCAAATTCTTCGCGAGACCAAACACTTTGGCAGAGAAAATGAAGAACAATGTTGACGCTAAAGAATTGGGCAGACGCAGTGAAGTTATGGCAAGCATGGGGCGAAGGATTAGCCTAGAAAAGAATAGGGCTTGGATCGGCTGGCATGGGCGAGTGCTGATTGATGAGAAGGGCAAGAAAGAAGGTTCCTGGGTTGGCAGAAATTTTGCGTACAAGCCCGTTGCGGTGCAAAGTAATGAGAATTTGTTGGGCAGAGTTTTGAATGTACATGTCGAGGATGCTTTTCAGTCGCATCTTGTAGGCGCGATTGAATAAGCGTTTGGAGTAGTGATACTGCATGCGTCCATTAATTGCTGGCTGAGTAGGCTTTCTTTCAGGGTCGAGATGTGGGCTTCTTCAATCTGTCCGTTTTCTTGTAGAGAAGAGCAAGGAACAAAGCCGCGACAGAGAAGATTACTAGTGGTACTGCGGTTGGAAATTCTGGGACGACCGTGGAAAACACGGCCTGAATGTCGTGGTTGCTGTTCATCGTTATGGTTATATTGTTTGAGCTTCCCGCGTATGAACCATCTAAGAGCCAACTACTGAGCTCATAGCCCTCATCAGGCACTGCGGTCACCGTCACGTTGGTTCCTTGA
>DATKLC010000158.1:0-5325 GCA_035542635.1 Candidatus Krumholzibacteriaceae bacterium | reverse complement strand
ATTGCATCACTTTTCCATCAGCCTCCTGTTCTTCTATTGGATGAACCCTTGAATGGTCTGGATGCAAAAAGCAGCCGCATAGTCAAAGATCTAGTCTCACTGCACACGAAACGTGGAGGAGCAGTGCTATTCTCTACGCACATAATGGAAGTTGCCGAACACATCTGCACTAGGATTGGCATAATAAATCAAGGCAAGATAATTGCCGAAGGAACTCTTGACCAATTAAAGAGCAAGAGTGGAGGCAAAGGCGAGACACTGGAAGAAGTGTTCCTAAAGTTGACGAATGAAGAAACAGAAATTGCAGATACGGCTAAGATACTGCAGGAGGCATTCTTCAAGAATTGAAGCTAACCGAAGCGTGGCGTCTGAGTCGCATACCTTACAGAGAATCTGTGTACAAATCATTGGCCGAAGAAAGAGGACGCATGTGGTGGGGCGCTTTCGGCAGAAATCGTTTTGACAAGGAATCGCAGAGCGACCTTGAATTGACCGAGAGAGCGTTAAGAATCGCGAAGTTCGACAAAATGGTCGTAGCCGTGTTTAACATTATAGCCTCAACAATTCCCTTCGCGTCATTGCTGGTTGGATCTTCTATCTTTGGGCTAACAAGCTCGATTTCCCTGAGTTTAGCTGTCACTTTTGGGTTTACGGTGTTGTACGCTGTTCAGACGCTTTCATCCTTTGTCAGCGCAGAATCCTCCGCATTGTTAGCAACTTTACCGTTAGCGAAGGATGATTTCTCCCTGATTACTTTGTTTTCTTTCATCAGGTCGGTGGATTACATGGTAATAGGGTCGATTTTAAGCCAAGCCTTGATGGTAGCTTACTTAACTGCATCTCCACTTGCGACTTTACTCATGTTAGCAGCGTCCATGATAAATGCGATTTTTGCTGTAGCAGCTGCTCTCTGGTTTTCACGATTGTTTTACAGGAACTTGTTACGCGGCGGGAGATCAAAGACAAACACCGTCCTACGACTGATCTTTATCTTGATGTGGGGAACGTTGCTTATGGGAATTGGTTTTCTGTTCAGCGTACCGTGGTACATCGTACCTCATCTAGAAAGCGCCTTGCTCGGACTTGGTCAGGTCTCAAACCTTTTCTTTTGCATTCTTTATCCCTTCTCCGCCGGCATAGTCGTCGCCAACTTTGTTAATCCCAGCGTTGCATTTTCTATCTTTTTAGTAGCCTCTGTTGCTATGGCAGGATACGTTGTCCTTGCTGTAGTTGCAGGGAAGTGGACCTTAGAAACTGTAAAGCGCATGTCCCACGGAGCTGGAATCAATATAGTCAGAGTGGCGACAAAAGACTTCTCGATTAAAACACGCAATCCCTTGTTCGGCTATGTCATTAAAGATTTGAAGATTTCTTCGAGAAACCCAACGACGGCTTTCTTTTTCGCTCTTCCAGTTTTAGAGACAGTGATCGTGTCGTTGCTGATAACAAACTTTCAATTGTTAAGAGCCTCAACGATACTCGTAGCAACAGCCACGGGAGGGGTTTTCGCTCTTTTCATGCCACTTGCGCTGTTGAGTGCCGAGGGAACAGGACTAGAATACACCAAGACGTTGCCAGTCACTGCCCGCAAAATCATAATCTCCAAGACTTTAATAACCACCGTAGCCTATGCCCCAGTACCGCTAACTTTACTAGGCTTGGCTTTCATTAAGCAACTAACCTCGCCATTAGCGATCCTAATACCATACGCTATCACGCTGGCAATCACTTCAGCAAGCATCCTCGAAATCAAACTCTTCCTAAATTCTGCTGCCAAAGGAAGAATAGCAGCGTTAATCCATGATTTAGAGAAGTTGGTTGTCGGGGTCACGGTTACGTTGATTCCTGAAGTAGCATACGTGACCGTGTATTTCGTTTCGTTTAATCATGTTCTCGCGATTTTAACTATGTGCGGAGCCGCAGTTGCAGAATTGGCAATGGCAGTTTGTATGCTTAAGAGTGCTTAGCGCGTGCAAAACGCTTAGGCAAGAAGAACAGAGATTATACCCCTTAGGAACACGCCATCAAATGTGCCTGCCCTGCCTATGCTGGCAATAGGCGCGTCAAGTTTGCAAGCGTGACGTTCATGAATTCAATGGCAGTGAACAATGTCACAGCCGAAGCCATTAACAGCTTTTCATTTGCTTGAATAACCATGTACGACAGGCAGAACAGGCAACTGGTAAGCGTCTCTTCGCTTGACTTGGACACTGAGAGTTTCACAGTTAGCTATCTGAGCTGATTCGGTTATGCCGAGTCTTAGTCATTTCCAAAACACAATTACTGTGACAGTCAGTTCAAGCATTGAGGAACTCTTGCGCCCGGTCCAAGATCCTAAGCAGGCTTTCGCCTTTTTCTGTAGTCCTATAATACGCAAGCTCTTTGTTTGAACCGTTCACTTTTGCTATTAACCCTGTTTCCAGTAGCCTTCTGAAGTATCTATTAGCTTGGAAGAAACTCAGGTTTGTTCGATACATGAGCCTCGTCCTGTTTCGCGGTTGGAGTGCTTCTTCCAGGATGTCTGCGATTATTTCCATTTCATTTCTTCGCGTGGCCATTTTCTTGTCTTCATGTCTCAGTTTTCTAGGCATCTTTACTAGTCTTGAAGAAGGTTTTAAAGTTGTGTGACTGTAGAGTAACAGCAACAGTTCCGCGTCAACGAAGCTTGTCAAGTGTGATGGGACGTTTATTTGTTCGGTTTGAAGATTTGTTTTAAATGCCTTTTGTGAACCTCTCGAGTAGTCAGCGGATATACTTCTCTTTCACTGTAAAAGAACAGTGGGTCTTCACCTATTATTCTTGACAGCTCTTCGTCCGATTTCACATTAACTATGAGCATGTTACCCTGATGCCCAATGAGATGATAGGAAACTTCGATTTTTCCCTCTTTCTCAAGATTGTCCAAGTACTTGAAATGCGCCGGAAGCAATTTTGCCCATGTTTCAACTGGAATCTGTCTTGTTTTCTGCAGAATGAGAAACTTCATAGTCACCAGATTCAGTTAGAGCTGTTGGCAATAAAAGGTTAATCCTAACCGCCGCCGACGGGCGGCACTATCACTAAAACGTCGCCATCTTTCAATCTTGTTTTTAGCGTAGCACTCTTCTCATTCACAAGCATCTGCAAATAACTTCGCACCTCATTGATTTTTGTATCGTAAATATAATCGGCAAACTCTTTTCCATGAAGACGGGTCAACTCTTTCAGCACCCTCCTTACAGTGACACTTGTATAATTCGGGAACTCGAGCATCTCCTCTTTTTTTCCGACTATTTCGCGCAACGCGGCGAAAAAGCGCACTGTCACCTTCAACGAGGAATGTCTCCTAAACTGTTCATGATTGAATTGTGCTTTTGGTAGCCCGGGAGAGATTCGAACTCTCGTCGAGGGCTCCAGAGGCCCCTATGCTTGACCGCTACACCACCGGGCTTCGCTGCAAATGGTTAACATGTGTGCTGTTTCTTGTCTTTAATAAGTTTCTTGGTGCATTTTGTCTGTGAATATTTTTCTTTTTTGTCGTACTTCTGTGACAACGTGTTTCGCTGCGGTTATTGTTTTTTCTGCTGTTTTTTCTTCTATATTTTCGATGCCGAGGGCATGGGTGGCGTTTTTGTAAATTGTTGAGGGGTTTTGTTTTTGGCCCTTGAGAAAGCGAAGTAGTGTTGTGTAGTCGAGTCTTGTGTTTTGTTCGGTTGCCTTTAGCCAAGCGTAGTTTTCCAGCATGTCTGCGAGAGTGATGAGCAAATAATGTGCTGCTTCCTGGTGTGCGGTTTCGTTTAGAAGTGCTTGTGACCGCAGTATCATGCCTTGAAGGAATGCTGGCGTTGTGTAGTAGTTTAGTTTTGTTCTAATCTTGAAATGCACGGAATTCAGAGATGAAACTTCAGTTTTTGTGAAGGTGGACATTTCGTCCCAGATGTATTTAAAGTGGCTTAGTTTTTCTTCGGCTTGAGCTAGGTTTAGATTTTCTAGCCCTGCGATTGTTAGGTAATTCGGGAATAGTGAGTTTTCGTCTATTTGTTTTGTTGCCGTTTTAAGTGTCTCCAAGTAGCGGCTGCAGATTAAGGGAAGTTTGGCTGCTTCGATTGCTATTTTCAGTATCGTTTGTGCGCTTAGGGTGGCGAATAATTGTGCGCTTTCTTGGTCTCCTCTGGCGTGTGCTGACGTGGCTCTGCTTAAGTATATATCTGCGTCTAAAAGGTAATTTTCGGTTCTGATTTTGTATCTCTCTGGAGTGTAGTATGAGTTCATCATGTGTTCTTTGGTGTTTGCTAGTTTCCATTCTCTGTCGTAGAGGATGTATGATTCGTGGATTTTTTGGTCGATTTCTGGTGGTGCTGTTTCGGTTATCCATTTTAGGGGGATGTGGTCAAGGTCGATGAGTGTGCCGTTTTGTTCGATTCGCTCTGTGTATTCGTATTCGAAGGGTTGGTTGTCAACTATCAGTAGGTCAACATCGCTGGAGGATGGGTCGGCGTCGCCTCTGCTCCAGCTTCCGAAGAGGCTTATGCTGCTGATGTTTTCTTGGGTTTGTAGGTTTTTGATGAGTTTTTGTAGGGGGCGTCGTATTTTTTCGGGCAATTGCATTGTGGTTTGTTCCTTGTATTAGGGTAGTTGGGGTCTTGTTTTTGGGTCTTTTGGTGGTATTAATATGGTGAAGTTCTATTGGTAATCTTTTGTTGTGATTTGTATGGTGGAATCGATAGCTTTATATATTAAGCCTTGTCAATATGGTGGTTACAGCGGGCCAGATGAACGGTTTCTGATTCCTTTGTGTTGATGAGGAACCATTTGTGTGAGTGGCTAGGCTCTTTAGTGGGGTGCTGTGTTGAGCAAAAGAAGAGTTGTTCCTCAGCGTTTCGCTGATAAATGTCCTGAGTGCGGTAGTGCAAATCTCGTGCATGATTATGACACGGGCGAAACGGTTTGTGGCGATTGCGGCTTAGTTTTGCATGATCAGATGATGGATAAAGGTCCTGAGTGGCGGGCTTTTACGCAGGAAGAGAAAGAATCGCGGAGTCGTGTGGGTATTCCGACTTCTTTCAGTGTGCATGATAAGGGTTTATCTACGGCTATTGGGCGTGTTGACAGGGATGCTTTTGGGCGTAAGTTGCCTTTGCAGACGCGTTTGCAGATGTGGCGTTTGCGTAAGTGGCAGATCAGGTCGCGTGTGCATTCTAGTGTTGATCGCAACTTAGCGCAGGCTATGGCTGAGTTGGATAGGCTTAGTGACAAATCGTATATTCCTCCTTCGGTGAAGGAGAAGGCGGCTGTTATTTATCGTAAAGCGTTGGATAAGGGTTTGGTGCGTGGCAGGAGCATTGC
>DATKLC010000157.1:0-11274 GCA_035542635.1 Candidatus Krumholzibacteriaceae bacterium | reverse complement strand
GACTGTAAACCTTAACATGGAAAGTGTTAGCGGCGTGAATGCAACAGTCTACCAAATTGATCCATTCAACGCAAGCAGGAAGTCGCAGGTTGCCACGGATCTCACTAATTCGAGCGGAGAGATAACTTACATGCTTGAACGCGGCAACTACACCGTGAAGGCTTATTGGAAAAACGTGCAAGTGAACGAAACCGCGTTGATTCAGATTCAAAACAGCAGTTCTTGGACCATTATTTGCCAGCTGACACGCATTGCTTTGACGGTTATTGATGGAAAAACTCACACTCCTTTGCCTTTCTTAGTATTCGTGCTTAATGCTACCTACCGCACGTCCTCGAATGTACTTCAGAACGAAACGCAAGGCGCAGTAACTAACACGACGACAACTTGCATATTTGACAATCAACTAATTAACGCGAGCTATACAGCGGGCGCTTATAGGCCACGGTATGGGGCACAGTACCTGTTTGACAAGACACCCTTACCTCCTATTCCGCAGGGCACAAAGGTGTTCCCCTTTAACTTAACCTGCCCCGTACTTAACTTGACAATTCACATAGAAGATGCAAGACATGCCGCACTGAGCGGCTATCCAATAAAGATTTATGAATTTGCGGGAGGATTATACGATAGCGCAACTACGAACGATAGTGGAAACGTCACCTTCAGCCTTGCTTTTGGAGAGTACCAGATTCGGCTTTACAGTATTGGAGAGACGATAGTGCTTAACGAAACACTCTTTACCCTCGTGAATGCGAGTTCACTTCTGCTTCGTAGTACCATTTTTAACGCCAACCTCTCAGTAAAAGTCACAGATTATCTTGGACAACCGTTACCTAACGTCAGAGTGAAACTCGAGCGTGAAGGTGTTGCCTCCCAAAACGCTACAACTAACGGCAACGGAGTGGCACTTTTCAGCGACATCGTCGGAGGCGATTCCTTTCTCTCAGTTTATGCTGGGGGCGAAACGCTAAGCGATACGACAAACGTATACGTAGAAGGAAACACAGCAGTGACCATTAGCCTTCGAAAATACGTAAGCATTCTAGGCATTATCATTGATACGACCCAATTCGCAGTTTTACTAACCTTCATAGTTTTCATAATAGTGTTCGCGTTATTCATCATTTATCAAAGAAGAAAACCGAAAACTTCAACGACGGAAGCCGCAGAGAAAAAGACTTGAAATCCAAAAAGCTTTATAACCTCAACAATGATAGCCATTTAATGTCTATGCTAGTACGCGAAGTTTTGCAATGTTGAACCAACCTTAATAGGAATGCATAAAATTGCCTGAAAAAAAGTGTTCTTCAACGTGTGAACTGTTCAAATGCGGAAAAAACGCATCAATTTTCCGTGGAAACACCGTTTGGTGCAAATGGACAGAAGACGACTGCGAGGTTGCAAACTGCCAGTACGCCGCTTGCATCAAAAGAAGACTATTGCCAGCAGGTGTCTGTGGAGAGACCGTGAAAAGAAGAACGGTTGAGAGCGAACCAGAAGAAACCATAAAACCTGCGGTGAGACTCAAAGGCAAAGCCTACAGGCGCATCGGAGAGAAAGAACTCTATTAGCCTCCTCTCTCAACTCCCAAGGAGACGTTAAAGAATTAAATAGCCACTTCACCGTATCGCCGTTAATGGCGAACAACTGTGACGAACAAAAAAATAGCTTGTCTTGCTGGTGGAGTGGGCGCTGCGAGGTTTCTGCAAGGAATCGTGAGGGTTTTTCCAGAAGAGAGCATATCCGTCGTGATCAACACTGGCGACGACATTGAACTCTATGGCTTGCACATTTCTCCAGACATCGACATCGTCACGTACACTTTAGCAGGCATCGTGAACGAAGAGAAAGGTTGGGGAATACGAAATGACACTTTCAACTGTCTCGCTATGCTGCAGCGCTATGGATATGAAACATGGTTCAACATCGGCGACAAAGACTTAGCTACACATCTCTATCGCACCGAACAGTTGAAAAAGGGATTCTCTCTTTCCGAGATTACGGCGAAACTCGCACAAATGCACAACCTTAAAGAAACAATCCTGCCTATGACAAACGATGAATTTGAAACCCGAATCATAACTGACAAGGGCGAGATGCATTTTCAGGAGTACATGGTAAAACAAGGCATGCAGGACAACGTTGTCGGTGTAATGTTTGAAAGCGCTGAGCGGGCAAAACCATGTCAACAAGTGTTAAACGCCATCGCTGAGGCTTCTGGGATAATCGTTTGCCCAAGCAACCCAATCGTCAGCATAGGCACCATACTCTCAATTAAGCAGATAAGAAACGCACTAAGAGAAACTAAGGCCAAGGTTGTTGCCATAAGCCCAATCATCGCTGGAACAGTCGTAAAAGGCCCAGCCGAAAAGCTGATGCGGGGTTTAGGTATGGAGGTTTCAGCTTTTTCGGTTGCAAATCTTTACCGAGACTTTCTGGATTTTTTCATTCTGGATGATGCTGACAAAGAACAAAAAGAGCGAGTAGAAACGCTGGGTGTCAAAGCCGTCGTAACTAACACGCTGATGAAAACCATTGAAGATAAGATGCGTTTGGCGGAAGTCGCACTGTCTTGTCTGTAGCAAACCTAAATGGCTTTAACTCTCTTAACCACGGGTGGCCTGATCTTTTTGAGGACGCGGAAACCACAAACCGTGCACTTCATTCCGCCGCCTCGGTGTTCTAGCTCTTCTGTGAACACTTGGGCGCCGCATCTCACGCATTCGTACACGAGCTTAACATTTTCTTCCTGTGCCATACTATTTCCCTTGATTCTGTTAACCAGACTGATTGTGAATTTAAACGTTTCCACATCACAGTATGACTTAAAAACCTTAATGTTCACTTACTTCAAAGCTAAAATGCGTTGAGGAGAAATCTTTGCCAGACAAGGATCTAAGCAACGGAGTCAAAGTTGCGCGGGGTGCCACTTATGTTTTCATACAAGGATTCTTGTCAGCAGCTCTCGGCGTGGTCTACATTGTCTTCCTGACACGCCTACTTTCGCCAGAAGAGATAGGAACCTTCGGCTTACTCACGTTCGTGCTCGGCTTAGTCCAAACGATAGGGTTGGTGTCTCTTCCATCAGCGTCGATTAAGTACATCGCCCAATTCCTCGCAGAAGGAAACAAAGAAAAAGCGAAAGCGGTCGTGACACGAGTTTTACAGGTTTCTGTTATTATTTCTGTCGCGGCTTTTGCGATAATCTTCGCTTTGTCAGGCTGGATTTCCAATACAAGTTCTTCTATGGTTGTTCAAGTGTCTGTTATTCAGGTTCTGGCTGTAGCCTCGTTTTTCGTCCTTTTTTATTATCAGGCATTAGGCTTCCTGCAAGGGCTTCAGAAATTACGGGATGTGGCTATAATAAATCTGCTTTACACAGTGATTCAGTATGGTTTGGCGCTTGCACTGGTCTACTTTGGATTTGGAGTTCTAGGCATAATTATCAGTTGGGCAGTTGCACTTGCTATTTGCTCTGCGTTGGCTTTAGCTCTGACGAAAAGAAGTTTAGGCATTGTTAGAAAGCCTTACGAATTAAAGCCTCTCTTAAATTTTGCATTTCCATTATACATCTCCGGCATCTTCAGCTTTCTCGTGGCCTGGATTGATCAGCTTTTCATACTCCCATACACGGACCTCGGAACTTTCGGCATGTACAACATAGCTAACCGTGCGGCAGTCGTGCCCGGATTGATATCAGGCGCATTGGTTGCGGCGTTGTATCCAAAACTTTCGCAATTGTACACAGAATCGGGAAAAAGTAGTCTGGAAAACGCTTTCACAGCCACGACGCGTTACGCGGTTTTCGTGGGTTTCCCCATTATACTGCTGGTCGCCATTCTTGCCTATCCAATCATTATTCTTTTTGCTGGACCACAGTACGCACCTGCGGCGTTTCCTTTGGCTATGCTTTGTCTCGCCACGCTCTTCGGAACAGTCGGCGTGGCAATCACTCCGGCTTTCTATACCATGGAACGAACCTGGGCAGCATCATTACCCGCGTTTGCCTCTGTTGTGACGGATACTCTTTTTTCATACATACTAATTGCCTCTTTCGGCATGGGTATGATCGGAGCCGCCATGGCAAAAATCATCGCGGCTGCCGTCGGTTTCATCCTTGGAGTAATTCTTCTTAGACAGTTTATCAGAGTGAAGTTCGACATGGAAATGCTCTGGAAAGTTACGCTTGCCTGTGTCGTCATGATAATTGCCCTTTTAGGCTTTGACGTTCTCAGGCAAATAGTAATAGGTCCACCCCACAGTTTTCTCGTATTCCGCCTTCTTCTCCTCCCAGTTTACATAGTCATAGGCATAATCGTATACTTCCTCGCTATAATCGCCTTGCGCGCAATCAGAAAAGAAGACATCGACCTTTTCCGCGAATACCTGCCTGGTAGACTGAAGAAAATAGCGGCATTGGTTGAGCGCTTTATCCTGAACACAAAGGCGGAAGGAGAACCCCGTTGAGAAAACATGGTCTCTTGAACCTGCTCAAAGACAAACTGAGTCCAGAAGAGCTAAGACTCGTTTGCCAATCCTATGACATTATCAGTGACATCGCCATAATCCGTGTTCCAGAAAAACTGAAAGGTGAGAGCGCCATCATTGCGGAGGCGTTGATGGGGCTTCATAAGCACGTGAGGGCTGTTTGGCGGCAATCTGGCGCTGTAGGTGGAGAGTTTCGTTTGCGAGGCCTTGATCATGTGGCGGGCGAAAAGAGAACGGTGACCACTTATAAAGAGCATGGTTGTGTCTTTAGGGTTGATTTGCTGAATTGTTATTTTTCTCCGAGACTTGCCTACGAAAGAATGCGAATTGCACAGTTCATCGAGCCGAATGAAGTCATCGTCAACATGTTCGCTGGCGTCGGCAGTTTTTCCATAATAATCGCCAAACATTCCCAATCGGAGAGAGTTTACTCGATAGATGTCAACCCGATGGCATTCGCGTATATGCAGGAAAATGTCTTGTTCAACCATGCTGTAAACCGTGTGATTCCTTTGAAGAGCGACGCAAAAACAGTTATCATGGAAAGACTTCAGAACACGGCTGACAGGGTATTAATGCCGCTACCCGAGAAAGCCTACGAATACCTCGACTACGCGGTTGCGGCGTTAAAGCCAAACGGCGGTTGGATTCATTACTACGCTTTCGAGCATATAAGAAAAGATGAAAATCCGATTGAGAAAGTGAAAACGAAGGTTTCTCGGAAACTGTCACGACTAGGCATTGATTTTGCTCTGCCGTTCGGTCGCGTAGTGCGTGACACTGGTCCGAGATGGCAACAGGTCGTTGTTGACATCCAAATTCGAAGGAAAAATTAACTTGCGACAAATCTTTTATGTTTCACAGTCGATAGAAACATCCACAAAAGGAGGAACAAGAAATCAAGAAAACCCTCATGGACATACTCGCCTGCCCCATCGACAAGTATTATCCGCTTGAGTTGCATGTTTTCGAGGAAAAAAACGAAATCGTGGAAGGCTTAATCGTCTGCCCACAGTGCCAGCGCTGGTATCCTATTCGTGAAGAAATTCCAGAGATGCTACCCGACGAACTGCGCGACGAAAAAGACGAACTGCCCTTCCTGAAAAAGTGGAAAGAAAAGGTTCCGAAACAGGTTCTAGAAGAAGGTAAGCCATTCAACCTCAAAGCGAAAACGAAGACAAAGGCGAAAGAAGCCTAATCGCTAATCGCTTAGTCTTAGCTTGACTGCTCTGTTTTGTTTTGAAGACTTGAAAGCGGCTTCTGCAATCTGAAGTGCCTTTAGCCCATCGGCTCCTGTCACGTTGGGCGTTCTGTAGTTTAGCACGCTCTCGGCAAAGTGTTTGAGTTCCAATTTTAGTGGTTCCTGCCAAGCATGCCGAGGTGTGGTACTTTGACCCGCTGTTTCTATGGTGATTTCTTGTGTTAAGTAATTGAGGTTTAGTATAGCGCGGCTTCCTGTGATTAGCAGGCTTCTTGTCTTATACGGTGTTAACCAGTTTGCCTCGATAAAGGCTGTTTTGCCTTTTTCAAAAGTAAACATAATCTGCGCATAATCTTCGTACTTCGTGTGTCTCAGGTTACCGATTTTGGCGAAAACAGTTGAAGGTTCATCATCGAAAATATATCGCATGAGGTCGATGTCGTGAATCGCCGTGTCCTTCACCACTCCAACATCGCCTATTCTTTCAGGCCACTCCGAAACACGCTTAGAAGTCGCCGAAACCAACGTGCCGATTTCGTCCCTGTAAACCATGTTCTTCGCCGTTTGCACTCCAGGGTTGAATCTTTCGATGAAACCCACCATGAGCCGAGTGTTCCTTCTCTCCGCCAAATTGACGATTCTCTTAGCCTCTCTAACAGTACTCGCTATGGGTTTTTCCACCAGCAGATCCTTCCCTGCTCTGATGGCTCGTAATGCCTCTTCAGCGTGCATGGTTGTCCATGTGCATATGCTGACGGCTTGGATGTCTTTTCTTTTCAAGAGTTGTCTGCTGTCAGTGTAAGCGTCCACTTTGTACTGGTTTGCCATGGCTTCAGCGCGCTCTTTGTTGACGTCGCACACCGCCTTAAGTTCAGTTTCGGGAAGTTCACTGAAGACTCTCACGTGGTTTCTACCCCAGAAGCCTATGCCTATCACTGCGACGCCGAGCTTCTTCACTTCGTCCACACTCCTCTTCCAAAACCGCGGTAAACTATTTCTTCTTTCTCAGCCCTCGCTGGGTTAATAACGTGTCCCATGTCCACCACAGCTGCTCGTTTGCGGGCGAGAAACTTGAACTTTCGGAGGTTTATACGCTTAAAAACATCGTGTCCAACCATTATGAGCAGGCAGTCTATGCCTTCCATGGCTTTTTGCAGCGTCCTCGCAGGCGGATAGCCCAATTCCTGTAATTCTTCATAAGTGAAGAAAGGGTCAAAGACGTACACGTAGACGTTTTTTGCCTTCAACTTCTTGACAACCTCAATGGTCAGCGAACCACGCGGCTCCTTTATGTTAGGCCTGTACGAAACGCCCAGCACAGAAACTTTCGTCCTTGCCAAGGGCTTGCCACAAGCCTGCATAGCATCCCGAACAAGATAAACCGCATGGTCAACCATGGAATCGTTGACTTCTCTAGCCATCTGAGTCATTCTGAGCTTCACATCGACATTATCCGCCTCTTCCAAAAGCAAGTACGGGTCTTTGGGAATATGCCCACTGACTATGCCCGGAAGAAGCAAATGGACGTACGGATCGGTGTTGACCGCTTCTTGAACCTCCAGAAAGTCCACGCTGATTTTTTCGCAGAGACACGCAAACTCGTTCGTCAAAGCCAAGTTCGCATCACGATAAACGTTCTGGAACAGTTTCACGGTTTCTGCGACTTTTATGCTGCTGACTTGCACCATGTCGGCTTTCACAATAGTGCTCAGTACGAGGGAGGCCACGTTGAGACTGTTTTGGTCAATGGCACCCACCACTTTGGTGTAGCTTTGAATGTCGTGTAAGACTCTGCCCGACGTGGCGCGAACAGGACTGTAAGCGAAGGCGAAATCCTTCCCAGCCTTCAATCCAGACGCGTTTTCCAGAGTTTTCTTAATCAGATTCTCCGTGACACCAGGTCCCACGGTGCTTGAGAGGATAAACAGGATACCAGCGTGCATGCCCATGCCTACGTCTTTACAGGCCTTTTCTAAAGGCGAATAATCAGGTCTCTTCTTCTCGTCAAGTGGAGTCTGCACGATCGGCATGATGATGTCGCTCTCAGCAGCGGCTTTACGGGTCTCGTTTGACGGAATAAACCGTTTCTCTTTGACATACTTTCTTAGGAGGGGGTCTAATTTGGGCTCGAGAAAGGGTGTTTTTCCGCGTTTTAACGAAGCGAAAACTTGTGGGTTTGAATCTACGCCTATGACTTTGAACCCGGCTTCTGCGAAGAGAACTGCGTGGGGTAATCCCATGCGTCCGCAGCCTACAATGGCGACTGTATAGTTTGTGCGTTTCTCTGGCGTGTCGATGTCTTCCTTCTTCAGTTTCATAACGTCAGGCAAAGAGTGCGTCTCCTTTTTTCTACGAAGGTAGTCTAATGCTTTAGAGAACTGGGTTATTTAACCGTTATTTTTGAAAAAACTCTGAAATAGAACGCTTAGGCTTTCATTTTCTTAATCAATGCACTCAGTTGTGTTTTGTACTTTTTTATCAGTTGCGTTGCTCTTTGTCTAGTTTTTCCTTCTGCATAGAAACGATATATGGGTTCGGTTCCGCTGGGTCTGATTAAGATGGAGCTTTTGTCTTCGAACAAGAATTTCACGCCGTCCGTGGTGTCCACGTTGAGGCTTTTAACCGAATCCGCAAAGGCTTCAAGCACTGGTCCTTTCAAGTTATTCGGGCATTCTATCTTATCTTTCTCGATGAAGTACTGTGGCAGTTCGCCCAACAAACGTGATAATTTCTTCCCTGTCTTCGCCATGATTCCTAAAACAAGCGCCGTGGTCATAGCGCTGTCGCGGACGGGTTGATGCGGACCGTAGAAGACTCCGCCGTTTTCTTCTCCGCCTAGTTTTGTCTTCAGTTTCTTCATCATCATCGAAACAGTCGTACTGCCCACCCTAGTCCAGACCACTTTAGCGCCATACGAATCGGCGATTTCCTTAATCACGAAAGACGAGCTTACAGGCGTGACGATGGTTTCGTTTTTGTGTTCTTTGAGGAAAAACTTCTCCACGAGCGCGAAGGTTTGGTCGCCCGGATGAATCTCACCCGTTTCATCGACGAATATCGCACGGTCAGCGTCACCATCATAAGCCACGCCGAAATCGGCGTCCAGAGTTTTTACCATGGTTGCTAGGTCGCCGAGGTTTTCAGGTCGGGGTTCGGAGGGTCGGTTTGGAAAGGTGCCGTCTACGTTGGCGTTTAACGCTGTTATTCTGCAGCCCAAATCTCTCAGCAGATACGGTGCGACTAGTCCGCCGGTGCCGTTTCCCGGATCAGCGATTACATGATAGTGCTTCTTCTGAATAGCAGCTACGTCAACATGGGTTTTAATCGCTTCGATATACTCGTCCAGAATGCCAGGCAGAACGTGCGTTTTTCCGATTTTGTCGTATTCTTTCAGGGCGAATTTTTCTTTGAAATAGATGTTCTCGATTCTTATTTCGTCTTCTCGTGGGATTTCGACGCCGTCGCTGGCTGTGACTTTTATTCCGTTGTATTCTGGCGGGTTATGTGAGGCTGTTATTATGACGCCGCCGTCCATCTTGTGCTTCTTAACTGAGTATTGTATGGTGGGCGTGGGTGCAATGCCAACGTCATATACGTTGCAACCTGTGGCTGTTAGACCGCTCATCATGGCATGCGTAAACATTATGTTGCTCGTTCTACCGTCGTAGCCGACGATTAATTCTGCACCTTTGTAGAATGTTCCTATGGCGCAGCCCACTTTGGCCACAAATTCTGGCGTTAAGTCTTGATTGACCACGCCTCTTATCCCATTGGTTCCGAACAATCTATTCTCTTGGCTCATTTCTTTCACCTTTTTTTACATTAAATTCTTTGGTGAGAGTACGCTTTCTGTCACTTCTTTTGATGGACAAACAGTGACGCCCTGCGTGAGGGTTACGTTGTCGCTTACCATCACATAGTCGCCCACTATGCAGTTGTCCTCGACTTTCACCCATTTACCCAGAATTGCGCCTTCTCCGATTATGGCGCCCCTTACAGATGTAAAGTCAGAAATTATGGTGTTCGGGAAAATGATAGAGTTTTCTATGCGCACGCCTTTTCCAAGTGACACGTTGTCTCCAATTGCCGCGTAAGGCCCAATCTTCGACTTCTCCTCAAGCTTGACATTCTTTCCAATCACCACAGGGTTTTCTATTTCTGCACTAGTTTCTGGTGGTTTTCTTCTAGAGAGCCTCTTATCCGCGTCAAGAAGAAGTCTGTTGGCGTGCAAAAAGTCCTCATGCTTTCCTATGTCTATCCACAAACCGTCAAAATCATAAGCGTAGAGTTTCTTTTTTGCAGCGAGTTTCGGAAACACTTCCCGTTCAATGGAAACACGTTTCCCTTCTGGAATATACCTGAAGATTTCTGGTTCGAGCACGTAAATGCCCGCGTTCACAAAGTTGCTTGGCGCTTTTCCCTTAGGCGGTTTTTCCACGAACCTGACCACGCGGTTATTTTTGGCCAGTTCGACTGTTCCGTAACGGGTCGGATCCTCCACTTCGTACAACATTATCGAGGCAACCGCGTCGTTCTCTCTGTGCCTTTCTACGACTTCTGCGTAGTTTATGGTCGTGAAAATGTCACCGTTCAACACTAAAAAGGGTTCATCATGTCCAATTATATCTTCTGCCTTTTTTATCGGTCCGCCTGTACCCAACGGCACGGCTTCCTTCGAGTAGTGAAGTTTCATTTTGTACGCCGTGTTACCGTAACGATGAATAAAAGCTTCAGCCATGTAATTAACCGCCAGAATTACTTCTTTCACGTTGCTTTCTGCCAGGTTCTTGAGCGTCCAGTCAAGCAGAGGCTTATTACCAATTGGGAAAAGAAGCTTAGGTCTCGTGCAGCTCAACGGTCGCAGTCTCGTGCCGAAACCGCCCGCTAAAATCACCGCCTTCAATTAAGCATGCGCCTCTTCTTAAAGCCTAATACGATTATTTGTGGGTAGGTAGAAATAGTTATTCCCACTCTATGGTGGCCGGCGGCTTGTGAGTTATGTCATAAACTACCCGTGTAACCTCTGGAATTTCGTTGGTGATTCGGGTGGAAATTCTCTCCAAAACCTCATATGGAATCTTTGCGAAACTTGCTGTCATGGCTTCTCGGCTTTCCATAACACGAACAGCTACAGTGTAACCGTAAGCTCTCGAATCGCCCTTGACACCCGTGCTCTTAGTATCCGTTAACACGGCGAAATACTGCCACAAATTGTCTTGCAAACCAGCCTTTTCAACTTCACCCGTAACTATCTTGTCGGCTCTTCGCTCAATCTCCACTTTTTCTTCAGTTATTTCGCCCACAATTCTTACAGCCAAGCCTGGTCCTGGAAAGGGTTGCCGCGTGACGATTTTTTCGGGCAAATCGAGTTTTCTGGCGACTTTTCTTACCTCGTCTTTGTAGAGGTCGCGTAAAGGTTCCACTATGCCCTTGAAATCCATTTTTGTGGGTAAACCAGCCACATTGTGATGGGTCTTGATCTTGTCTGAAAATTTTCTGAAACCCGACTCGATACGATCAGGATAAATCGTGCCTTGAACCAGAAAGTCCGCGCCTTCTTTGCGGGCGATTTCCTCGAAAAC
>DATKLC010000156.1:0-1097 GCA_035542635.1 Candidatus Krumholzibacteriaceae bacterium | reverse complement strand
GGCTTAGCCTATGCCAGCTGCGAATACCCTGGACAAGACATGCTCATCAATTACACGTCACCTTACGACGGCGAAAGCCTCTACCACCTTGTCCTCATAGGCGAAGCAGGCGAGGGCACCATAGGCTTCGCGGTGAAAACGGACTTTCAAGGTCCAAGTATCGACATCGTTAACGCGCCTCAGAAGGTTTTTCCTGAACAGCAGGTGAACATGACTTTCAGAGTTAACGGCAAAACAGAACTCAACCAAGCTCAGATGCAATATACAAACGACAACTGGAACACTAGCCAAACAGTCACCCTTGGTTCGAACCAATCGCGTGTTTATACGGCGTCGATACCTAGACAACCCGCGGGAACACTAATTCGCTATAACATAACAGTCACAGATGTGGTAGACAACACAGCCCAATACCAAGGCAGTTACGTGGTCAAGTATGCAACAGTGATGAACCTCACACTGAAAACCAAAGCATGGCCACTGGGACGAAACGTCACCATTTCGGGCTCAGTTCAGCCAGCTGCAGGTAATTTAACCGTTAAAGTGACTTTCAAACCCTACAACGGGTCAATGGTGCAAAAAATCGTCCACACCTTGGCTAATGGAACTTTCTTCGTAAGTTTTGCTCCAAACGCAACTGGAAAATGGACTATAGAAGCCGAATGCTTAGAAGACAACACGCATTTTGGTTCTGTTGGCGATACAGTGGAGTTTTCGGTTGTTCCTGAAAGCGACTTTTTCGGAGCCAATTCAATGTACATTTACGCAGGCGTGGGCATAATGATAGTTGCCGTGATTGCGGTTGTGGTCGTTAGAAGACGTCGCGGCTAGCTTACGCTGCTCGAAATTGTCGTTTCTCTGTTGTAACTCGCAATTTGGTACAACCCACAACCGTATGTTCATGGCTATTTTCATAAGTAAGTTTCTGCAACTATTCTTCAGTGTGCATAATCATGGCTCAAGATATCCGCAGCCGCAAGGTCATAATGTTGGCGCATTGCATTTTGAATCAAAACTCACGCGTCGCGGGCTTAGCCTATTATCCCGCGGCTGTTGAAGAAATCGTTAATTTCTTGATAAAACACGATGTGGGAATA
>DATKLC010000155.1:0-7787 GCA_035542635.1 Candidatus Krumholzibacteriaceae bacterium | reverse complement strand
CTCTTTAGAACTGCACAAAGAGGGCTGCTCACATACGTGCTCAGGGTGTTCCCAGGCGTTGTTCAACACATATTCGAAGACCAGGAGCTTTACCTGAGAACACATAAACAAACCTCAGAACAAGAGCTCATGTTCCACCTTGATGACCCGCAAAAATACCTTCTCATTCCAACGCCAAATGGACCTGTTCCGCTCTCGGACACCACACGTATTGAGGATTTCATATACAAACTCTCGCCAAACGGAAAAATCGACAAGATAGAACGCCTAGGCGGAGTTCTGAACACTGTTTACCTTGTAAGCTACGAAAAGAATGGAGAAAAACACCGCGTTATCGTGAAAAAATTTGAAGACTGGTTTGCGTTCAAATGGTTTCCCTTGGCTTTCTGGACGCTGGGAACACACTCCTTCGCTGTGCTTGGACAAACAAGGCTCGAAAGAGAATACGCGATAAACCAGTTCCTGAATCAACATGATTTCAAGGCTCCAAAAATCCTTCATGTAAGCCCACAGCAACGATTAGTCTTCAAAGAATACGTCGAAGGAACAAATATGACCGAAATAATCAAACACGTAATCGCTTTCAAAGAAAAAACCACCACAGAACTGGCATTAATTCAAAAAGTGGGCGAAAAAATCGCCAGGGCACATAAACTGAGCGTGGCGTTGGGCGACTGCAAGCCCGAAAACATAATAATTACCAAAGATGAAGAACCTGTTTTTCTCGATCTGGAACAAGCGACCCGAAACGGAAACAAACCATGGGACATCGCTGAGTTTCTCTACTATTCGGGACATTACATGTCGCCAATAGCCAATCCGGATGCGGCTGAATTAATCACCAAAGCTTTCATTCAGGGCTATCTAGCGGGCGGAGGCAAAAAAGAAACAATAAAAAAAGCTTGGTCTGCGCAGTACACGAAGGTATTCAGCATATTCACTCCGCCACAGGTTATATTTGCGATTTCTAACATCTGCAGAAAAATCGACAAGTTACAGGAGAACGAAAAATAGTGAGAAATAGAACCAGCATCACTTTTTTCGGCGGAGTCAACGAAATCGGTGGAAATAAAATTCTCCTTCAAGACGATGACACGCGTGTTTTTTTGGATTTCGGCTTGAGTTTTGGGAGACGAGGTCAGTATTATGAGGAGTTTCTGACGCCGCGAAGCGCTTGTGGCGTCGGCGATTTTCTGGAGATGGGACTGATTCCGAAAATTGAAGGGATTTACAGAGAAGATTTACTCGCAATGTGCAGGCTGAAACAGGAGAAGCAGAGGATTGACGGCGTTTTTCTATCGCATGTGCATGCAGACCATGCTAATTACGTGTCTCTTCTGCGCGAGGATATCCCCGTTTACTTGGGCGAAACTGCACTTTTGATACTAAGCGCCGCGGCAGAGAGCGGAGCACGTTCATTAGAGTCGGAGATAATCGACTTCAAAAAACGCCCATTTGCAGATAGAAAGGAAGAGCCTGTAAAAAGAACTCTCAAGCCTTTCAGGACGGGCAAGAAAGTCAAAGTAGGCAGTTTGGAAATCGAGCCTATGCACGTGGATCATTCGATCCCTGGAGCCTATGGGTTTATCATTCATACAAGCCGCGGTGCGGTGGTTTACACTGGCGATCTGCGAATGCATGGCACGAAACCGCAGATGACTAACGAGTTTGTTGAACGCGCCGAAGAGGCAGAGCCTGCGGCTCTGGTTGTGGAAGGCACAAGAATTGATACAGAACATGAGGCTTCAAGCGAGGCTAAAGTTAGGCAGGAATGCAATGAAGCTGTAGCTGAAACCGACGGGGTGGTGGTGGCAGATTTTAACTTTAAGGATGTGGATAGGCTTCGTACGTTTTTGGAAATCGCGAAGAATAATGGTAGGCGGCTTGTTGTTTCCTTGAAGGATGCGTTTTTGTTGAAGTGGCTTAGTCGAGACCCGAAGTTGAATGTTCCCAATTATGATGACAAAGACGTGGTCATTCATATTCCGAAAAGGGGTACGGGAAGGTTTCTGGAAAGCGATTACAGCGTCGCCGAGAGGCAGTTTTTGAAGCTTGGGAACGCGTGGACAGCGGAAACTGTGAGGGAGAATCAGAAGTGTGTGGTTTCGGTTTTGAGTTTCTACAATTTCAGCGAGTTGATCGACATTAAGCCAGAGCCGAGTGGCTTGTTTATTCATTCTTTGAGTGAGCCTTTTAATGAGGAGATGGCGTTGGACTCTAAGCGTTTGGACAACTGGTTGCGACATTTTAAACTGCGAAAGTTTCAGAGCCACTGTTCAGGACACGCGTGTGGAAAAGAATTACTCGAAATGACGAGGCGAATTAAAGCAAAGAAGGTTTTCCCCGTTCATACTGAGCATCCACAAATTTTCCACAAGGCATTAAAAAACGTGCAGGTTGTGCGAGAAGCAGTTGAGTACGAGTTGTAGTATGGAAAACCAATCCATATCGACGCTGCGCAATGGTTAATTCGGTTCTTGAGAACGAAATTTTTGAAGAAGAAATGTTCAGGCTTAGTCGCAGGTTGCTGCAGGTTTTTCATGGTTTGGGACTCAGCTGCTTAGCAGGCGCTGTGTTTCTGCAGGTATTAGTGTTTTTAGATATTGGACAGAAGGGATATTTCTTTGCGGTGGAGAATAATCCGTTGGTTCTGTGGACGGAAGTGGGGTTCAGCGGATTCACGGCGACGTATTTTGGGTATATGTATTTGCGGTTTATCCGTTCTCTTAAGCGTTAGTGGGTTTTGTGCAGGTTTCGTGCGGCAGTGAATGCCAAGCCTTTTTGTGTGAGCATCTGGGCGGTATTGTTTAACGCGTCATGTTTGTCCAGGTAGTTCTGAAGTAGTCTGGGCATCAAGTCTTGAGCGATTATGTCTTTTTTGGGGATGAAATAGTCCAAGATGTCTGATGGATGTTCGCGTGTTTTTTCGGTTTCGGGCAAGCCGCCTTCGTGTTTGGCGCTTATGTTTCTGACGTGGTCGGCCAGTTGGAGCAGTTCGGTTTGTCGGTTGTAGGGTTGTCGTATTATGCTCCTGTAGGCTTCTGTGATGTGGTGCTCTATGCGGACAATGTCTTCGAAGCCCCACGGTTTGCGTGTGTAAGCGGCGAGTTCAATAGTTTCGTTGTTAACGCTGTTGGACAGGTTAAAGCCGATTAACGGAGTTGTGCCGTCTGGTCGGCTGAAGAGTTTGGCTGTCATAAGTGTCCAGAGTATACTGTAGGGGTTGTCGTTGCCTACGAAGACGCTGATTTTGAATTCAATGTCTACGCCCAGTTTGTAAAGCATATACCCCAGCAGAATCGAGCCCGAGTTCACGTTTAAGACTTGACGAACACCATACTCAGTGTAATAGTGCAGAAACTCCTCTACCCACTTCAACGCGTACTCGTTGGGCATGCCCACTCCGCCGAAATAGCCCGTAATAGTGTCTGGTCCACCAAGATGGACGTTAATGGGCGCTCCATCAGGTCCAGGCATCGTGCCCTTCGTGTCCAGGGTTTCAACGAATGAGGCGCCTATTATTTGCATGGCTGCTGCAGAGGCGAGTAGGTCGTTGTCTTCGACTTGTTCTTTCATGTTGCGGACGCGTATGTATCGTGCGGGCATGAGTTCTTGGTTCTTTATGCTTTTCTTGGCTTCTTCTATGAGCCATGGGAAGAAGTTGAAGGCGCTGATTTCGAGAGTTATGGGGCAGGAATCGTCGAATTTTGTCGAGTCGGCTTTCTTTCCTGAGACTTTGCGTCGGTATTCGGGTATGCTGATGAAAACGTTCTCATCACGCTGCTGAACGAGCCACTCCAGGTCTTTAAGAAAGGGTGATTTTTTCTTCTCCAGCCTGTTCATGTAGGTTTCGAGTCTGCAGCACACCTGCGCCTTACGGTTGATTTCCTGCACGCCGCCATACTTGTCTATGATTGCTAACAGACCGTTTATGAGATGATTATCTTTTCTGAGGATAAAATCGTTAATTTCTCTTAGGCTTTCTTCGCTTATTCGCAGTTTTTCTCTGATGTCGACCAATTCGTGAGTCTCCATGAACTAGTTTAGACACAAATCTTTCGGTTTTCGGGCTCATAAGACTTTTTCCTTCTCATCGAAGAGTGAGTACGATGGTCTGAGAAAATTAGGCGATGTCCAATTCCTGTACTTTCTCTTCATGTCCGGCTGCTCCTTTGCCTCTGAATATGGATGGAACTATAGCCACCGCGTTTAAGATAGCAAGCCATACGTACGTCACCTTTAGCCCTGAAAGAAACTGCATCTTTTGAGCTGGAGTGATGATAGCTTCTTCTGAAGCCGACATTATCTGTGTCACCAAAGCATACGGAACTATGAGGCTTATTATCACTATAGCGAGGTTTAGGCTCACCGCGAAGCCCACATTGAAGAACGTGGCTCTCAACGCCGAGCCGACGCCTCTCCTCTGCGCTGGAACAGAGCCCATAACCGAACTCATGTTTGGAGAGCTGAAAAAGCCTATGCCAGCGCCGAACAGCATCATGAAAATGGCTATGTTGGAGTAGGGTGTTAGTTCATCCACGGTCGAGAACAAATAGAGCGAAGCACTCGTCAATATGATTCCTGATGTCGTAAAAGGAATGTGCCCGAATCTGTCTGAAAGTTTGCCGCTTAATGGTCCACATATCAAGAAAGCAATATCGAATGGAATTATTCTTATCCCCGCGTCGAATGGACTCAAGCCTAGAACGAGTTGGAAGTAAAGGCTCAGCAGGAGCAACACAGCGCCCCACGCGATGGCGTTAATTAATTGTGCAATCACGCCGCCCGTGTATTCTCTAATCTCGAGAAGCCGCAGGTCAAGCAGTGGATGTTCGCATCTCCGTTCATGCCATACGAAGATAACTATGCTTACGATGCTGATGACGAGAAGTTCATAAACTATGAGTCGACTTCCTATTCCATACGCGTCATACGTGAGAGCCAGAAGAAGACTTGTCACAAAAACTGTAAAAGCAAAAAACCCTCCCCAGTCAATCTTTGCGCCTTTTTCCCCGAACATCGTCTCCTTAAGCGCCAACTGGGCCCAGACAGTTCCGAAAATGCCTATGGGAATGTTGATGTAAAACAGCGCTCTCCAATCACCGATGAACGACAAAATTAAACCGCTTATCGTCAAGCCTGCCATGGCACCGAACCTGAAGCCCAAGTTATTGACGCCGAGGGAAAACCCTAATTCCTTCGTCGGCGTGGCATCCACAATCAGTGCCACGCTGTTTGTTAGAATTATGCCAGCTCCAATTCCTTGCGCTATTCTGAATAGTATAACCTGTAAGGGATTCATTGCAAAGCTCGTAAGCGCCGAGCCTATGGTAAAAATCGCGAAACCACTTGTGTAAATGTTTTTTCGTCCGAAAACGTCGGTCACTCTACCGATGAGAAGCAGTATGACGATGCTGCCTAGAAGATAGGCTTGGTTAATCCATATGCCCTGTTCAGTGTCTGCACCCAAAGCCGCGATTACCTGCGGAAGGCCCACAATGACGATTCTCGCATCGATTCCAGCCATGAGAACGCCTATGGTAGTTACCGAGAGCACAGTCCACTTGTACTGCAGCGCAATCCCTTCGTGTCGTATTAGCTGTTTGACTACCCAACTCTTATGCTTAAACCTTGCTTGAAAGCAGATGAAATATGAGAGAACTTAATAGAGAGAGTTAGAAATCAAGTAACATACCTCACGAGTTTAGGAGCAAGCATCCAAATGTACAAACCCACGGGAATCTTACCCGCTCTGGTCACACCCTTCACCGAAGACGGCAAACAAGTAGACGAACAACAACTCCGCAGACTCGTCAATCACTGCATAGACCTAGGCGTTAGCGGACTCGTGCCCTGCGGAACCACAGGCGAATTCGTCAACATGACAACCGAAGAGAAAAAACAAGTAATCAGCACAGTAATCTACGAAGCCAACGACCGCGTCAAAGTAATCGCCGGCACGGGCGCGTCAGGCACAGACCAAGCCTTAGAAATGACCCAGTTTGCTAAAGATGCTGGCGCTGACGCCGCCATTATTGTCACGCCCTACTATCTCAAGCCCGCCGACCGTGGCATCTATGAACATTATGACGCCATCGCGTCGAAAGTAGACCTGCCCATCGTACTCTACAACATTCCCCAATGCACGGGTCTAGCCCTGCCATGGCAGATGGTCGAAGACCTGGCGCAGATTCCCAACATTGTGGCTATTAAGGACAGCAGCGGGCAACTAAGTTTCATAGGCGCTGTGCTGGAGAAAGTTAGGGACAAAGTCAACGTCCTCTGCGGACACGACGAAGTCGTCACAGCTGCCCTAGCAACAGGCGCGTCTGGAGCCATACTCGCCAGCGCCAACTTCATTCCTGACATTTGGGTAAAAATTTACAATCACATCCAAAAAGGCGAACTGACCCAAGCACGAGAACTGCAGTACAAGGTGCAGAAAATCGCCCGCATAACCGTCAAAAGCGGACCAGTAGGCACTAAGGAAGCGCTTAATATGATGGGCATAAAAGTCGGTTCTGTAAGGCTTCCGCTGAGTGTCGGCGGCGAATTAACCTACGAAGAACGCGAAGAACTCCGCCTAGACTTGGAAAAAATCGGCAAAATCCAGCCGAAACCCGTCAAGTTCGAAATCGAAGAGAAAGTCATAGAAGAACAATTTCGAGCCATAGACGTCACGCCTGAAATCATATGCGATTTTAGGCTCAAAGTAGCAGAGGCTTTAGCGGGCGGAGGCAACGAAGTAGCGCACATAGGCTTGATGATAGGCACAAAAGACGGACCATTGGCAGAGGTGTACGCAAAGGCACGCGCAACGCCTACACAGGGACATGAGCCTTTAGAAGCCATCCTAGAGCCGAATTTGAAAGTGAAACCAGAAACCCTCATTGTTCCCACGGTGACGATAAGGAGCATGCGACAAGCAAGTATGGTTTATGGACCCGCACAAACCGCCGTTGCCAAGGCGGTGGCCGACAGCGTCGCCGACGGCACCATTCCAAAGCAGGCAGTGAACGACCTTATCATAATCGCCAACGTTTTTGTGCATCCAGCCGCCGTTGATCGCCAACGCGTGTACATTAATAATTATAAGGCCATGCGCCATGCCCTCCGCCGCGTGGTGGAAGGCAGACCGACAATAGATGAAATTGTGGAGAATAAAGATCGTAGTAAGCATCCGTTCAAGTACTCGCCGTAGCGTGACGTGCCGTGAAGAAGAACATAAGCCAAGGCGACAACGTTCTGCTCTACCTGAACCCTAGACGAACGTATTTAGTAAAAATAGAGAAGGGCAAAAGCCTTCATACGCATAAGGGGTATATTCAGCATGACAGCCTAATCGGTAAACCATATGGCACGCGTGTAGCCACGAACACGGGTACAGAGTTCATCGCCCTCAGACCAGCATTGAGAGATTACATTTTCAAGACGCAGAGAAAGACACAGATAATGTATCCCAAGGACATCGCGTTGATCGTCATGTTCAGCGGCATAGGCCCAGGAAGCAAAGTAGTCGAAGCAGGCACAGGCGCAGGCGCCTTAACTACTGCCTTAGCGTATTACGTGAAGCCTACAGGTCGAGTTTACAGTTACGAAATCAGACAGGAATTCATACAAACCGCCCAGAAAAACTTGGAAAAAGCCAGCCTATCAAAATGGGTGACGATAAAGAATAAAGACATTACGCTGGGGATAGACGAAACCTACATCGACGCCGTGATCCTCGATTTGGCCACTCCTTGGCTGGTTATTCCGCAAACGTGTTCAGCGCTTAAAGGTAGCGG
>DATKLC010000154.1:0-7608 GCA_035542635.1 Candidatus Krumholzibacteriaceae bacterium | reverse complement strand
TTTGCCAGTTTCTCTCTGTGAACCCACGCGTTTGCCATTCTTAACGCGCTCTTGGAAATGTCAACGCCGACAACTTCAAAGCCTTTTTCAGCCAAATGGACGCTCGGCCTGCCCAGACCACAGCCTAAGTCTAATATGCTTTTTACTTTGTGCCGTTTGAAGCGGGGCACTTCCTTCATGACAAAAGGAACGGGCGTCTTTATTCGTCTAGGCACCTTTTGAAGCGTTGAATAATACTTTTCCCAAGGCGTACGAATCCCAAACCGTGCTTATTCTTTAGAGTAAGCGTTTATGGTGCACATTATCTAATTAGAATTGTGTCGCAAAAGATAGTGAAAGATAACTCTTTTCTAAATCCAGTTTTGTCCGCTTTTGCGCTGCAGAATCACGCGTTTTTCATAAGTCCTTCTGGTACGAACGCGTGGACCAGGCTTCGTCTTTTCTTGCGGCGCGATTTTTGGCGTTTGTCCTCGGACTTTGCCTGCTTTTGAAAGCGAACCGTGAGTCGGCATGTATAATTCACTCCACATCTAAACGATACCCGAGTGGTTCTTTTAAACATTTCTTACTACAGCTTTATTTCATGGTTTGTAGAATGCTACTCAATGGAAGCGCACCATCGTGAGCGAAGACAAGGCTTGCCGCGAAATTATCGAAAACCTCATGAAAACCACAAAACTCACGGAGCAAGCTGTTACTTTGCAGAAGATTCGTGTCGCGGGCAAGCACAGTCTTAAGCAGATTCCTTCAAACGCGCAACTCATCGCCTCTCTTAAAGCCAACGAAAAACGAAAACTGCTTCCGCTTCTGCGCAGAAAAGCCACACGCACCATCTCAGGAGTCACCGTAGTCGCGGTTATGACCAAACCCTACCCATGCCCACAGTCCAGTCCATGCGCCTATTGCCCAGGCGGTCCAGAGTTGGGCGTGCCTCAGAGCTACACGGGACACGAGCCTGCAGCCATGCGGGGAATCCAGAACCAGTACGACCCGTACCTGCAGGTACAAAGCCGCGTACGGCAACTGGAAGCCATCGGACACACGGTTGACAAAGTGGAACTTATCATAATGGGCGGCACCTTCCCAGCTACACAAATCGAATATCAAGAAGACTTCGTTAAACGATGCTTAGACGCATTAATCGGCAAAAAAACTGGTTCGCTCGAAGAGGCGAAGAAACTGGCGGAAACGAGTAGAATTCGCAATGTGGGTATAACCGTAGAGACCAGACCCGACTGGGCAAAACGGGAACAGGTCGACCAGATGTTGCGTATGGGTGTTACACGCGTCGAGCTTGGCGTCCAAAACCCCGACGACGCCATCTACAGTCTTGTGGGCAGAAGGCATAAGGTAGAAGATGTGGTAACCGCGACTCAGGTGCTTAAGGATGCGGGGTTAAAGGTCGTTTATCACATGATGCCTGGGCTGCCTGGTTCTGATTTTAGGCATGATTTAGACGCGTTTAAGACAATCTTCACAGACTCGCGTTTCAAGCCTGATATGATAAAAATCTACCCCTGCCTCGTGATTAAGGGCACTAGGGCTTATGAATGGTGGAAAAGAGGCGAATACAAACCCCTCACCACGGAAGAGGCTACGGAACTAGCAGTAGAAGTCAAGAAAATAGTGCCACCATGGGTTAGGATAATGCGCGTCCAACGAGACATACCAGCCAACCTCATAGAAGCCGGCGTAAACAAGAGCAACCTCCGCCAATTAGTTCAAGAAAAACTTGAGGCTCAGGGCTTAAGGTGTCGTTGCATAAGATGTCGCGAAGTCGGTCATAGACTACTGAAAGACCGTGTAAAACCAGACCCAGAAGAAATAGAAATCCTTACAAAGAAGCAGGAGGCCAGCATGGGCGAAGACTTGTTCATTTCTACAGAAGACACAGAAAATGATGTGCTCGTGGGTTATTTGCGTCTAAGGATTCCGTCTGAAAAAGCCCATCGGCCTGAGATTAAACGTGAACCGTGTGCTATTGTGAGGGAGCTTCATGTTTATGGCAGTCTTGTTCCTGTTGGGAAACACTT
This sequence comes from Candidatus Krumholzibacteriaceae bacterium, assembly GCA_035542635.1. Classification (GTDB taxonomy): domain Archaea; phylum Thermoproteota; class Bathyarchaeia; order Bathyarchaeales; family SOJC01; genus DATHCB01. Next base: position 5,575 of record DATKLC010000154.1, on the reverse strand, counting down.
GGCTAAAGCTTGGCAGCATAAGGGCTACGGTAGCATACTTCTCTCGGAAGCCGAGCGCATAACACGAGAAGAATATCATAGGTGGAAGGTTGTTGTTATAAGCGCCCTCGGAACAAAACAGTACTACATGCGAACTGGCTACCGCCACGATGGTCCGTACATGTCGAAAAGGCTGGAGTAAAAAATTGAGTGAAGAAAAATTACTCGGCTATAAAGGCAAAGTGCTTCAGGCATTAAGAAAAGCTGGAGCAGAAATCGGCGACCGAGTGCGAATAACCAAGAATGGCCAGGTTTACGAAGGCATACTCATTCCACGAAGCGAGTACGCCGACGACAAACATGTTGTTGTCAAGATGCGAAGCGGCTATAACATAGGCGTCCAGATCACCGAAGACACAAAAATCGAAAAAATAGGCGAAGGCGCGAAGCCGAGTTTTCAGCCGCCACCGTTGCCGAAGCAGAAGGAAAACCTGCCCAAGGTGGCGATTTTGAGCACTGGTGGCACGATTGCGAGTCGGGTTGATTACCGAACGGGTGGTGTTAGACCTGCTTTAACTGCCAATGACTTGTACAGCGTTGTTCCCGAGCTCGCGGACGTAGCGGCTATAGAAACGGAAATCGTTCTGAGCATATTCAGCGAAAACATAACCACACAAAATTGGACCGAAATCGCAAAAAACGTGGCAAAGCACATAGAAAACGGCAAGGCAGGCGTGGTCATACCCCACGGAACAGACACCTTAGGCTATACAGCTGCAGCACTGAGCTTCGCGTTACAAAACCTGCCTGTTCCCGTGGTCTTAGTGGGTTCGCAGCGTTCAGCCGACCGTCCAAGCTCAGACGCCGCGACGAATCTTTTAGCCGCAGTGAAAGCAGCTGCAGTTGCACCGTTTGCGGGCGTGTTTGTTGCCATGCACGAAACCGTTTCGGACAGAGCCATAGTTTTTCATCGTGGAACGAAAGTGAGGAAGTGTCACACTAGCAGAAGGGACACGTTCAAGTCGATAAACACTCCGCCAGTAGCAAGGCTTGAGGATGAGAAGTTCGGTATGCTTCTGGAAGACTATGAAAAACGTGATTCGAGACGCAAACTCGTGTTGAAGCCAGATTTTGACGAAAAAGTTGCTCTAGTAAAGTTTCATCCAGTAATGAATCCGAAAGTGATTGAATGGTACGTGGACAACGGGTTCAGAGGCATAGTTTTAGAGGGCACAGGTCTCGGTCATATCAGTAAAATTCTTTTTCCTGCCATTAGCAAAGCCGTGGAAAGCGATGTAATCGTGGCTATGACTTCGCAGTGCATTTGGGGTCGTCTGGGCATGAATGTTTATGATACTGGCAGAGACCTTCTCGCCATGGGAGTAGTTCCGCTCGAAGATATGCTCGCCGAAACGGCGTTAGTTAAACTCATGTGGGTTTTGGGTCTGACCAAGAAAGTAGACGAAGCGAAACAACTCTTGAAAACAAACATTGCCCACGAGTTTTCGCCACGAACAACCTACGCAGAGGAAGACCAGAAATGTCCCTAGATTACGGTAAAATCGGCCTGAAAGCTGGACTGGAAATACACCAACAATTAGACAGCGCAGCGAAGCTTTTCTGTGGGTGTAAACCCGAATTATTCAAAGAAGAGCCAACAATTACTTTTTTGCGTAGGCTGAGACCCACCCAGAGCGAATTGGGACAAGTCGACCCGGCGGCGTTCTTCGAGTTTCAGAAGGGCATCCAAATCCTCTACGAAGCCAACAGCCAAACTTCTTGTCTCGTCGAAATGGACGAGGAGCCTCCACATCCGCTTAATCAGGAAGCCATAGACATCGCCTTGACAGCGACTCTGTTGATGAACGCCAAGCCGATTGAAGAAATCTACGTAATGCGAAAAACAGTAATTGATGGTTCCAACACCACGGGATTCCAGCGCACTTGTGTCGTTGCTTTGAACGGAGAAATCATGGTAAAAGACAAGAAAATCCCGATACAGCACATCGGACTTGAGGAGGACGCGGCACGTAAAACAGGAGAAGAAGGCAACATTATTCGTTACCGTATCGACCGTTTGTGCATACCGCTAATAGAAATCGCAACCGCGCCCGTGATTTATTCGCCCAAAGAAGCCGAAGAAGTAGCGCTTGCCATAGGACGAATACTACGCGCCACAGGAAAAGTAAAGCGAGGCTTGGGCTCGATACGACAAGACCTGAACATATCCATACCCAACGGCGCAATTATCGAGATTAAAGGCGTGCAAGAACTTGAGCTGATCAGTGTGGCAGTCGAGCGCGAAGTGGAAAGGCAACTTAACCTCCTGAAAGTAAAGGAAGAACTGCAGAAAAGAAGAGTCAGCGAAAAAGACCTTAAAAATGACTTTGTGGACGTTACTGAAATTTTTGAGAAAACCGAATGTAAGGTCATTAAAACGGCTCTGGGCAAAGGTAAACGGGTGTTCGCTGTCAAACTGTCAAAGTTCGTGGGCTTGCTTAAGAAGGAGTTGACTGTTGGCGTTCGGCTTGGAAGCGAGATGGCTGACCGTGCACGTTTTTGGGGAAGAGTAGGCGGAATCTTTCACACCGACGAGTTGCCTGCCTATGGAATAACAAAAGACGAGGTTGAAAGACTTCGCCGAACCATGAACACCGCAGAAGAGGATGCAGTTGTTTTTGTAGCCGACACCAAAGAGAACGCCAAAGACGCATTACGAGCAGTAGTGGAACGGGCGAAGGAAGCTTTGAGGGGCGTTCCCGACGAAACGCGAGCGGCTAACCCCGATGGCTCCACACGCTTTATGCGTCCACGCCCTGGGGCGGCGCGTATGTATCCGGAGACTGATGTGCCGCCGATTCATGTAAAGCCCGAATACCTTGCTCAACTACAGTCTAAGCTTCCTGAATTGCCCGAGCAGAAACTGAAAAGGCTCATTAAAGACTATGGTTTGAACGAAAAACTGGCTCGGCAGGTGCTGGATTCGGAGTACAGTCAACTTTTCGAAGTCATCGTGCAGGAAAGTGGTGTCTCGGCTGTCACCGTGGCTGCGGCTCTGACTGAAACTCTCAAAGCTCTTAAGCGTGAAGATGTGCCAGTTGAAAATGTTTTTGATAACCCGTTTAGGGAGTTATTCAAACTCATCGGTAGCGGAGGCTTGGCTAAAGAGGCGTTTTCAGAGGTCATCACGTGGCTTGCGAAGAATGAAAGCGCTACTGTTGCAGAAGCAGTGGAGAAGCTGGGACTAGGCGCGCTCAGTTCTGAAGAGTTGGAGAAAATTATCGACGACGCCATACGAGACAACGAGAAACTAATCAAAGAACGTGGCGCTGGCGCTTTCGGTGCCTTGATGGGCATCGTTATGGGAAAAGTGCGCGGTAAAACAAAAGCAGAGACTGTCAATGAACTATTGAAGAAAAAATTAAAACAACGAGCGTCATAGGTGTTTTCGGCAAACAGCAACAAAATCCTTCAACCCCTCATCGGCTTTCAGAATCAGAATCACTAGTCGTACGTTTTCTAACAGTTTAATAAAAGCGGTTTGTGTGAAGTGTTTTTTTAGTCCTGTTACGACGAGTATGGCGTTTCTATGTGTTACTCTTTTGAATTCTTCCATAGTGCCCTGCGGGTTGGGCGTGTTCTGAATCAGCGTAAAGGCGAATACGTGTGTAAAAATGTCTGCTTTGAAGGGCAGAAAATCCGCGTCTGCTCTGATTAATGCGACATTGGGGTGTGCTTTTATTTTTGCTTTCTTCAGCAGTTTTAGTGAGGTGTCTATGCCGATTGTTTGTTTGGTTTTTCTGGCTATGTGAGGAAAGAATGTTCCCGTGCCACATCCTGCGTCTAGTATTACTGCATTTTTGCCTACTGGTTGCGTTAGGGCTTTCAAGGCAGTGGCTATTTTGATGTTCTGTTCTTCCATGTATTGTTGGTCGTAGGTTTCCGCTGTTTGGTCATAGTGCCGAATCGTGCTTCGTTTCTGTTTCCATAGGTTTGGCATTTTCGCTGTCGGAAAGGTATTTGTGTGGTCTGCGTGTAAAAACTGTTTGGCGAACGAACTTGTCTGCGAGGCGTCCAGTTACAACGTTGGAGAACCCTACTTTAGCCGATGCTGAGCAGCTGGTCAAGGACGCTTTGGCGCAGCACAAGGCATTGTTATTGGTGGGCGATTGTTGGGTGGAGTATGTTGGTCGTGCGAGCAGTAAGCTCGAAGCTGGCGAGCGTATTGTGATGATAAAATACGACGGATCTGTGCTCGTGCACAGAGCAAGCGGTTATGAACCAGTGAATTGGCAGCCGCCGGGAAGTGTTTTTCAGACGCGTGTGGTTGAGGGCGTTTTGGAGGTTAGGGCTGTACGTCGCCAACCGCGTGAATCAGTGCATATTCATTTTGACCGTGTGTTCTTGGTTGCTGCTTTGAGTTTGACGGATGCGGGTGAGTTTTCCCTTTACGCGAGCGAAGAGGACATGCAACGAGCGATTTTAGCAGAGCCGAAGCTGATTGAAGACGGTTTCAAGCCCATCAGTTATGAGAAGCATGTTGAGCCTGGTTTTGTGGACGTTTATGGCACGGATAAGGCGGGTAGGTTCGTGGTGGTTGAGATTAAGCGTAAGACGGCTGGGCGTGAGGCAGTGTTCCAGTTGGACAGGTATGTTAAGGCAATTAGGACTATGGTGAACCGAGAAGTGAGGGGCATCTTAGCCGCGCCGAACATTGCCAAGGGAGTGCAAGGGTTGTTGGCTTCTTTAGGGCTGGATTATAAGTCGTTGGACCCGAAGAAGTGTGCGGAAATCCTGCAGAGAACGAAGACTAAGAAGCTTGCTGAGTATTTTTCAAGGGATGTTGAGGGGATGAAGCATTGAGTGAATCGGGGTACAGGATTGTTGACGTAAACGCTGTGAACCTTGACTCGGTTGGGGCTTTTTGTTTGCAGTCCAAGAAGAGTACTGAGGGCTATAAGGCTAAGGCTGAGTGGATGAAACAACGTTTCGAGGAGGGCTTGAGGTATAAGGTTCTTTTTGTAAGTGAGGGCGCCAGGAAGGGTTTTAGGGCTAGAGGCTTCATCGAGTACATTCCAGGCCAGTTTGCGTGGCGTGGCATCAGCGCCAGGGATTATATGGTGATTCACTGCGTTTGGGTGGTGGGCAGAAACAAGGGAAAAGGCTATGGTTCTAAGTTGTTGCAGTTGTGTTTGGACGATGCGAAGACGAAGGGAATGAATGGGGTTGCTGTGGTGACATCGGACAAGACGTGGCTACCGAAGAAGGACTTGTTCGTTAAGAACGGGTTTGAACTGGCTGATTCGATGCCGCCCTATTTTGAACTGTATGCCAAACGGTTTAACAACAAAGTGCCTTTGCCCAAGTTTAACTATGTTCCTGAGAGTAGGCTAGAGAAGTATGCAGGTGGGCTTATGGTTTTCAAATCAGAACAATGCCCGTACTCAAGTGCGAGTATTAGGCATATAGGAGAGTTGGCTGAAGAGATGGGTCTACCGTTCCGTGTTGAGCACATAGAAAACTGCAAACAAGCACAGAACACGGTGCACCCATACGGGACATTCTGCGTCATGTACAACGGAAAAATAGTCACACA
>DATKLC010000153.1:0-1660 GCA_035542635.1 Candidatus Krumholzibacteriaceae bacterium | reverse complement strand
ACAAAATCAACGGCGCCTTCATCATACCCCAAGTGCCCAGTTACTCAGAAGCCCTCTTGGAAGTCATAGCTCCGGTTTCTCTGCGCAAAACATTAAAACTCAGAGAGGGCGACGAAGTTCGGCTAACAGTTTATCCTCCGGCATAGTCTTTATCCCATGACGCTTCATGAAAAGTTCAATGTAACTCTCGAACCACCCATGCCGCTGCAGATACCTACCATACCACGCCAACGCCGCCATACTCCTCGCCGCAGCCTCAGGCGACCCATAACTCGGGATGCCCAGCTTATCGAACCTCGACCTGATGTACAGCGCCATCTCGGTTTCTCCAATGTCACAGGCTACTATGGGTTTTATGTGCTGCTTCGCCAGGTTGGCTATCTTATCCACGAAATCTTCCTCGAGCGCCGGCGTCTGATGCAAACCCAAGACGATTATGCCGTCCACTTCGGAGGCATCGAAAAGAATCCTCGTGACCGCTTCAAACATCGCCGAATTCGCAGAGCCAGTAATATCCACGGGGTTGAGAATGGCAGCGAATTTCGGAAGCTTGCCCGTATCTTTCAGTTTTTCAAGCTTTTGAACAAGCGCGTCAGAAAATCGGTTAACTGTCAGCCCTCTCAGTTCGCATTCGTCGACCGCCATCACTCCAGGCCCACCCGCGTCCGTCAGTACGCCTATGTTACTTCCCGCAGTAGGCGGTTGAAAAGCCAAGGCTTTACCCGAATCGAAGAATTCTTCCATGTTCTGAGCCCGAACGATTCCCACCTGCGCGAAGGCAGCGTCGTAGATTTTGTCCGAACCCGCGATTGCACCCGTGTGCGATGCGGCAGCCCTCGCACCTGCTTGGCTTCTTCCACTCTTGAGTGCGATTATGGGCTTGCGTTTCGTGACTTCTTTGGCGATTTTCATGAATTCTCTGCCCGTTTCTATGGCCTCTGCGTAGAGCAGTATGACTCGGGTTCTCTCGTCGTGCAGAAAATAATGCAGTGTCTCTGCCTCGTTAACGTCACACTTGTTGCCGAAACTCACAAACTTGCTGATTCCAATCTGACGACCCGTTAAGAAATCTAATGCCGAGGCGCCAAAGGCTCCACTTTGAGTGATTATGGCCAGATAACCGGCCATAGGCCGCGGCGTGGCTACCATTTCGTCGCCTGTTGTGAGTACTTTTGTTTCTGGCAGGAAGAGCATGTCCACGCCCGTTTGAGTGTCGTAGACGCCCAGACAGTTTGGACCCAATATTCTTATTCCCGCCTGTTTGGCGATAGTGACGACTTCATCTTCGAGTTTTTTGTTTCCGATTTCGCTGAAACCCGAGCTTATAATCACTGCGGCTTTCACGCCTTTCGCGGCTGCGTCTTTCATGACCTGTGGAACAAACTGCGCCGGCACGACTATAACTACTAATTCCAAGTCGCCCGGTATCCTGCGCAGAGACGTGTAGCTCTGATAGTTTAGTATGACTTCTTCGCTGGGGTTGACCACGTACAGTTCGCCCTTGAAAACTCCTCGGCGCTTGTTTTCGACAAAGTTCTTAAAAATCACGTGCCCGGCCTTGCTGATTCTCTTGGAACCGCCAACTATGGCCACGGATTTGGGCTTGAAGAAACTGTCCATCTGCTCCACTGCAGTCTCCATAAGGCTCACTTTCTGCCTT
>DATKLC010000152.1:0-1681 GCA_035542635.1 Candidatus Krumholzibacteriaceae bacterium | reverse complement strand
ACTCGACTTTTGCAGTGACAAAATTTTTACAGCACTTTGACAACCGAATAGCCAAATAGAGAGACAAAGGACGAGAAAATCGGTACAATCCAGAAAAGAAACAGTATTCTGGAGGTGCTGGATGCTTCCCTTGGTGGAATTTCCCGAGATCGTACAACACTATGCTCCATTTTTCCAAGATGTTTTCTCTGCCGAAGCGCTGATCGAATTCAAGCGCTATATCAGCGGGCTGATTGTGTCTGAGAACAAGACTGTGGATGGGATCAATCGGTTGTTCGTAACCGAGAGCCGAAATCAAAGCTCTCTGAATCGGATGATCACCAAAAGTCCATTTTCATTGGGTGGATTGAACCAGGCCCGGCTGACACTGTTAAACAGCTTGCCTGGCACACAGATGAAACCCAAAGGGGTGTTCAGCGTGGATGACACGCTGCTCAGCCATTATGGGCAAGACTTCGAGCAGATTGCCCAGCTCTGGGATCATGTCTCCGGGACCTATGTTTGGGCGCATGATCTTGTAACCATTCACTATAGCGATAATGAAACGGACTATCCAGTCTTGTTTCAGCTCTGGGAGCCAGTTGATATCACCCAGCTAGAAGCAGGCATCCGGGCCGCTGGAATTCCGCTCAAAGCCAGCAAAGAAGCTTGGAAAGAGAGCGATCCGCAAAAGTGGCGGGGATATCTGTTGGGCGTGTGGCGCAGACGGCAAAAGAGCCATGCAGAACTCCAAGAGCTATATGACAGCAAGCTGATCATCGTGGAGAGGCTGCTTCAGCAATGGGTGGAAGCTCACCCCGGAGAAGAACGCCCGATCACCTTTGACAATTGGTTCACCCAACCGGCTTTCTGCCGCTTCTTGAACGAGACCCTCAAGCTGCCCTATGTTGGCACTCTGGCTGAGACGGACAAGGTGAACTTGAGCACTGGCCAGATTTCCTTGAAAGACTTTGCTGATCGGCTCAAGACAGAACACCTACAAGCCCTGCAAGACAAAACCGAACCGGTTTTCCGGAAGATCGGTATCTCTTACAAAAGTGAACAGGAGACCTATTACAGCTACTGCAACACCCACCACATTCACAACTTCGGCAAACAGCGCCTGGTCATCAATTACCGCCAGGCTGACCTATCGGACAATCCTATCTTCCTCATCAGCAACCGCTTGTATTGGAACTCGCCCGGCATCACGCGCATTCGCCGTCACCGTTGGCCCGTGGAAGTCTATCACGAAGAAGGCAAAGCCGAAGGGCTCGACCAGTATCAGCTACGGAGCTTTAGCGCTATTCAACGTCATGTCGCCCTGGTAGCCGTAGTTTACAGCATCCTGAGAGCGGCCCAACATGATCCTGCCCTCCAAGAAAAGCTTCAACGCCAACTCCAGAGTAAACTGGAAGGTCATCCGGCTGCTTGGCGACGAGCTTCGCAAGCCCAATCGTTATGGTGCCTGGCCCTATTCATCAGCACTGGTCTAACCCAAGGACAATCCTTACAGCAAATCCTGGCTCCTTTGATCAAGCTCATTTGCCGTTCTTGACCGGTTGGCTGGTAGGCGGTTGCTGCCTCACCTGGTATGACACAGGTGGGGCGGATCGGGTATTGCTTGAGATCAGCCCTGGACAGCGAAAGAGCCCTTTCTGCGATAGTTTGGCTATTCAATTATTAAGCTGCAAAAGTCGAG
>DATKLC010000151.1:0-3057 GCA_035542635.1 Candidatus Krumholzibacteriaceae bacterium | reverse complement strand
ACGCCACAGACTTTTTTGTTGCCAATTAATACATCGTTGGGCCATTTTATTCCAGCCTTCAGACCATACAGACGATGAAGCGTTTTAGCAATTGCGACTGACGTTATTAATGTTATTTTTGGGGCTTCTTCCGTGGCAATCGCGAGTCTTAAAATAACAGACAGCCATACTCCACCCTTGGGCGAAAGCCATTGCCTATCCAGGCGTCCGCGTCCTTGCGTTTGTGTCTCGGCGATTATGACTGTGCCTTCTTTCGCACCTTTCTTTGCCTGTTCTTTTGCAACTGTGTTTGTCGAAGCAAGTTTCTGGAAGTAATGGATTTCTCTCCCTACGTATTCGGTTTCGAGCATGCTCATTATTTTCTCTACTTTAATCATTATCTTTGCCCGAAGGCGCGTTATCTTTCGCAGAGTTCCAGCAGCACGCCTTTGACGCTTTTGGGGTGTAGAAACGCGATTTTTCCGCCTTCCGCGCCGGGTCTGGGCTTTTCGTCGATGAGTGTGATTCCTTGGTTTTGCAGTTTCTTCAGCATGTCTTCTATGCCCTCGACTCTTAACGCGATGTGGTGGATGCCCTCGCCTCTTTTCTCCAGAAAACCCGTCAAAGTACTCTCCTTGCTTAACGGTTCTAATAGTTCTATTCGGCTTTCTCCAACCTGCAAAAAGGCAACCTTAACTTTCTGGCTTTCAACAACAGTCACGCGTTCATGCTTCAGTCCGAGCGCCTTCTCATAAACCGCCAGCGCCTCGTTCAAGTCGTTAACCGCAATGCCGATGTGGTCTATTCCCTTAATCATTCCTTTCTCGCCACACAATCTTAGACACATGTTCCTTTATAAAATTAGGTTTGTTTCTCAATGGAGATTTTTATCTAGTAAGTTTTAAGTGTGTTCATAGCCTAAGTTTTCCACTCCTAAGGGTGAAATAAATTGGCGAAACCGTTTCCATGGTGGAATGAGAAGCACAAAAAACTCGCTGAAGAGGCAAAAAAGTTCGCCGACCAAAACCTGAGCCGTGGCGAAGAAATCACGTGGACCAAAGAGTTTCCTATGGATGTTCTTCGTCAAGTGGGCGAGAAGGGATGGTTTGGCACGCTGATTCCCGAAGCCTATGGCGGTATGGGCGTGGGCGTGACTGGAAACTGCATAGTCACCGAAGAACTGAGCCGCATCGGCGCCGCGGTTTCGGGCGCTTATTGCGTGACCATGTTTGGCGGCGTAGAACAACTTCTACTATACGGTAGCGAAACGCAGAAGCAAAAGTGGCTACCGCCAGTGGCGAAGGGCAAAGTAATAGCCGCTATTGGAATTACAGAGCCCGCGGTTGGTTCGGACGCGGCGGGAATGGAAACAACGGCCAGACGCGAGGGCGACGAATACGTCCTCAAAGGAAAGAAGCGTTTCATAACCAACGCGGGCGTGGCCGACATGCACTTAATATACGCGAAAACAAGCGACAAATCAGAAGACAAAGCCAAATACGCTCATTTAAGCGCCTTTCTCGTCAAGAAGGGCACGCCAGGCTTCTCGATTGAGCGGATAAACGAGCTTCAAGGCTGGCCAGGTTTGCCTAATGGCTTTTTGGATTTGGATGAAGTCCGTGTGCCCGTGGAGAATCTGATTGCGGGCGAGGGCATGGGCTGGAAGATTCTCGTTGACGGCTTGAACTTTGAACGCGTGTTGTTCACGTCTGGAATGCTGGGACCCATGCGTGAAGCTATTCGTTATGCTGTGGGTTATGCGCAGAGGCGTGTTCAGTTTGGGCAGCCAACTGCGGAGTTTCAGGTTAACCAGTTCCACATCGCTGATATGTTTGCTGGGCTGAAAACGGCTAGGCTACTGGTTTATTACGCTGCTCATTTACTGGACACTAAAGCTGAGGCGATGGTTGAAGCAGCAGCCGCGAAATTGTACACTTCGGAAACGTTTGGACAAGTAATGAACACTGCCATTCAAGTCATGGGCGGCGACGGCTGGACTCAGTTTTACCCAGTTGAGAGCTTCATGCGCGACTCAAAGGTCAACCAAATAGGTGCGGGCACGAGTGAAATCATGCGCACGATAATTTACCGCGGTGAACTCCGCGCTTTGACTGATGAATTGAAGATGCCCGTGAGAAAGGTTCACGAGAAACTCGGCGTGCCGATTTCGACGACCGAGCCGTTGCCCAAAGTGGATGCATCGGAGAAAGGCGTGCTCGAAGTGTTGGCTGAAAACTATCGTGTGAACCCTGGCTTGTACATGACTCGTGAAGAAATCAAACAACGTCTCACAAGCGTCACAGATGCGGATTTGGACAAGCTGCTGACGACTTTGGAGACAAAAGACATGGCGCGACTGTACAGAGATAAGCGCGGTGCGATTCTGATGGCGAGAGCGTCGCACAAGGGGTTGAAGGAAGCCAAACCGTTGGATTACTACAAGTGGTTCCCCGAATGGTTCGACAAGGACTATATTTTCTAAACTTTTATTTTCATGACATGACATTAAGGAAACATGCAAACAAGGAGATAGAAACGCTTGGTTGAGGCAGAAGTAGAGGACAAACGGATAACGCTTAAGGAAGCCGTCAAACTCGTCCACGACGGAGCGCACTTGTTCTGGGGCGGTTTTGGTTTTCAGCGTCCACCTATGGCGTTTGCGCACGAGTTGGTGCGTCAGAAGAAACGCAACATGACCATTTACACGTGTGGCTCTGAATTGGACCTTGACATTTTAGTAGGTGCGCGGGTGGTTTCGTGGTTAGAAATCGCTTTCTACGCCATCGAGGGCATCGGATTAGCGCCTAACATTCAGCGACGCGTGCGTGACGGCAGCATTCAGATCGAGGATTATTCGAATTTGGCCATGGCACTGCGTTTCTTAGGTGGCGCTTTGGGTGTGCCTTTTATGCCGCTTAAGAGTATGCTGGGCACGGATATGCTGACCAAGTCGCGGTTTAGGAAGAATAAAGCACAGGTTATCGACTGCCCTTTTACGGGCGAGAAGGTGGTATTGGTGCCTTCGGTGAAGCCTGATTTTAGCATTGTGCATGCTTGTCGTGTGGATAAGGAAGGAAA
>DATKLC010000150.1:0-6829 GCA_035542635.1 Candidatus Krumholzibacteriaceae bacterium | reverse complement strand
AATAATGGAACAATCTAAAGGAGACTGTTTTGTTATTTTATGAATTTGGCTGCGTGGCGTTTGAATCGTTTTTTGCATTGTATGCTGCAGAAGTAGTAGGTTTCTCCGTCGTATGTGATCTTGAACTTGGCAGTGTCTTCGTCCAATACTGCACCACAAACTGGGTCTCTAGGCATTCTATTGTCCTTTACCTAACATGTCACTGAACGCATAATGTACCCTCTGCTTATTATGATTAACGGTAAAAATGAGCACAAAATAAAAACAAAAAAAGGATACTAAATAAAGGGTGATGTTAAGCTAGTAAGCTTAATATCTTCGCGATCTGGCTGGTCTTCGCTTGGCGTAACATTCGCGACAATACACAGGTCTGCTTCCGTCTGGTTTGAAGGGAACTTCGCATTCCTTTCCACATTCGGCGCAAACTGCTTTGTGCATTTCTCTTCCTGCCATTGGATATTTCAACTCCTAAACACTTTATCATGCAAAACATTTGTTTGTTTTTGCATATCACTTCGTACGCAAGCAGTGTATTAAGCTTATTGGTAAAAAAGACGAAATACTCCATCAGCATACATGTCAGCCGCGAGACTGCGGCCAGTTGTATCTGTGGTCCGAAAAAGCTACGAAAATGTCGCAGGGTTAAGAATTCCGATAACTTCTTTTCCTCACTCGTCTACGATCCTTCTATTCTTACAATCGGTCTCGCCATGACTTGTCTTATCTTGTCAGCGACTTCCAAGGGGTGCCGAACCCGTACCATCTTAACATCACGTTCACCTTGAGTACGAACGACCATGTCTCCGATTCCAATGATTCTCCCCGAAACCGACCTAATCACTTCCAAATCTGAAAAACCCGAAGGGGAAAGCACAAACGATTTTGAGGATACAATTCCGTATCTTACTTCTAAGCCGTCATTTCGAAGAATGTAAGTGTTCGAGGCACGAAGCAGCAACAAATGCGCTAGACTGGCTACCCAGACAATGAAGAACACGAGACCCGTCCAGAGTAATATCGGCATTTTTAGTATGGGATCAGTCATACCTGCCAAATACGAAAATTCCAGCCAAGAAACCACAACAGCGACTATGAAAATCACGATGCTTCTGACCAATGCGCTGGGTAGTATCCATGGTTTGCCTGCCCAAATTAGCGAACGCGTGTTCATAGAAGGATTTTGCATACTCTAACTCCACTATTACCATAGTGAAGTTGCATAATTTGTTTGTGAATTCTCGATATTGATGTTGAATTACTCTGAAATAAACAATCGGTCAAACTTGTGCAATTCTTATTAGAGGCGATGTTTCTGTTATTCCGAATCAATTGAAATTGGATGCGAAACTTTGCCCTCTAAATACAAGTCGAAAATTAGAAAGAACCGCGGGTTTTTCAACGGAAAAGTGAAGGCTCTTATAGCGGTCGCCTTGATTATTGTTATTTCAGTCGTTGCCTATCAGGTGATTGGCATGAATAGCTCCAAAACAAACAGTAACACGACTAGAGTGCTCCTTGTGACAAGCATGGGAAACATAACTATCGAATTGTATAACGACATGCCTATCACAGCGGGGAATTTTAAGAACCTGACTGAGCATGGAATCTATGATGGGACCATTTTCCACAGAGTTGTTCACGGCTTTGTGATTCAGGGCGGAGACGCCAGCGCAAAAGGAATCGATGTGCCGACAATTCCAGACGAGCTTCCCAACAAGCACAGCAACGTCAGAGGGTCTGTGGCCATGGCGAAAACGAGTGAACCGAATTCTGCGACGAGCCAGTTTTACATTAACTTAGTTGACAATGTGCGTTTAGACAGCAACTATTCCGTCTTTGGAAGAGTAGTTGCAGGAATGGACATTGTGGACGCAATCGGCAATGTGTCAACGGACTCGAACGACAAGCCTCTGCAAGATGTGACGCTAATTAGGGCGCAAATCATCAAATAAAAGCTGTTATCTTAGGGGTTTATGGCGATATTCAAATCTCCAGCACTTCCTTTTTTTTCTATTTTTCATAGCTCTGACTAGCGTTTTCTGAAGGTCTTTCCAGTTGGTCAAGAAAGTAAGAATTATCTGCCTTCTCTGTATTAAGACGTATTGCAGGAAAGCATCCATGGTTTGGCAGAAGGAATGGGGAAAATGAAGATAGTCGCTTCAGGAATAGTCTTGATTCTCCTTTTTGCGAGCGCGCCGCTATACCTTAGTGTTTCTTCATCCTCGGGAAGCGAATCGCTTACAATGGTTGAGAAGGCCGTAAGTTTCCTTGTGAATGGTCAGTTTAACGAGAGTCTTGGGCTTTGCTCTGAAGCCCCGAACGTTGCGGCAAATACATACTGGCTTGTTTCCGATAATCTGTGGGCTTGGAAAGCTTTGAGCATGGCAAACGAATCTGGTCTTTCGAATGCTGCTGAAGCAGAGGCGACTGCAGACAAAATCAAAGCCAATCTTGCCGGGCTCGCCGTCAACTACAACTTGCCAAGGGACTCGAACGGCTTACCCGTGAGCTACGTTCATGAAGCCGTCATAGGCGATATAGCCTTGCCGCCTTATCGGACCGAAACAGATTACACGCTGCACAATGGTGATTATGTTCTGGACACGAGTTTGCGTAATGGAACGGTTATGAGCGATTGGAACAAATATGCAGATCTGCTCCTGTACGCTGCGCTTTCATGTCACTGGCAAGGGAATGATTCGGGAGCTCTTGGCTACTACAGTAACGCCACGAAGATGTGGAACGAAACCAGCAAAGGTATCCAAGACAAGGCATTCAGCGGAACATACGATACTTACAAGCTTGCCTTGCTGCTGTACACAGCGAAGGTTCTTGGAGAAAGCCCGGCTTTTGAATCCGAGCTCGTTGACAGAATCTACGCGCAACAGAGAGAACCCGACGGGGGAATAGTTACAAATTACCTTGCGAACGGTAAGTTGCAGGGCGACGCAAACACAGAAACAACATCAATCGTCATAATCGCTCTTCTCACGCGCCCAAAGCCGAGTCTGGGCACCTTCGTCTTCTATTATCCATGGTACGGAACGCCCAGCGTTTCCAGTTATTGGCTACACTGGAATGGCGGGGGGCATAACCCTGACAACATCACGAATGGAAGAAGGGACATAGCAGCGACGGATTACCCGCTGCTGGACGTTTACGATTCCAACAATGAAACCGTGATTGATCGACAAATCAATGAGTCAAAAAATGCTGGAATCAACTGTTTCGTTATCTCTTGGTGGGGGATAAACGACTTCACAGACAACGCTTCGAAACACATCAGGAACGTTTGCGAACGGGATGATTTCAACTTCACTTTCTACTACGAAACCACTACAAGCATAAGCCAGACAGTCAACGACCTCACCTATCTCCTGAAGGAATACGGCAACAGCAGCTCATGGTACAGAGTAGACGGTCGGCCAGTCATCTTCGTGTACCAACGGGCACGCGACGAATTGAATCCGCAAGCGTGGATTTGGCATGCATGCACAGATAGCATCGGCATAGACACCAACCCGAACCAGAATGAAAGCGCTTCATCGCAGTGGTTGCCAGCTGAAGAAGTTCGGAAACCGCCGAGACTTGGAATTATCCCTTTCCAGCCGTTCAAGACAACGCCGGGATATGTGGAAAGCGCCTGTCCGATTCATCTTCAATCGAACGAGCAATACTGGTTGAACATCGGCGTATCCGACATTAGAAACGATTCGGGACCTCAGTCTGAGGTCGGTGTCGAAGTAAAGATAGGGACAGACCCAACGTGCAACGGTACTCTTTACAACCAGACGCTGCATTTCTCGGATGGTTGGAAGGATTTAAGCTTCAACATAACAGCTTACGCTGGGCAGGATGTCTACCTCAGGGCTGAGTCATCCTCTGTGAATTGGACAAGCGAATGGGCAGCTGTCGACTACTTCTATATCACGAAGTCAAATGGCAAAATAGTCAGTCCAGACCCTTTCTTTGACAACGGCTGGAGCGAGGTGGTGCCTGAGATAAGCGCAGGTGGGGCTAATCCCTATGTGATTATGGATTTTGGGGGATATGAGGGCAAGATTGAGAGCTTCATTGATTACTTCTCAAAATGCATCGACGGAATGCACATGTACAACCCCGTTTTAAACAACCCTCTGAAGGTGTACGACCTGTACCATGATGCCTGTGAGTTGGCACACTCCTACGGCAAAACTTTCATAGCAACAGTCGTGCCGGGCTTCAACAATGTTGTCGCGAGCAATTATAGCAAAGCTGCACTCGAGAGTGTTGTTGATAGGCGAAACGGCGTCTGTTACAGTTCGTTCTGGCTGATTGCAAAGGCCTCTCACCCTGATGGTTATGCAATCACTTCGTTCAACGAGTGGCATGAAGGCACAGAGATAGAGCCGAGCATCGAGTATGGCTCTCAGTATCTCAATCTGACAAGACAGTATCTGATTCAAGCGGCTCCTGAATGTTCATCAATCATCCTGCTGTTATTCGTAATAGTAACGGTAATGATCGTAATAGCGACGGTGATGACAGTTATAGTCTACCGAAGACGACGTAGCATCCGGTAGAATCGCCAAAAAATTGACTAAACCCTTTTGGGCATGAGTCCCCAAGGATAAACGAGAATCATTGTTGGAAAACTATGGATTTATGGCGATTTTTACGTCTTTTTTCGAGGTGGTGAGTGTTTCGAAGGCGTCTTTTATTCTTGTGAGGGGCATTCTCTGCGTAATCAACGGTTTGACGTTTATGGTTCCTGACGCTATGAGGTTTAGCGCTTTTTTGAAGTGTGTCGGCGTGGTGTGAAAGGCGCCTATGACTGTTACGTCGCCGTAATGAAGCAGTTCAGTGCTTACCTTTATCTCAGTATTAGGCGGACAACCACCAAACTCGAGCACCGTGCCGCCTTTTCTAGCCATCCTTAACGCCTGCTCCCAAGTGCTGGGCTGTCCGATGGCTTCGATGACTACATCTGCCCCGTATCCGTCAGTCAACTCCTTAACCCTCTGCACAGCATCCTCACGCCCAGCGTTAACAGTCTCATCCGCACCTAAACTCTTCGCAAAACCCAACCGCTCATTAACCAAATCAGTCACAATGACCTTCTCGGCACCCATCTTCCTTGCAGTCAACAGATGAAGCAGCCCTATGGGACCCGCGCCTATTATGGCGACGCTGTCACCGAGTTTGACGTTGGCTTTCTCGGCTCCACGCAAGACACAAGCTAACGGTTCAGTGACAGCGGCTTCTTCAAAAGAAACATGCGCCGGAATTTCCTGCATGTTAACGAGCACCATGCGGGCTGGGACCTTAATGTACTCGGCGTATGCACCCCAGAGCCACATCATGTCTTCGCACAAGTTGAAACTGCCTCGTTGACACATGCGACAGCGCAGACAAGGCGCACTGTTACCAGCGCGGACACGCATACCCACTTCGGACCAAGAGGTGCCTCCGCCGACTTCCACGACTTCACCAGCCCATTCATGACCAAAAACAGTAGGAAGCCTAATCACGCCCTCAACATAGCCCCTTTGAAAAATCTTCAAATCAGTGCCACACGTGGTTGCCGCTTTGACTTTTACAAGAACCTCACCGTGCTCCACTTTAGGCTTGGGGACTTCTTCCACGCGTAGGTCTTTGACTCCGTAAATCATGGCAGCCAACATTTTCTCATTATTTCTCATTCAGAACCACCACTTTTAGGCACTCTTTGTTTCTTGCTGCTGTTTGGAACGCTTCCTTTGTGCGGCTTAAGGGGAAACGGTGAGTGATTAAGCCCTTCGCGTCGATTCTGCCGGTGCGTATTAATTCGAGCGCCGTTCTCGTTTCCAAGTGAGAGGTCGAATAGGAAGGAACCAGCTTAATCTCTTGGAAAAACAGCTTATGCGGACTAATAGAAACAGTTTGTTCAGGCGCAGTAGGCGCAAAAACACAGGCCGTTCCGCCTTTTCTGCAAACCTCCAATGCAGAATCGTAGGCTTTAACGCTGGGCGCCGTAACAATCACGACGTCTGCGCCTCTACCCTCAGTAGCCGACTTAACCATCTCTGCGAAGCTCTCCTCCTGCACATTAATCGCCATGTCAGCACCGAATTTTCGCGCCGCTTTTAGTCTGAAGTCAACGACATCGCTCACCAGAATTTGACCAGCACCAGAAAGCCCAGCCAAGGCAACGTTTATCACGCCCGCTGGTCCCGCGCCGATAATCGCCACAGTGTCTCCATGCTGAATCCCGCATTTATTTATGGCTCTAATGCCACATGCGATAGGTTCGATAAGCGTGGCTTCTTCAAACGAAACGCCGTCGGGGATTTTTAAGGTGTCAATTCGCAAATTGTCTGCAGGCACTCGGAAGTATTCGGCGAATCCACCAGGATCAAGATGCGTTTTAGAGAATTTTTGGCACATGGTGTAAGCGCCATGGCGGCAGTAGTGACAGGTTAAACAGGCTACGTGATGATGCGCGAAAACTCGGTCGCCCTTGCTGAAGCCTTCGACTTTGCTGCCCGCTTCCGCGATTATGCCCGCTGGTTCATGTCCAAGGACAAGTGGCGCGCGTTTTTCGAGATACCACTCCATCAGGTCAGAGCCACAGACGCCGCAGGCTTTCATTTCCACCAAAACTTCATCGACGTCTATTTTCGGCTTTGTCACTTCTTCAATCCGCACATCGTCTAGACTGTGGTACACTGCGGCTTTCATGTTGATTCAACCGTCTTTTGAAGATGGCTACCACACTTAAGGTTTTCCGCATATTCAAACCGCTGGAATAATGTTTTTATCCGATGAATAGAGAGATTCAATCATGAGAATCCAAAAACCAGACAGACTC
>DATKLC010000149.1:0-1249 GCA_035542635.1 Candidatus Krumholzibacteriaceae bacterium | reverse complement strand
GGACATGAGGATGGATCAAGCTTTGAAATGTCGTGAAAGCGGTCTGCAAGACAGCCGTCTTCTGATCTTGAGTAAGTGTCCACTTTTGTTTTATCAAAACAAACAAACCTGAATAGCGTTTCCACTTTTTGCCTTGCTTGCGGGTTGGATCGCCAGGGATGCGATCCTTGAAATCTACCTCCGGCTCCTCTGCTGTCGGGGGCTCACCATAGAGCAAATCGCGTACCTCTTCGCCCACGAGCAAACCGATGGTGAAGACCAGCAATAACAGGGCCACCATTTTCTCCATATAGATTTGCTGTTTGTTCATGAGCTTGGTCATCCCCAGTAAGCTTTTGAGATCCCGGTAGGTCTCTTCGACCTTCATCCGTGCAAAGTAAATCTGCAGCCCTCGCTTGGCTTCCAGGTTGGTCATCACCCAGAGGGGTTCATCCAACCCCTTCTTCCAGATGCCAATTACATTCAACAACACCCTGCCCCGATACCAGAGCTGGTTCAGGATGACCGTCTCTCCGGGAGAAATGGTCAAAGCCACTTCCTCGCCATCCTGGTCATAGAACTTGGGTGGATTGGCGCGCAGGTTCAAGCGGATGACCCAGTTGATTTGTTCTTCCATCAGGTTGAGCATCAATTCCAAATAGCTGAATTCGCGGTCCAGCACCAACGGCCGCTCGCCTAACAGGTCTTTGAGGGCTGCAAAAGCGCGAAAATGCAGGAGGTTGCGCGAATCAGCCTGCTGGAGGATCGTTTTGGAGGAATAAGTCAGCAGGCCACACGGAATCGCCCGCCCGCGGTAGGGGGTGGCCAGGATTAAAGCCCAGAACCCAAGGGTCTTGCCATCTTTCAATTTGCCGACATAGTTGGTTCTCCAGGCTTGCGGACGCTCAATCTCAGTTGGATCCCCAATGACAAAAGCTGCCTCTTCCTGGAATAGCCGCCACAACGCCAAGCGTGGATCGGCCCGCTTCAAAAAGCGTTGGATCCGTTTATAACCTGCCGCACTTTCGCCTTCCATCTCAACGGAGATATCGGTGAGGCGCAAGGAGCGCGCTTCCAGGATGGCTGCCCCAATTTCACTCGCCCGCTCAGCTATCTCCGCTTCGTCAAATAACTCTGCCATAAATTCTTGATTATTGATAAACTTGTTCATGAAGCCTCGCTTTTGGATAAGGATGGTCGTGGAAAACCAAGTTTATCCTTTTCGAGGCTTCTTTGCTTCCGCTTGTCCGAACTCTTGTCCTAACCTCAG
>DATKLC010000148.1:0-2055 GCA_035542635.1 Candidatus Krumholzibacteriaceae bacterium | reverse complement strand
AACGTGAAACGTTATGGGACGCGGCGCGTTACGCGCCATGGACGCGGTTTCGGCAGCGGACCCATGCGGTGTACTTGAGCGGTAAGGGTTATAAGCTGGATCAATTGGCGGACATTTTCGGGGTGGATCGAGACACCGTGTCGGGTTGGCTGGATGCCTGGGAAGTCCATGGGCTATTGGGATTGCGTGATCAGTTTCATCCTGGGCGACCGCGTAAGGGAACGGAAGAGGCTCGGGATCAGATTTGTCGGGAAGTGGAAGACGCCCCGCATCAGGCCAAAGCACTGCCGCCCCGTTTTGAGGAGCGGACGGCCACGCGCATTTCTTTCAGCACGCTGAAACGCTGGCTGAAGGAACAGGGCTGGGTGTGGAAGCGCTGCCGGCGCAGCCTCAAGGATCAGCGTGATGAGGTCAAATTTCAAGAAGGCCAGCGGGTTTTGGCCGCGTTTCATGATCGGGAAACCGCCGGTGAAATCGACGTGTTTTACTTCGATGAAAGTGGTTTGAGTTCACGCTCCTGCGTGCCTTATGCCTGGCAGCGCCGAGGGGAAACTCGGGCACTGCCGGCGAATGTGCCAGGTCGCTTGAATATCATTGGCTTGATGAACCGAGACAACCAAGGTTACTTCCAGACCGTGGAGGGCACGGTCACCCATGCGACGGTGATCGAGACGATTTCTGGTTTCATTCGCCAGCGCACCCCCGAAAAATTGACCATCGTCGTGATGGACAACGCCTCCGTTCACAAGAAGGCGGTCAAGCAAGCGCAATGGACCTGGCTGGCGCATTGGGTCTGGATTTGGTTCCTGCCGCCCTATTCGCCGGAACTCAACGGCATCGAAATCCTGTGGAAGAAGATCAAGTACGAATGGCTACCCTGGGCCGCACACCAATGCTTCGACACTCTTCGGACCGCGCTGCAGGACATCTTCGAAAACCTGGGCGGAAAATACCGAATTAATTATGGATAGGTACTTAGGCATGACACAGCCAGTTCGTCTGGCCAATTACATCGGCCAGCGTGGACAGGAAGACCTCCCGGTCCTCGTCATCCTCATAGATCGGCTCGCGTCGGTCACCGCGCGAGGTGACATGATAAAGCGCACCCTGAAACTCGATGCGGAGTGGCCTGGCCCTGCAGAACTCACAGCTTCCTGCTTATCATCCAAGAAATTGAAAGTATTTGAGAAGAATAAAACCCAAAATTGCTAAAGAAACTGCTAATGAGATCCCTAGGATTGCACTGTTGCCTTTTCTTTCCATGGGCGCGGAATAATGCTTCTGCCCGACGAGTGATCGAAGCTGATAGCGTATTTTGATCCAGCATCCTAAAAGTTTATCCTCGACTTCGTGGTCGCACATGCCACTAAAAAGGTATTCTTTGGATAATTGGGCAATTTTTTGTAATTCTCCAGTATCCCTTATGTGAAAATAATAGTCATGAGAAATCTTATCTCCTTTCTCTTCCTTGTATGGTCCGCAGTCATTAAGTAAAACCCTAATTGTTGAAATAAGCAACTGTGTTCGCGTATTGCCTAGTGGGATGCCCACAAGATCGCATGTCCCATGCATTACCCCGCCTAACAATGTTATAAAAGAAGCCCTGTCAAGATCATTAAAGGGTTTTGCAAAAACATTGCTCCTGGCAGCTTTTCCTTGAATCCGATTGCAGGTATTTACAATAAACCGAAAAGCTTCAATAAGATGTCTATCGCTTTTCAGATTAACTATTTCGAAATCGGGAACTTCATCTATATCATAGTCGAGTGTAAAGCTAGACAATGTTTCGCAGAATTCCTGTCTAATCAAGTCCAAGTCTGGAGTTGTATCTGTGTGAGTAACATCATACATGGAGACCAAAAAACTTATGTTATCTCTCTCAACCTTATTTGAAAACTCGGTCTGTAAAGTTGCGACTAGCTTTCGCATTCCAGAAAAGTCATTTGATCCCGCAGCATGAACATATTGATCCAACAGAGAGCCTTCCTTAGGTTTTATATCATAAACCTTTTTTAGAGCGATTACTGAAGACATAATCATGCCGTGGCATTTTAT
>DATKLC010000147.1:0-1348 GCA_035542635.1 Candidatus Krumholzibacteriaceae bacterium | reverse complement strand
CGGATAGGAAAGGAGTGACCAATGCATTCAGGGCGAATCATTTTCTCTCAACTCATGAGCTTCTTCCCGAGATACGAATTCAACAAATGCGTTGGCCGATACCAAGGGGAGTATCGGACTCGGAACTTTTCGTGTTTCGATCAATTCCTTTGCATGGCCTTTGCTCAACTGACTTATCGGGAGAGTCTTCGCGATATCGAAATATGCCTGCGGGCCATGCAGCCCAGGCTTTATCACGCAGGGTTCCGAGGCAACGTTTCTCGAAGCACGTTGGCCGATGCCAACGAAAAACGGGATTGGCGTATCTATGCCGATTTCGCTCATGTGTTGATCGGAACGGCCAGAGAGTTGTATGCAAGCGAGGACTTCGGACTGCAAATCACCCAAGCTGCTTACGCTCTGGATTCCACCACGATCGACCTGTGTCTGTCGCTTTTTCCGTGGGCTTCTTTTCGGCAACAAAAGGGCGCCATCAAACTCCATACCGAGATGGATCTGCGGGGCTCGATCCCTTGCCTGATCCGCATCACTCATGGGAAAGTTCACGATGTCACCTTCTTGGATCAATTGGTCCTCGAACCCGCCGCCTTCTACGTCATGGACCGTGGCTACATGGATTTTGCTCGTCTCTATCGGTTCACACAAAGTATGGCGTTTTTTGTGACACGAGCCAAAAGCAACCTCGATTACACCCGACGCTGCTCACACTCTATCGATCCCGGAACCGGATTACGAAGCGATCAGATCATTTTGCTCAGAGGTCCCAAAACCTCTCAACTCTATCCCGATCCACTTCGACGAATCAGTTTCTTCGATATCGGAGAGCATCGTCGCCTTATCTTTCTAACGAACAACTTTGTCTTACCAGCCCTGACGATTGCTCTACTCTTCAAACGTCGATGGAAGATCGAGTTGTTCTTCAAATGGATCAAACAAAATCTTCGAATCAAGGCGTTCTACGGCACTTCCGAGAACGCCGTGAAAACTCAAATCTGGATTGCCATCTCTGTTTATGTGTTGGTAGCGATCATCAAAAAACAGTTCCGAATTGAGCGAACACTCAACGAAATTCTCCAAGTTTTAAGCATTACGCTTTTTGAAAATGATGAATTGTTACCATTACTTACAAATTTTCACCCCCAAGACCAAACGGAGGGTTTCTATAAGCAGTTAAATTTATTCAATTTTTAACCGGACGGTACTGATCGCAGATTTAAAATTCCGCATTCCGCATTCTGAAATCGGAAATGGTTATGAAACCGACCATTGAAATTCTTGATCACTGCAATGGCTGCGGGGCCTGTGTGGAGATTTGTCCTGTTCTCTGCTTGGCCATTCGTGATGGTTT
>DATKLC010000146.1:0-10532 GCA_035542635.1 Candidatus Krumholzibacteriaceae bacterium | reverse complement strand
ACTTCGCCGCGAAGTTTCTTGTTAAGCAAAGGCTTAATGTAGTCGGTATGGTACGGCGTGCGGTCTGTGGCGCTCTTCCACTGCCCCTTCCTCACCTTGTAGCAAGGAACAATGTTCACTCTAACGTTGTCCACAAACGCCTCCAAATAAGGATGCTCAGCAAACCTTTCCACCTGCCTACTGCCAGCAGTGGCTTCTCTCGCAATATCCAACGCTGTCTCGCCAAACTCCTCTCTCGATAAGGTGGGGGGAAATTGTATGAAGAGGTCAATGTCGGGCTCTCGGCTTATCCACGTGTCCTTAGCCACCGAACCTTCCACACGCACTGTAGCCCTAATTTTGTGCTTTCTAACCACTGATTCAGCTTTATTTTTCAGTTTCTCGACTAACGCGTGGATTTCTCCTCGTTTATTCGTATCTGGAGTGATATCTTCAAGGACGCTTTGACTAATTTTCTCCAAAGCCGTAGACATACTCATCACACGCTCGCATGTGCTTCTTTCAGTGTTGAATAAATCGGACCTTGAGGAGTTAGAACACTCTTCTTGAGCCGTAAACAGTCGGCATGAACCTTGCCAAACTCGAAAGCAGCCAACTCATTCACACAGTCAACCAGCGCTTCCTTATTCCGCCCGCTCCTCACCCGCGCAATCGTCAAGTGCGGACTGAAGCCCTTCGAATCAGGCGCAAACCCGAGCTGCCGAAGCCTCGGCTCCAATTGGTCAAAAACAGCCCCCAACTCATCCGCGCCCTGCTGAATCCCAGCCCACACTACACGCGCGTATTTTACGTTGGGAAAAGCGCCCACACCTTTTATTTCCACATCAAAAAGTCTGAAAACAATGCCTTGCATTTCCTTGTCGATTTTTTCCACCATGGCAGGCGTTATGTCACCGAGAAAGCGTAATGTGATGTGAATGTTCTGAGGCTTCACTAAAGACAGATCGGCACCTGTTTTCGCGAGAATATCCTGTGCCGCGCCTAATCGTTTGAGCACCTCTGGGTTGTCGATGTCGAAAGCGACAAAACTTCTGATGGTTTCTGGCATAAGCTTCTCCGCTTATTCCTAAGGCTTTTCGCATAATAAATTTAACCACACAGCACGGTGAATTTAAATTTGCACTGAGCATAAGAGATGCGGTAGGGTCAAAAGCGATTGAAAGCAAAAAAAGTCATCGGCGTTGCAGGCATGCCCGGCGCAGGCAAGTCTCTGGTCACCAGAATAGCTGAAGAAATGGATTACTTTGTCGTTATAATGGGCGACGTGGTTAGAGAAGAGACCGCAAAACGCGGACTGAACCTCACACCAGAAAACGTAGGCGCAGTGATGCTAAAACTAAGAGACGAAGAAGGCCACGCCGCAGTGGCAAAACACTGTATTCCGAAAGTCGAAAACGCGAAAAGCGACATTGTCGTAATCGACGGCTTGCGAAGCCTCAACGAAGTCGAAGAGTATAAACGACACTTCAAAAACTTCGTGACAATAGCCGTTCACGCTTCGCCCGAGACACGTTTCCAGCGGCTGTTTAGGAGAAAACGCAGCGACGATCCACAGGGCTGGGAAAGCTTTCGTCAACGTGACATGCGAGAATTGTCCGTGGGTTTAGGCAACGTCATAGCAACCGCAGACTACATGACAATAAATGAAGGACCGAAAATCCAGACGGAAAAACAAATCCACAACCTGCTCAGGAGAATCACAGGAAGATGAACACAATTAGTCTGCAGGCAACGGCAGAAATCAATCTAACCGAGAACCCAGAGAAAGTGAAACTGGCCGTTGAAAACATCCTTGGCGCGGTGAAGTTTGAGATTCAACCGAGAAAGCAAGGCGGCGGCACATTAGTCGCTCAAACGGCGGGTACTGAAGGATTGGCCAAACTCTACAACCTGCTCAGAAGAGAGCACATCCGAGACGCGACAAGGTCGGTTATGTTCAAAGGACTCGAAGGAAACACCATCACATTTTACTTGAATAAGCAAGTCGCTTTCGTTGGGCATTTATCCTTCTCAGAACCTGCTGGCGAGTCGCCTCTTGGACCCATAAAGGTCACGATAACGTGCGACAACCCGCGAGAACTTATCGACTGGTTGGCGCCGAGAACAACATAAAATACCTGAAAAGCAATAGTGTAAGAAACACGCAAAGAAGGTGACTCAAGTAAAAATCGGCTTGTCTATGTTGTTCTGTCTAGGCGAAGGTTTCCCGCTAATGCTGGAACGTTTAGAAGCGCTGAATGTGCACTATGTGGAACTCATAGACGACGGCTTGCATGTGCTTGACAAAAACCGAGTAGAAGCCCTAAACCGCATATCAGGCAGTTTCAACATCGAATACACCATTCACGCGCCTTTCTCTGACATCAACATTGCCGCCACAGACAACAAGCTCAGACGCTTCATAATAAAACGCCTAAAAAAATCACTCCAATACGCCCATCAACTAGACTGCAAACTCTGGGTCTTCCACCCTGGTCATCATTCTGCCATCAGCAGCTTTTATCCAGGCATGGACTGGCACACAAACCTGCAATCTGTGAAAACATTGCTTCAACTCAGCCGCGAGTATAACGTCAAAATCGGCATGGAAAACATCCCAGAAATATTTCCAACGCTGTTGGGAAACATGGACGATTTCTCCAGATTCTTTAATGAACTGGGCGAGGATGTGGGCATTGTCTTGGATGTAGGGCATGCTAACATTAACAGACATGTGAGGGAGTTTATGGATAAGTTTGGAGACAAAATCGTCCATATACATGTAAGCGACAATGATAGCAAACAAGACTCGCATCTAGGCGTGGGAAAGGGAACGGTAGATTGGCAAGACTTCGCGAGAGCGGTCAGGCGAATACAGTTTCGTGGTATAGTGATGATTGAATCAATCGAAGATGTGAAGCAAAGCCTTCAAACCCTAACCCAGCTTCTCAGTTAGACTGCTTAAGCTCGATTCGCATAAAATCCTCGGCAACATCAACATTTTTGAAAGTTTTCTTAGCCTGTTTCAATAAAACATCTGGCGTCTTGTACCTAGCGCTTATATGAGTTAATATGAGTCGTTTCGCGTTTGCCTTTTTGGCTGTTTCTGCGGCTTCGCTGGGCGTGGAGTGCCCATCTTCGTCGGCTCTTTCCTTTAACTCGTCGCCCAAAGTTGCTTCATGAATGAGCAAGGTAGCATTCTTAGCGAGGTTCACCAAGGCTTTCGTGGGTCGCGTGTCACCAGTGTAGACCATTTTTCTGCCTTGCCGTGGTTTGCCCAGAACATTCCTTGGTTTGACAATCTTGTTGTTAGGCAGTTTAACGCTTTCGCCGTGTTGCAGTCTTGACCATAAGGGACCTTCTGGAACGCCTAGTTTTAGCGCCTTTTCTTGATTAAACCTGCCCGGTCGTGGCTTTTCCACCAGCGCGTAAGCTAAGGCGTCCACTACGTGGTTGGCTTTGATAGCTTGGACTGTGTACTCTTTTTCTTCGCAGACAGTGCCTTCGTCGGTGATTTCTTTGATGGATATAGGAAAGGTCCGTGCGAACTGGACGGTTTCTTCTATTGCGTTTATGAACGCTTCAATGCCTGCTGGTCCGTAGATTTCCAGTTCTTCTCTCCTGTCTAGCAGCGCCATGGTCTGCAAAAGTCCCGGCAAGCCCAGCACGTGGTCGCCGTGCATGTGGGTTATGAACACTTTGGTTTTTTTGTGAAAGCCCACCTTGGCCCTAATCATCTGACGTTGCGCGCCCTCGCCGCAATCGAAGAGAAATAACTCGTTCTCCCTCTTTACTGCAACTGCTGGTAAGGCCCTTTGTGTAGTGGGTATGCTGCCCGCGGTTCCGAGAAAGACTACCTGCAAGTCCATTTCAAGGCGTCTCCAACACAGCTATTTCGCGTGTCAGGCTACGGTGGACATAAACATAATGCGATTCCAAGTGTTTAAAACCTGCTCTTTCTGCGATTCCGCCGATGGCTATTGTTTTAGGCGAAGCAATACAAATCCGTTTTTTGCCGTCCAAAAGAGACCGAAATTCTGGCAGAGTTGCCTTAACAATCTCTTCAGTGCTCTTGCCCAGCGTAGAAGCGGTTCTACCATAAGGCGGATCAGTCACTATACCGTCTACCTCAGTAACAGACGGATGCTCAGCGTCAGCGACAACCATCATTTCAGGAGCAACATTAAAGTGATGAAGGTTTCGAAGCGTCCCATCCACCATGTGCCTCTGCGCATCAGCCCCAATCACACGACAACCAATCAGCCCAGCCTCGATAAGAAAGCTTCCCGTTCCACAGAAAGGATCAAAAACCAAATCACCCTTTCTCACCTTCGCCAGATTGACCATGCAGCGCGCGAGTTTAGCTGTAACCGCAGAGGGCTGAAAAAAAGGGCGTTTTCTCGGTCGTCGCTCCATGAACGGCTTGATCACTATTTCTGCCAGTTTTAAGCCAAAAACGAAGCGATTCTCCGTGATTACGCCTAAAAAGACATATTTGGGCGTTTTCAGTCTCACTTTAGTGCCAATGGCTTTTTTTAAGATTATTTCGCCGAGTTTTCTCTCCAAGTCCACACTGACAACATCCGCTGTGATTCCGCCAACCCTTCGAACACGCACTGCAAAGCTATCGCCTTTTCGGATAACTGCTTCTAGGGATGTACGTCGCAGTGTTTCTGTGATTTCCACGAGCTTGGGTGCACAGTTAAAGAGTTCTTTGCAGCAAACTCTGGTCATGGCTGATCTCGCAATAATAGGCTCAATGACGTTTTCTGTGGCTTCTATGCGGAAAATCTGTCTCAACCGCTCCAACGCTTTGTACTGCTGCCCTTCAGCTTCTAATATAGAAGTGATTTCGGAAAAAGGCAGGGTTGGATGTTCACCTGAGACGAGGAAGAAGAGCCTTGCCACTAGGCTTCCTTCCCAGATAAAGCCTTCACAATAAGCGGTGCCACAGAAACCTTACTCACAGGGCTCGGCACACAATCGGTACCCACTATTTCTTCGGCACCATTATTCATAATTTTCTTTTCTGCGTCACCAATCAGAAGCGGATGCACACATGCAGAAAACACTCGTCTAGCGCCCTGTGTCTTGAGCGTCTTAACAGCGTCCGCCGTCGTGCCGCCCGTGCTGATTATGTCGTCGAAAATGATGGCGTCTTTGCCTTTGATATCGTACTTCTCATCTCTGAAACTTATTGCACCCGTGTAACGATTTCTCTCCTTGTGCCGCCAACCATAACCGCCACCCAAGATTTTTGCAGCCGCTATCGCATATTCTTTGGCACCCTCATCAGGCGCTAACGCAAACGCTCCTTCCAAACCTCTGTGCTTAAAGTGTTCTGCCAAAAGCGGGATAGCTGAAACCGTCTTTGCCGGAAATGGAAACTCGTCTAATACTTTTTGTTGGTGCACATTCACGGTTAGCAACTGGTCGACGCCGACTTCTCCCAGGAGTTTTGCAACCATTTGGATGCTGAAGGCTTCGCCATGGAGAAATCGCTTGTCCTGCCGTGAATATGCTAGGTATGGAACCACTGCCACGATTTTTCTAGCGCCCAGTTCTTTAGCTGTATCAGCCATCAAAAATAGCTGGAACAAATTCGTGTCCTGCGGTGGACTCGTTGTCTGAACGATTACCACTTCTTCAGTTACCAATTCGCCCTCGAATCGGATGTAGGATTCGCCGTCTGGAAACCGTTTGAAAACAACGTTCACGGTTTTTGCCTTGAGAAGTTCGGCTGTTTTTCTGCCCAACTCCTGCGATGCTGGTCCTGGAATGACTAACATGTGGGTACCTCGCTAATGTTTTCCAGCACACTTGTACTCGTCTATGAGCTCCTTAGCTCTGTCCATCCTTATTTTGCGTTCTTCCACCATCTTATCCGCGATAACGTCCACAACATCACCTGTAGCGCCTGCTGCGAAGGCAATGTTCCTCGCATGCAACCGCATGTGTCCCTTTTGAATGCCCTCGTTTGCTAACGCTCTCAAAGCGCCGAGATTTTGCGCCAAACCCACAGCTGCTAAGACTTCGCCCAGTTCTGTGGCTGTCTTTACACCTAAAATCTTCAACGCTATCTTTGCTATCGGATGAGTTCGAATGGCGCCGCCGATTATGCCCACTGCCATCGGAAGCTCAATCGAGCCCACCAGGTCGCCCTCTTCGTTTTTCTCCCATATTGAAAGCGGACTATAACCTCCACTGTGCGCGGCGTAGGCATGGGCGCCTGCCTCTACGGCTCTGTGGTCGTTGCAAGTTGCGATTACGACGCCGATGATGCCGTTCAGAATACCCTTATTGTGCGTTGCCGCACGATACGGGTCTGCCGCTGCAAAGGCATAGGCTTGGATGATGCCGTCGACCACTTCTTCTCCGCCCACTGCTTCTTTGGGCACTGTGCACCAAGCTCGCACTAATCTTTTTGTGGCTAAATTCGAAATTATGCGTAAATAGACGCGCCCGCCTGTTATTCGTTCGATTAAGGGCGCCACGGCTTCAGCCATCGTGTTGACAGCGTTTGGACCCATGGCGTCGCGACAGTCAACATGCAACTCTGTTATCACCATGGGGCCTGTGATTGCGTGTATCACTTTGGCGTCCAAGTCTTTGGCGCCTCCACCCAACGAAACCAGCAGCGGATCTTGGTCGTTGGCTTTTTTCAGAATTTCCTCCTTCGCGCCTAGAACTTGCATTCGCGCAGTGTAAGGGTCTTTGATGCCCACGGCCTGAATCTGTCCAATCATTATTGGTCCTGTGCTGCTAGTGAAAAATCCTCCGCCGTCACGCGCCATCTTCGCCGCGTAACTCGCCGCTGCAACCACTGACGGCTCCTCAATAGCCATGGGGATTAGGTAGTCTTTCTTGTTTATCAGGAAATTCACCGCGATACCTAACGGTATTGGGAAAGCGCCGATGACGTTTTCTATCATTCTGTCCGCGGTTTCCATGGGTAGGCTGCCCGTGGACTGCAGAAGCGCTGTTTCTTCGTCGGTTAATTCGGCGTATTCCTTCACGAGTTTGATTCTCTCCTTAGGGCTGAGCTTGTAAAAGCCCGAAAGCATTGACGATTTAGTCACGTTCACCTTCTCCTTTTTTGCCAAACTACATTCACAAACGGCGCATAAGAATTTAACCCAACCAGCCGAGATTCCCTATAACATATACATCGGGTCTTTGAAAATCCGTGAAACGTGTACGATCACACGATAGCGAAACGATTCCTAACCCTCCTTTGGAATATAAAAAAAAGAGTTTTGGTCGGTGCTACAGATTACGTTTACGAAGGTGGTTGGGGCGAGGGTGGTTGCTGAGGCGTTTTGGTTGGCGTCATCGAGAAAAATGCTATAGTAGCCATTATCCAGGCGACGAATATCAGGATTAAACCGATGATAATTATTGTTAGGATGGCGCCTATGAGTAAAAGCAGTCCAGCGGTTCTGAACATTTCTTGTCCAGATTTGTCTGTGAGTGAATCGAACGCTTTCCTAAAGTACAGTGCCATAAGTATGTAGAAAATGAACGTCACGACGAGCGCTATGATTACGCCGGCAGCAAGCCCTAGAAAAGCTCCGTCTCCTCCTAGAAAGAATCCGCCGAAGAACAATGATGCCAAGGCGACGCCAGCGGCGACTATGCCTATGATGCCGAATATCACGGCGTATAGAGCATCTTGGAATATCTTGTTATCGTTGTAATATCGTGCGATGTATTGCAGCCCCACTAGCAAGAGTATTATGCCCACAATGCCCAGGAATGGAACGAAGGAACCAATCACTAGAAACAGAGCACCGATGCCTGCCAGGTTTTTTCCAGATTCGAAAGACACTTGTAAACCTCGTAACGAGGTTGAACGCCGATTAAATAAAAGCTTTTCCAATTCCAAGACCAGCGCTTGCGCATGTTGTCTATAAGAATTAACCCAGTCACAACTGTTTGTTTCAGATTAAAGATTAAAATCGTTGATCAACAATAATGACATGAGAGGCATTTGAGTTGTCGGCTGGTTTGCATGAGGCAATTTTGTACGAGAAACTGCCCGATAACAAGGTTCACTGTTTCCTCTGTGCTCGGCAGTGCCACATAGCCGACGGTGGCTTGGGCTTCTGTCTGGTACGCAAGAACGAGAAGGGTAAGCTGTACTCGCTCAATTATGGCAAAGCGTGCTCGGCGTGTGTAGACCCCATTGCCAAGAAGCCTTTGTTCCACTTTTACCCCGGCTCCACTTCATTAAGTATCGCGACTATGGGCTGCAACTTTCGCTGTCAATTCTGTGACAACTGGATGATAAGCCAGAGCAAGGACATGGATGGTCAGGATTTTCCGCCTTCTGAGGTTGTGAAGGCTGCGCAGAGTAATGGTTGTCAGGGCATCAGTTACACGTACACTGAACCCACGATTTTCATGGAGTACGCGCTGGACACGGCCGTTCTGGCGCAGAAACTGGGGTTCTACAACACGTTCGTGACCAATGGTTATATGACGCCCGAAGCCGTCAAAACCGTGGCGCCAGTTTTAGACGCGGCTACAGTGGATTTCAAAGGCGCGGCTGACCCCGAGTTTTACAGGAAATTCTCCGCTGTGCCTTCTGTTGAACCTATTTTCGAGACGTTGAAAAACCTGAAGCGCAACAATATCCACATTGAAATCACAAACCTAATCATACCCAAGATCGGCGATTCAATTGAACGTCTGAAGCAACTAGCGACATGGGTAAGAGACGGGTTGGGCGCGGACACGCCGTTTCATTTGTTGCGTTTTCACCCAGAATATAAGATGACCGGCATTACGGCTACTACGGTGCAGGCTTTAGAGGAGGCTTATGTGGTGGTGAGAAAGGAAGTGGGGATGAACTTTGTGTACGTCGGCAATGTGCAAGGGCACAGACTTGAGAACACTTATTGTCCCAATTGCAATGAACTGCTGATAAAACGTTACAGTTTCGAGATAGTCAAGTGGAACCTGACCAAGGACATGCGTTGCCCAACGTGCGGACGCGACATCCCCATCAAAGGAACGCTGCACACTTCGGGAACTGGCTATCCTTACGCTGTGTTTTAGGCATGCAATTTAATGTATAAATGGTTGTTTGTGCTCATTCTTTTGCAGATAAGACTATGTGGACGGTTTGGCGACCAGACGCCGTTTCAGTACTGAACGATAAGCAAGCGCAAGAGAGTCTAGCCAGATACTTCGCAGCTATGATGGACGAGACGCCAGCCAAGTTTATGATAGCCAAAAAAATGCCTGCTCATTATGACAAAAATGAATCCACAGCAAAGCTATGGCAGTTGCACGAAAAACTTCTCGAAGAATACTCAAGCTTAGAAAGGGAAATCGACTCAAAGCATAAAGACATTAACGATTTGGAAATAGCAAAGCAATCTTTTCTGGACTTGAAAATCGAATTAGCCAATCGAATCTTAACAAATTGTCATTTATGCACTCGCAGGTGCGGTTTTAATCGTGCTAAAGGCGAGTTGGGCTTCTGCAAATGCGGCACTAAAATGACGATTTCAACTATGTTTCAGCACGTGGGCGAGGAGCCTGAGCTTGTGCCTTCGGGCACGGTTTTCACGTTGGGCTGCACCATGCGTTGTAAGCACTGTCAGAACTGGACGATTTCGCAGTGGTTCGAAAATGGCGAGGTTTACACTCCGCAACAACTCGCTACTGCTGTTGAACATTTAAGAAACAGCGGCTGCAGAAACATCAACCTCGTTGGCGGCGAGCCTACGCCTTGGCTTGCACAATGGCTTGAGACGTTTAGGCATGTGAGCGTGAATGTGCCCGTTGTTTGGAACTCCAACTCCTACTACAGCGAAGAAACAGCGAAGCTTCTCGCAGGTTTTGCAGATGTTTACCTCTTAGACTTCAAGTACGGACCAGGCGAGTGCGCCAAGCGCATATCAGACGCGCCACGCTATTGGGAGGTCTGCACACGGAATCATCTTTATGGCAAGAAGTACGGTGAACTCATAATTCGCGTTCTCGTGCTGCCCGGGCATCTGGACTGCTGCACAAAGCCAATCCTAAACTGGATAACACAAAACCTTGGCACAGCAACGAGAACAAACGTGATGTTTCAGTACCGTCCAGAATGGTGCGCTTTCGAAATCCCAGAGCTAAAGCGAAGATTAACTAAGGAAGAAATGACTCAAGCTGTCCTGTTTGCCAAAGAAGCAGGACTCACGAACTTCATCATATAATATTCCCTAATATCTCTAGCATTTTGGTGTTTTCGCTGCTACTTCGTTTTATTTGCTTCTTTCTTCAAAAACCAAAAGGCTTTTTTGCTGCATTGTGTTGCTCTTCACCGAAGGTAAAACCAAGAATGCCCTCTTATTGCCCAGAGTGTGGCGGCGAAATGCAGTACACTTCGACTACGAAGTGTTATGCGTGCAAGAGCTGCGGGCTTTCAGTCACCCACCAAGAACTGATCGAGCTGCGCGAGAAACTGCGTCCAAAGTTCGAGACAGAAGAAGACGAGAAAAAGAAAGAACAACGCGAATACCTAAAGTGGTGGCTGAGCAACAAGAAAAAATAGCCACGCA
>DATKLC010000145.1:0-3681 GCA_035542635.1 Candidatus Krumholzibacteriaceae bacterium | reverse complement strand
CTATTCGCACGACAAGTGTTTTCTTTCCAACTGCTTTGTCTGCCGTGCAGTCTGGAATCTCATTTATCCACAAAATCGCCGTGACGAGTAACCCAACTGGTATGGATGCAACTACAGGCTCAAAGGCGAGTTTCTGAGTTTGAACGTAGTAGCTTCCCAAAACTATGAGTGGACCAAAGTTTAACCCCACTATCAACTCACCAAACCCACGAGGAGCCAGCTGAGTCACGTAGAAGTATCCAGAGATGACGCCTATCATTCCTAGAAGAAGCACCCACCAGCCCGCAGTTATGGATAGAACCGTGCCAATGACAGCGGCTAACCCGAAGAAGGAAAGCGCTGCAAAGTACGCACTCTGTGGTTTAACTAGATTTTCCAGCAAGACTCGGCTGCCCCCGCTTATGGGAGAAAGTGCTTCGGTGTTGACTGCGTCGCATCCGCTTTTGAAATCGAAGTAATCATTGATTATATTCGTGCCCAAATGGAGGCACATCGCACCTACCAAAGTCAACACGAAATACGCCATGTTAGAAGTGCCTACGGAAGTCCACGCTATGACTGCGCCCAGAATTACTGGAATGATAGTTGCGGTTAGGAAGGGGATTCGGGCCAGTCTCATCCAAGCCTTAAGCGAGTTTGAACTTTCTTGTTTTCCAGAACTACTGTTCAATTTGATTGACCTTCAGATTTGTTCACATGATCAAAAAACTGCGCGAGATAATCTTTGAACACAGAGTTTCTTACGTCCTTAAGACTCGCATGCGCCTGTTCAGAATACTCCGCCACTTTGCTCCGACAGTGGCTAAAGGCGCCGATTTTGTCCAATTCAATGCGCAGTTTTTCAGCAGCAACCTTGGTGATGCTTCTGTTCCCAAAGTTGTCTGTTAGTAACTTTCTAGAAGTTTTATCACCATGCTGATACAGGAAAAGCAACGGAAGCGTGACGTTTCCATTCTTCAGGTCCTGAGAAACCTGATTTCTGTTCTGGAGGTCCTCCAAATCATCGTTAACCTGATATGCCATTCCGAAATATTCCCCAAACCTTGCCAAAGCTTCGACTTCCAAGGCATTACCCTCTGCAACGAGTGCTCCACAGCAAGCCGCACCTCGGAATAGAGAAGCCGACTTCTTCTCAATCTTAGCGAAATATTCCTGCTCAGTTGCTTGGGTTAATGAAAGCGTAGCATCAACATACTCGCCCTCGCAGAGTTCCAAGCCAACATTTGACAGGATTTTCACGATCTGAGGCCCATATTCCGCAGCTAAATTAATTGCCAAGGCTATGAGGGCATCTCCAGCAAGTATTGCACCGTTTGCTGACCACTGTGAACAAAGCGTCTTGGCCCCACGGCGTGTAACGTCTTGGTCTATTATGTCGTCGTGCACAAGCGTAGCGGTGTGCAACAACTCGTAAGACAATGCCAACTGCATCACTTTTTCAGGGCGTCCACCAATGCTCTGAGCACCCAAAATAACGAGAATGGGTCTCAACCGTTTCCCCTTAGTCAGCAGGGCGTATTCCAATAAGGGGCGAAGTTTCGCTTCGGGCATTTTTTCAAGCAGGTTCTCCAGGCTGGATTCGATTAATTTTTTGGTTTCAAGAAGGTACGATTGTAAACTTCCATAAGTATAGCTTGTGAGAGTGCTTCGCGTCTGCAAATCGGTTTCCTTCGCGCTCGTAATTACACAAAAGTGAGTTGCAGGCAGATATATTTCTTTTGTTTTAATGATTAGATTCATAAAAATAATCAAATGCTTAAAAACCTATAAATAACAGCGTCCCATACTACACTTTTCTCAATAAAAGTGACAACCGTTGAACGTGTCGAGCATACATCGAACTCTTGCGAGCTCCTCTAGGTTAGAGATACTCAAATTACTTTATCGGAAGCCATCAAGTGTAGAAGAAATTGCCGAAAAACTGGGACTCCAGACTATCACGATTCGTCATCACCTGCAAGCCTTGATAGAGGCTGGAATAGTGGAATACCACGAAGAACGCACAGGCGTCGCCGGAAGGCCCAGGGCATACTACAGTATAGTAAAAGCACCACCAACTGTTACTTTTCCTAGACGGCAGTACCAGTTGCTTTCGGAAATTCTCATCAACGGCATGATAGAAAAAATGGGCATAAACAAAACCAAAGAATTCTTGAGAGAAATCGGAATCATCACGGGTAAAGAAGCTGTAAAACAACTCGAATCCGAGTATCACATAAAAGACTGGTCACCCAGGGAGTATGAGAGATACATCGTTAGAGGATATTTTGAAAACGAAGGTTCAGAACCAGAAGTAATCGAGACCAGCAACAAACGGGTTGTTTACAGACTGCACAACTGCCTCTTCCGCGAATTGTCAATCAAAAGACCAGATTTAATGTGCGACGTCCTTCACGAAAGCTTCCACGAAGGCGTAGCTAAAGCGATTGGAAAAGACCTAAAGATCAGCAGAGTTACGTGCATGGGACACGACGACCCATACTGCGAACAAGTATGCGTGTGGGCATCAAAGAAAAAATAGACTCTATAGAGGCTCATAATGAACCTCTTTCCTCTTTTTTCGAGCATGATTTCTGCTGTGTTCGCGTTTCTTTTAGTAGTCCAGTATCTCCAGAGGAGAAAGAAACATCAACTCTTATGGACAATTTCCTTGGTCATGTTCTTTCTGGCAACCTTTCTAGAATTCTCTGCAGAATACGCCTACCAGACAAACCCAAACGGCACAGGATGGACCGAATTAACTTATAAAATGTATTACATCCTATCGCCAGTGATGGTTGCCCTAATGGGCGCCGGCTCATTATACTTACTCACACATCTTCCCGCTGGTAAATATCTTCTCGCTTACACTGTAATTTTAACCGTTCCGTTTTTTGTACTGAGTTTTGCGTTTCCGTTAGGAGATGCCTTACAAAAAGCAGTTGTCGAAGCTGGAAGCACAGAAATCGGAGGCGCAGCCATGCCAAGTAATGTCAGAATTTTTTCTCCCCTGTTCACTGTTCCAGGCGGACTAGCAATCATAGGAGGAGCGCTCTACAGTTTCTGGCTGGACAAAACGCGAAAATATAATTTGCTTATTGTGTTGGGCGGTCTATTTCCTTTTCTAGGAGGCTTGAAAACAAGATTTGGAGACCCAACATTCTTCTATTTACTGGAGACTGTAGGGACAGTTCTTCTATTCGTAGGCTTCCTTTTGAGTTGGGAGTACGTTCGAAGCCGAAAGACAGGCAGAAATGACCTAGAGCAGAAAGGCGTTTAGAAAAGTAGCCTATAGACGAATCTTCCGAGAAATCCTTTTTTCTCACTAAAACGGAGTAAGTTCTAAGCTTTAGGTGCAACTTGAACTGGTGCTTTCACTTTGTCCAGTAGTTTGTTTACGGGCACTACGTTTCTGTTGAGTCCGAGTTCTTTTTGGTCTATTCCGAAGGCGATTCCCATGAGTTGCGTGATGTACAGGATGGGCATGTCGATTTTCAAGTCGAATTGGGATTCTATGTCTTTCTGCTTCGCGTCTAGGTTAAAGTGACACATGGGACAAGGCGTCACTATGCAATCGGCACCTATGTTTTTTGCTTTCATTAACAGGTCCTTAGTCATCTCCAGCATAACGATTTCATCCGTCAAAACCAACGAAGCACCACAACACCGAGTCCTATCACTGTAATCCAAACTCTCGGCGCC
>DATKLC010000144.1:0-12646 GCA_035542635.1 Candidatus Krumholzibacteriaceae bacterium | reverse complement strand
TCAATGTCGTTCCTACTGATTCTCATTGGCTTCGGAGTCAAAGCCTCAATCGTTCCACTTCACACATGGTTGCCCGACGCTCATTCGGCTGCGCCAACGCCTATTTCTGCCATGCTTTCAGGGGTAGTTATCGAAACTGGACTGTACGCGCTGGCGAGAACTTTTTTTTCGGCTTTTGCGTCATTTCAGGTTCAGTGGTCGCTCGTTTTGGCAGTGTTAAGTATTGTCACGATGACTCTCGGAAACATCACGGCGCTGCTGCAGAAAGACATCAAACGACTGCTGGCTTATTCAAGCATTGCCCAAGTGGGATACATGCTCGTCGGACTAGCCGTAGGCACACAATTGGGATTAACAGGCACCACACTGCACATTCTTAACCACGCACTAATGAAGGGAACAGCTTTCCTCTGCGCTGGCGCCATAATCTACAGAACAGGAACCAGACAGCTAGACGACATGGCTGGAGCAGGACGGAAGATGCCTCTCACGGCAATTTTGTTCGGTATCTCGCTTTTCGCGTTGACAGGAATGCCACCGCTAAACGGGTTCGTAAGCGAATTGACACTGTTCACGTCGGCAGTGGAGGCAAACATGGCGTGGCTAGGCATAGCGATAATTCTGAACAGCATATTGTCCGCCGCATACTACTTACAAGTAATACGCGTCTTAGCAAAACCTGCTTCATCTGAAAAACTCGAAAAAATCAAAGAAACACCCATCATCATGCTGCTGCCCATCTGCATAATGGCAATCCTAATAATTCTTCTCGGAATCTACCCAGACCCGGTATTAGATTTAGCTCGAAGAGCAGCTCAGAGCCTATTAAGCATGGGAGGATAAAGGTGAAAAATTTTGGTGCTCAGTGACTTTGTTCCTTGGCTTTGCTGGCTTTTCCCCATATTAGGTGCAGTGCTCGCTCTGTTTCTGGTGAAAGTCAACAAAAAACTCAGAGACGTAACCGTGGTTTCCTTTTCGTTTCTAGGCTTGCTTATGGCGGTTTTTCTGCTTCCCGAATTGTTCAGTTATGAGATTGCTCCTAAATCAGTGTTCTCGATCGTGCTGCCGGCAGGTGGTGTTTTGAGTTTTGGCTTGCTGATTGACCCGTTGAGCATAATTCTTGCTAACGTGGTGGCGTTCTTAGGCTTTTTGATAATGGTTTACTCGTCTAAGTACATGGAAAACGATGCAGGCTTGACGCGGTTTTGGTTTCTCATGTCGCTATTCATCGGCAGCATGCTTTTGGTCGTCTTAGCGGACAACCTTATCCTCCTGTTCATTGCGTGGAAAATCGTGAGCTTGTGCAGCTTTGCCCTGATTGGATATTATTACAGCGACGAAAAAGAACACTGGATCGGCGGACCAGCGCCGTTTCCGTTTCAGAAGCCTTCACGATGTGGGTTAAAAGCCTTAATCTTCACGACTTTCGGCGACACAGCCCTGCTGGCTGCCATCATAATACTCTACCTTTACTCTGGCACTTTCAACCTGATTCAACTCTACCAAACAGCGGGCGTCTGGCTGCCAAAAATGGCACAAAACCCAGGCATGCTAGCATTAACTTCTCTTCTTTTCTTGGGAGGTCCACTCGCCAAGTCTGCTCAGTTTCCTCTTCATGAGTGGCTGCCCGAAGCGATGGCTGGACCGACGCCTGTTTCGGCGCTTATTCACGCTGCAACCATGGTTAAGGCTGGAGTGTACTTAGTGGCGCGTATGGTGCCCGTATTCTTCTATGCTCTTTGGGTGGCTAGTCCGAATTATCCCGAAGCCTCGGTGTTTTTCTTTGCAGTAGCCATTTTAGGAGTGTTCACAGCATTCATGACAAGCACACAAGCCATGGTCGCGAAGGAGCTCAAGAAAGCGCTTGCATACTCAACGATGAGCGGAATCGGTTTTATGATGCTCGCCTTAGGCGTCTCAGGCTTAAGCCCCAACACT
Organism: Candidatus Krumholzibacteriaceae bacterium; assembly: GCA_035542635.1. GTDB lineage: Archaea > Thermoproteota > Bathyarchaeia > Bathyarchaeales > SOJC01 > DATHCB01. The sequence goes on along the minus strand of DATKLC010000144.1, from coordinate 10,708 downwards.
CTAGTGGAGGGCGTTTCTGCAGGAATCTTTTACCTGATAAGCCACGGAATCTTCAAGGCTGCGCTTTTCTTAGGCGCGGGCGTGGTCATCCATTTATCAGGTTCGATTTACTTATCTGGCATGCATTTATCGCGGAAAAAAGCGTGGTTCACTTGGCTTTTCATGTGGATATCCGCCTTGTCCCTGATTGGTGTTCCGCCCCTTGCTGGTTTCTGGAGCAAAGACGACGTTCTAACTGCTAGTTTGCAGAGTGGACAGTATGTTCTCTTCGCTTTGGCTTTGGCAACCGTGGCCCTCAGTTGCTTCTACACGGTTCGTTTTATGGGGTTAATCTTTTACGGAGAAAAAAAAGAAGAAGCAACCGAGACTCATCACGAAGCCAGCAAATTGGAACTTGTGCCTTACGGAATTCTAGCCGCGTTAACAGTAGCCATCGGCTTAGTCGGTCCTCTGGTGACAGATTTTCTTCAAGAAACCTTCAGAAAATACTATACAGAATCACTCTCTCCTCACTTAGTTGTCACTACATCTGCAGCGTCTGGCTTGAACGCTTTCATGCCGCTGTCTATTCTGGTGTCGATAATCTCTGTATTCATAATAGCAGTCGCAGCAATTCCCGCGTATAGACTTTATATTTCGCATAAAGTGCAGCCAGAACAAATAATCAGTGGTCACACTGGTCTAAGACGCATTTATGGTTTTCTTTGGAACCGCTGGTACATAGACGCTTTTTACAACAAGGTCTTCGCAAACGGAACCTTGGCAGTTAGGGAACCCTTGATGCGATTTATCGAGAGACCCCTCGACTATGCGTTAAACAATGGAATCCCCAGATTTTTCGCCACGGTTAATAGAGGCTTCAGGAAACTGCAGACGGGCGTTCTTTCTGTTAATATTCTCTACATGTTAGTCTTTCTGGGATTGGCTGTGTTAATTTTACTACTGCTGGGGGTAATCTAAGCATTGATTCCCTACGCTCTTCTTCAAACCATTATCGTGCCCTTGGTTGCAGCGCCTGTCTTAGCTTTGCTAGGAAAGAAGACTGGAAAACATACGGGCTGGATTGTCGCGGCGGTTCTCTCCTACACGACTATTCTTCTGGTGTTGACTGGAATTACCCTGTGGAATGGCGCGGGTCAGGTTGGGGAAGACTATGTGTGGAGCACCGTTGTTTTCAACTTAAAGTTCGGGTTCAAAGCGGATGGTCTAAGCTTGCCCATTGCGCTTGTGATGAACTTGGTTTGCGCTGCTTCTGCAGTGTACTCGGTGCGGTACATGGAGCGCAGGATAGAGCAGTTGTATGGAAAGGAAGACAAGGGCATGTACGCAGTCTATTATTCAGTCTACCTGTTGTTCGCCATAGGCTTAGCGGGAGCGGCACTCTCAACAAACTTGATAGAATTATACGTTTTCGTGGAGCTCGCCCTAATTCCATCGTACTTCATGATCGACCAGTTCGGATACAAAGACAGACACCGCGTTGCATTGATGTATTTCATATGGAACCACATCGGCGCCGCGCTTTTTTTGATAGGCGTAGTTTTGGCTTTCAGCGGGAACGGTGGAAGTTTCGACATAACCGCACTCTCGGCAGTTTCTGGCTCTTCGCTTGGGTTTTGGGTGTGCCTTCTCATCCTGTTAGGATGGCTCATTAAAATGGCGACTTTCGGCTTTCACGTATGGCTTCCACACGCCTACGGCGAATCCCCATCCTCTATTGCTGCCATTTCTGCTGTTGTGGGTTTGAGCAACTACATCATCGTACGATTGCTTTTTGGCCAAATGTATGCTACCTTTCAGATATTCAGTCTGCCACTAATGATACTAGCGTTAATAACGATGATTTACGGCGCGTATCTCACAATCGCACAAGACGATATCAACCGTTTGTACGCTTGTTCGACCATAAGTCAGACAGCCTACTCGCTTCTGGGAATCGCGAGTTTGACATCTTTTGGAGTTGCAGGTGGAATCTTTCTTTTCCTAAGCCAGACACTGGGCAAATGTATACTATTCTCAATCGCCGGAATACTGATCACTCAGACAGGCTTAAGAGACATCAAACTAATGAGCGGACTCGCAAGAAAACTTCCATTGACAGCCACGCTCTGCATCCTAGGTTCCATGGTTCTTGCAGGCATCCCACCGCTCAGTGGTTTTCAAGCCGAATGGATAATGTTCGTGGGAGTTTTCCAGCAGGGACAAGCTCTTAACCTGAATCTTGCAATAGCGGTGATAGGGATTTTCACTATTGTACTGACCACTGTTTACACGTTCTGGCCCATGATACGCATATTCTTCGGGCAAGTTCCTGAGCACTTGGAAAAAGTTAAGGAAGCGCCTTTGTCTATGACCTTGCCGCTTTTCGTCTTAGCCGCTGTGTCCTTTCTCATCGGTATTTTCCCTGATCTTGTAATGCGGTTTCTGCACAGTCTGTTTTAGCGTAAACAAAAAAGTATGCATGTAACGCTTAGGGTTCTAGCTGCAGGTTTTTGGCGTTTTTCTTTTGGGAGACCTTTACGTTTGTAAAATTTCATGTTCGAGAGTAAAGGCTCTTCATCTAGGTTGAGATTTGGTTTGGGAGGGCTTGGTTTTAGGCAAAGCTTTTATGCTGTTGAGTTTAACCCTTCTCTAAAGAGGTTTATTGAATGACTCTGGAATCGGCTAAATACATGGGCGGAATAGGTTCATTACTACTCGTCATCGGCAGCATCGGAATATACAGCACACCATTCGTCGGTTTGCTAGGACTCGTAGGCTTAATCCTAATCCTCATAGCCCTCCACAGCATGGCTGACTTCTACAGCGACAGAGGAATTTTCAGTAACGCTCTCTACGCGCTTATCATAGGCATAGTAGGAGTGGTCGCCTTCATCGGAACACTCTTCGCGGCTTTGATCGCTTTTGTATCCAACCTTCCCAGCTGGGCAGAACCATACATCAACGCACAAGACTGGCAAGGATTAACAACTGCCATCCAGAACCACATAACCGACGTCAGCTCTGCTCTGGATATCTTCGGAAGCCTAATCTTCGCGGTAATCTTGGCATTAATCGTGCTTTTCGTCTTCCTCGTGGTTACATTCTTCTTCTTCAGACGATCACTAGGACGATTATCCACAAAAACTCACGTAGGACTCTTCGGAACAGCAGGCTTGCTAATGCTAATAGGCGCCGTGCTCACCATAATAATAGTCGGCTTCCTCCTAATCTGGATAGGCTGGATACTCCTAACAATCGCGTTCTTCTCAATTCATGAGACAGCCGCACCAGCGCAAACCGCAATTGTGACGCCCCCAGCTACAACGTAGTAAGATCAAAACTCCCAATAGTCAATGCTACCGCACGCAGTAAATAGCTTACTGCCTCACCTTCTACATTGCGTCGAAGTCAGCGCCACAACTGACATTCTACCCGTAAGAGGTACTCCGCCGACATAGTCTCGCCTCATTTCGTGCTCATCGACATACACAGCTTGTCAAGAATTTTCAAACTCAACCTCGAAAATCTATGATCAAACTTGTTTTTCTAGACCAGTTTTGCCAAAACAGATTTTTCTACGCTGTTTTCCGATATTTTGAAGGTTTCGGGTTCTTCTATTTTTAGTATGGTTTTCAGGGCTTCGGTGTCGAGTTCTCTGACCAATCTCAGAATTTCTTTCCTCGCTAACGCCTCATGTTTTCTGAGTCTCTCTTTATCTGCGTATAATCTTCCAGCCAATGAGCAAATTGTCTCTTTTTTAAGGTGCCACTCGATTTTTTGGGTCTTGATATTTATGTCGAAGGTTATGGGTCCTGCCACGCAGGTTTCTGGTTTTACCTCATGGATTAAGCATTTTTTGGTTTTCTTGTCGTTGAAAACGCAGTAGCCTTCTTCGCCTTCTTTTGGAAAAGCGTAAGCGGTCCTCATGAAAGGATTTTTGACTTGGATGCCCTGCTTTTTCAAGTAAGCTTCTATGATTTTAATCCGTCGAGGAGTTAATGGCGGTCTGGATTTTAGGCAGCAATCGATTGTTTTGCATTTGCTGCATACTTCGAAGAAGGCACTTTCTCTTCGTTGCGCTGGGGGCATCGTAGTTTCTCCATTGTTTAGAAGTATGGTTGACTATCTCTTAAGTTCTTTGCGAGTCTCAAGTGGATGCTGAGGATTGCCTCTTGAGGTCTGTCTTTTGGGCTTTTCGTTTGATTCGTTCATTTATGGCTCCTCTTCTTTTCTGTATTGGTTCGGTTAATAAAAAAGTTATAGTTAGTTTTAAATATGGAACGCGATTATACAGCACAATTTGACTATCTGGTGTTCGATGCGTGCTGGTCGTCTCTAACATCGACCTAACAAACGACGTGACGGTTATGAAGCCGTCAACGTTCCTGAACTCTTCTGTTAGAGATTTTGTTCTCAACATAAACAACGACTACCGCTACATGAAAACAGGCTACTACGTGTCATTACACGCGGAAACGTTGGAAGACCCCGTGATACCGTCAAGCGTGGACATAATCGACGCCAACCGCGTACCCATACTTCTAGTAAGAGCCGCTAAAGCGGGAATTCCCACCGTGCCATATTTGGTGACCGATTCTGTGAAACAAATAATCTCCGAATTCAGCTTTCCCGTGGTGCTGTTTCCCGTCAATCCCTTCTCCTTCAACACCCTCAAAACCGCAAAAAACAGGAGCGCGCTGTACAGAGTCTTCAAAAGCTTAAGCATGACCTACAAGTACGCCGTCTGCGCCCAGCCGCTCATGGGAGAACTAGTTTCGTTCAAATCCATTTTTGGAAAATGCGAATCAGACGCGGAAACCAGAAAGATTTCCGAGAAGGTGTATGAACAGTTTAAGATTCCAATTTGTCGGTTGTACGTGCAACGTGTCAAGGGCGAATCGTTTCTTAGCGCGTTTCATCCATTGCAGATGGAGGAGATTCTGCCTGTTGACGTTAAAGCCGTCTCTGAAATAGTTTTTCAAGCGTTAAAGAAAGGAGAGCCCCTTGGCAAACATAGCCTGTTTTGTTGAGAAGTATAATTTTATGGACCCAGACGAAACCGGCGCACTACAGAACTTCAAACTCGCCGCAACCAGCTTAGGTCATGGTTTCAGTTTCATGTTCAAAGAAAACATCTCGGAAATCCCGCGGTACGATGCGGTTTTCATCCGCGCCACGACCGACCCGCTCAACACTTCTTATGTGGTTTCCAAAACGGCTTATGAACTGGGCTTGAGAGTCGTTGACGATCCCAGGTCGATTCAAATCTGCGGCAACAAAATTCACCTTTACCAGCTCTTCGAGAAATACGATATTCCGCACATTCCGACGATGTTTATCAACAAAGACGAATTTCACCACAAACGAATCATGAGCATCTTTAGAGCATTCGGTATACCAGTCGTGATAAAGGCGCCGTACACCAGCTTCTCCAAATACGTGGAGAAAGTGTCTTGCGAGACGAGCTTCCGCGAGGTTGCCGAGAAATTCTTCAGGCGCTCTGACGTTCTGGTCGTTCAGAAGTTTATGCCCACATCGTTTGACTGGAGAGTCGGCGTACTGAACGGCGAGGTCTTGTACGTATGCAAATACATGATGCGAAAGGGCAGATGGAAGCACGGTTCGAAATTGAGAGGCAAGCCTCGTTACGTTTGGGGCAGAACTGTGTCGCTGAGGAATGACCATTCACCGCTGAAACTACGAGAAGTCGCCTTAAAGGCGTGTGAGTTCATTGGACGCGGACTCTACGGCGTGGACATCAAAGAAATCAACGGCGACTACGTTGTAGTCGAAGTAAACGACAACCCAAGCATATACGCAGGCTTCGAAGATTGCAGAAAAAGAGACGTGTACGAAAAAATCATAGCATACCTCGCCGACTAAGCGGCATCATGATTATTTTGGTTCAGAGTGAAACGATAATTATAAATGCTAACGCGTTAAAAATAGTATCTTACCACTTCTCGCTTTAACTGGGAAGTGTATAAGGGAGGTCCAGTTATTGAGCACCCATGTGGATAACCTAAAACTACGCCTAATGACCATCGAACTCTTACGCACAGCTAAAAAGCAATATACTTACCGTAAACTCTCAGAGAAAACAGGCTTACCCGTCACCGTACTGAGCCGATACGCGAAGGGACACGTACTGCCCAACGTAGCGCGTGCGCGACAATTGTGGAAAATTTTGAACAAGATGGTGGGCTTGGAAATCGAGCTTCACCACCGCATAGAATTCAACAACGAAGGCTATTTTGACAACACCAAAATCATCGGCGACTACAACATTCTCCGTCAGGCGGCGCATTTCGCACTTGCAACTTTTGCAGGTAAACGCGTAACCAAAGTGTTAACCGCAGCTGTAGACGGCATTCCGTTGGCGACCATGGTGGCGAGCAACATGGGCATCAACCTCGTCATAGCCAAGCGCGGTAAAGAAGTGGGTGTTCCAGCGTTTATCGAAGAGACTTACGTGCTGAGCGATTCGGGCGTGACCGACACTCTGTACGTTCCTCGGGACATTATCCGCAAGCGTGACAGCGTCCTGATTGTGGACGACATGATCAAAACCGGCGAAACACAGATGGCGCTAGTGAACCTTGTGCGCAAGGCAAAGGCTGAAACGTCAGGTATTTTTTCTCTAATAGCCGTCGGCGAAAACTGGAAGAAACGATTGATTCTGCCGTCTGGCTGCCCGTTGGAGGTCGTGACTCAGATCAAGCCTCCGACGAGGAATGAGTAAGTTAACGCTTTTTTCTTCGCAGGTCTTTGCCATAACGCAGTAGGGCAGTTTCAAAGTTTACGAATGTGTAGCCTGAGGTTTTGTTTTTGTTCCAGAAAGTCTTCAGTTTCTCTAGTGCCTTTTGTGGTTCTTTGGTTTTTATTATTCCCAACTTTTTGGCCGCCAGCACAACGAGCGGTGTGGGTTTTGGGTCTGCTTTTTTCCAGACGTCTCGCAGGTCGCGGAGGAATATGCTCACGGTTACGTCGCCTATGCCCTTACCCAATAGTTTTAGACGATTTTCCAAATCTGTCGAGTCCGAGGCTCTTTGGTGGAGCAGATTTAGGCTTCCGTCGTATTCTTTCTCGAGGTTACCCATAACCAAGAGAAGTTTGTCGGCGGTTTTGAAATCATATCTTGTGTAGCTGCCTTCATCAAGAATTTGTACCAGTCCGTCCCAGCCTGTTTTCAGAATCTTTTCAGGCGTCAATACATGATGTTTTTCGAAGCACTTGTAGGTCTTCGTTACAGAAGACTCCGTAATCGGCGCGCCAAACAGCACAGCAGCCAGAAACCATTTGAAAACTTCAGCATCCTGTGCGGTTTCGAGTTTAATGCGCAGAGTCTCAGAATATTTCTGTCCATGCTTTTCCAGCAGTGTTTTTAAGGCTTCACGGTTCATACTACCACTGAATATTTCATAGAGCGTGCTAAGTATAAGAAACTAAAGAGGCAACGGCTTTGAGGACAATTGAATGGAAAGACGGCGTTGTGGTCACCATAGACCAGACAAAGTTGCCCTGCAAGGCAGAATACATAGAAATAAAAGATTGCGCCAAAATGACAAGAGCAATTAAGACCATGAAAATCCGCGGGGCACCAGTGTTAGGCGTGGCGGCGGCTTACGGTCTGGCCTTAACAGCGTCTCATAGCAAAGCCAAAACCAGAGAAAATCTATTATACGAACTTGAGTCTTCTGCGGAGCTTTTGAGAAAAACTAGACCCACGGCGGTGAACTTATTTTGGGCAATAGACCGCGTACTGAAGAAGGCGAAGCAAACTAACGGCGACGTACATACCATAGCCCAAGCAGTGGTTCAGGAAGCCCAGAAAATGGCGGACGAAGATGTCGCGACCAATCGCAAAATAGGTGAAGCGGGTGCTAAACTGATTCAGGACGGTGACACAGTTTTGACACATTGCAACGCTGGAAGCCTGGCAACCGTGGATTACGGCACGGCTTTAGCTGTTATCCGTGTAGCTGTGAAGCAGGGTAAATGTGTGAATGTAATTGCCACTGAAACACGACCGTTACAGCAGGGTGCGAGGCTGACGACGTTTGAGCTGCAACGTGATGGCATCCCTGTCACCTTAATCACGGACACCATGGTCGGCTACGTTATGGCCAAAAAACTCGTGAACAAAGTCGTCGTCGGCGCCGACCGCATAGTCAAAGACGCGGTTTTCAACAAAATCGGCACGTATTCCGTGGCAGTTTTGGCGCATGAGCATGGCATTCCGTTCTATGTGGCCGCCCCGAAGTCAACTTTTGATTTGACGCGTGTTTCCAAAGGCGTTATTATTGAAGAGAGAAGTCCTGAAGAGGTTACCGTTTGTGGCGGACGAAGAATAGCTCCAGAGGGCGTGAAGGTAATAAATCCGGCTTTTGATGCAACACCACTGAAGTATGTGACCGCGATAATCTGCGAAAGTGGGGTTCTCACTCCAAAAGAGTTTCGAAGGCTGAAGAGCTAATTTTTGCTGAAAACTCTTAAACACAAATAGCCTAATACGTTATGCAAAGTTGAAAACACCATGACTTCGGCACAAGCTGAGAAAGAGTTCATTGAGAAAAAGAAAGCTGAGGCTATTCTGGTAAGAAACGGAATAATCGTCTCCGCAAGAAGCGATGTAAACGCGCTCTCTTCTCGTGGCTTCGGCACCGTAGAAAATGAAAAGCTGAAGCTCGCGTTTTATGAGGCTCTGTTTCTTTTAGACAAGGGTTTAATCGAAGTTAAACGGAAAAAACCCAAAAAAACGCTCAGTTTCCAAGAGGTTTTGCAGCTTTTCAGGACTGAGGACGAGAATGCGTGGGCTAAATATCTAACCTACCGCGACTTGAGAAGCCGGGGGTATGTTGTTAGAAACGGCTTTGGGTCGGGTGTAGACTTTCGACTTTACGAACGTGGCGAGTACGGAAAAGATGCTGCAGAATACATTGTTTATGGTATTCAGGAAGGCAAACCTGTGCCTATGAAAGAGTTGGCCAATGTGCTTAAGTTTGCGTTGAGCGCCAAGAAGAAGCTCGTCCTTGCCGTGTTAAACCGTAGAGGCGAGGTTGTTTATTACTCACTTTCGAAATTGATGATGAGATAGGTGAAAAACATGCCAGAATTCCAAACCGTGCGTGGAATGCGCGATTTTCTCGCCAAAGAAGCGGCTACTATGAAATACGTGGAGGCATTGACGCGTGAACTCGCACGGCTCTATGGGTTTCAGGAAATCATAACGCCCATAATGGAATCATACGAGCTTCTGGCTGCAAAGTCTGGTGAAGAAATTCGACAGCGCATGTACATGTTCGAAGACTTGGGCGGCAGAAAAGTCGCGTTGCGGCCAGAGTTTACGGCTTCTATCGCACGGCTTATGGCATCAACCTTACGCAACGAGCCCAAGCCTCTGCGCTTGTACTGTTTTGGGAGCCTCTATCGTTATGATGAGCCACAGTTTGGGCGTTACCGTGAGTTTTGGCAGTCGAACTATGAACTCATCGGCACGAGCAGACCAGAGGCAGATGTGGAAATCCTCACGTTGACTAACGACCTCTTCCAAAGAATAGGCCTCCGCAATTGTCACTACAAGATAGGTCATGTGGGCATAGTGAAGGGAATCCTGAGCGCGGAAGGTGTAAAGGATGAGGACCAGAACAGAATCATGCAACTACTCGACAAGAAACAATGGAACGACGCGCTAACAGTTGCCAAGGAATTAAAAGTCTCAGCAAAATGCCTCGACACGCTGAAGGAAATTTTCGGAATAAAAGGTAAAGATACAGAAAAAGTGCTCAAAGAAATAGTCAAAACGGTCAAGAACTATGAAAAAGCCATAACAGCGGCCGAGAACCTGAAGGAAATTCTTGAGCTTTTGCAGAAAGGCGGAATAGAATTAGACATAACCATCGAAGCTGGGTTCGCCCGCGGACTCGAATATTATACGGGCATCATCTATGAGATAACCGTGCCCGAACTGGACGTCTCTATTGCTGGTGGAGGGCGTTATGATAGGCTGATTGAACTATTCGGTGGAGAATCAACATCCGCAGTAGGCATCGCGCATGGAATAGACCGCATAACATTGGCGATGGAAAAACAACATATCCAGCCAAAAACCACGAGCGATAAACACGTCATGATCGTCTCCATAGGCGAAGAAACAAGAGGCGAAGCACTAAAAATCGCATCCATGCTGCGCAACGCAGGAGTGGCCGCTGAATTGGAAGTCATGGGACGCACAGTCACTCGAGCATTGCAAGACGCGGACCGCAAAAGCGTCACTCACGCAATCATTTTAGGACCAAAAGAAATAGAAAAACAAGAAGTCACAATTCGCGACATGAAAAAGAGGGAACAACACACGATTAAAACGCATAACTTGCTAGAAGAGATTAGAAAAACCTAGATATGCATGTACGTCGCAAGCGATTCACAATTTTCTGGTATATTAGTAGCCTAATAGAAAGGTCTAGTCTACTGGCGTGAGCACACATGCTGAGGTTACTCTCTCTCGTAAAAGTCTTCAGCGCGTGGTGGGTTCTTGTCCAAGCCTCTGCGTTCGCGAATTTGTCCGATGATTTCCATCTGCATGTTCTCTGGGACGGGCGCCCAGCGACTGAACTGTGTAGCCCAGAAAGCCCTGCCCTGCGTCGAAGACCTCAGCTCCTCAGCGATGCCGAAAGATTCCGCAACGGGCATCTCAGCTTTGACCACCATAATGTCCTCTTCGGTG
>DATKLC010000143.1:0-1863 GCA_035542635.1 Candidatus Krumholzibacteriaceae bacterium | reverse complement strand
GTTGTTCAAGGCGATGAGTGGCATCTTAGAGGGGAAGGATATTTCTTTCAGATTCGAATTTGACATGAATCGTTTGCCGCGCACTACGCGAAGGGTCTTAGAGGTGATGTCGTTGATTCCAACTGGGTATGTAACCACGTATGGCGCATTAGCCAAAGTTGTTGGGACAGGACCTCGGGTTGCTGGGCATGCATGCGCGACAAATCCGTTTGCACCCATTATTCCGTGTCACAGAGTTGTAGCCAGCGACCTAAGTTTACACGGCTACGGCGGAGGCTTGAAACTCAAATGGAAAATTCTGCAGAAAGAAAACCGAGGCTACAAAGAAGTATCCAAAGTTAAACTAAAACAAAAAGAGTTGCCGCTGTTTCCCGTTAGTCAACTGCGACCGCCTCGCTAATGACAAAAATTAAGTTTTCAATCAGTGTAATTGAGAGAGAGGCTTTGAACTTGACGCTCAAACGTGGACTTTTTGTCGGACGCTTTCAGCCGTTTCACAACGGGCACATACAAGTGATAAAAGATGTTCTCAAAGAAAACGGCGAAATCATAATAGTCATCGGCAGTGCGCAGTACAGTCATCGCTTAGACAATCCCTTTACGGCAGGCGAACGAGCCACAATGATTAGACGAGCATTGGACGAGGCAAAAATTCCTGCAGCGAAAACATGGATTATCCCCGTCGCCGATGTGCATGTTCATATGCTGTGGGTGGCCAAGGTGGTCTGTTACACTCCGAAGTTCTCGGTCATTTACTCTAACGAGCCCCTGACACGCCGGCTCTTCATGGAAGCAGGCTACAAAGTCAAATCCATACCCTTCCACAAACGCAGCATTTACTCCTCGACAGAAATACGCCAAAGAATGCTGACCAACAAAGACTGGAAAACATTGGTCCCGGAAAGCGTGGCGACGTACATCCAAGAGATAGACGGTGTTGAGCGCCTGAGAGACTTGGCAAAAACAGATGAACTCAAAAAGTAGCAGATTCGTCCCTTCCCGAAAGTGAATTAGTAGTTCTCTGTGCATATTTGCAGTATATTTGGATCCTAATAGGATCATATAGTGAACGGGGTCTAGGGGAGCGCAGAGCAGATTCACAAGGAAGAAAAAGCGCTTATTCTTTCACAACTTCTATCTGAGAAGAAACCCTTGTTGCCAACTCAAAAGCGTCCCCAAAACCCCTCCGCACATAGACATTTTTTAACCGCACCCTCGCGCCCACAGCCAAATGCTCAGCAACATCCGCGTGCCTACGCCAAGCTGAAAACCAAACCCTGCCGCTATCATCTTCCAATTCAAAACTCGTCACTAGCACTTTTTCACCCTTCGCCGTGGAAACTTCCCTTTTCACAGGTTTTGTTTCAACAACTCCCTCCACCGTAATAGGCCCGCCTTCAGTCACCAAACTGCTTATCTTCGAAAACTCCTCCACAAACGGCGGCAACCTCTCAACATAAGCCCTATCTTCCACATGCAGCTCCAACCGTCCATCAATTCTCTCCTTTATCCGAGCATCGATTACCTGCAAACGTTCACCCACTCGCAAATCCTTAAAGGCATCAGCTTTACTATTCCAAAAAACCACAGTAATCCTGCCAGAAGCATCTTTCAAAGTTAGACGAAGCACTTTCCCCTCCGTTTTATCTTCCCGCTGAAAAGCTTTCAAAGAAGAAACATCCTCAACCATGCCAACGACGCTTGCTTTTTTCTTGCTTTTCATCAACTTACCGATTCTTTCCAAAAAACTCTCGGCTACTGGATAATCCTCTTCTTTTGCGTTCTGAGGATTGATCTGAAACTCTCCACGATTTCCCAGATGAAGTTCCAATTGTCCATCTCTTGCCTCGCGTACATACCCAT
>DATKLC010000142.1:0-3428 GCA_035542635.1 Candidatus Krumholzibacteriaceae bacterium | reverse complement strand
CTGAGACGGTTACTTTTTCGCCTTTTATCGTGGCGTGTCTGCCGACTTCTAAGTCGCCTTCTACTGATTTTAGTGTCGTCGTGCTTCCTGAAGGAACAGTGTTGTCGTCCATTGTTTGATTCCTCCTTTTTTACTTTGGTCTGTTCGTGAATGTTTGCCAATACGTCAGTGCGTTGGCTTTCTTTAATTCCACATCACTGCAGCCGTTATATGCTTTTTCTGTTTTTCTTATGACGCTTACCATTTTACATCGTCTCTGAACGGAAAAGGCGCTAACGAAGGTATAAAAGGCGACGCACGTGTGGAATACACACTTTGTAGTCACAAATTGTTACTATATTCTTGGCCTACGCGCCGCATAGTCGAGTTCTACAATGGCCTTATTCTTCTGAGCGCGATGAGTTCATAAACGGAGATTAGAATTGCAGAAGCTCCGAGAACAATAATGTAAACGTCTTTTATGGTGAGAGCATCGTAGAATAAGATGAAGTAGAGGCTTAGCAGACCAGCAAAATATGCCACGTATAGGAGGTATCGTGGTATGAGGTGTGATCCGCTTTTGATAAATAAGTGTAGTAATCCAGCTTTCACTTCTTCCAAAAGTACATACTGCCCTGAAGCGTTCTTCTTGATTAGACCCAGATTAACAAGTTTGTCAAGATGGTAAACTGCGACGCTTGGGCTAGACAGCTTAAGATTTCTCTGTAATTCCCTCATGTATACTGGTCGATTCGCCCTTAGAATGTAGCAGTACACTCTAAAGGTAGTGCCTTTCAACTCGTTCTCCAAGTCTTTCTCATCCAACGAGCATCATCCCTTCGCGCACAATATGGTGCAGATGCATATCCAGTTGGTATTTTACGGTTCACATTAAAAATACTAATCTTAGAACACTCATGGAAAATAACGTTCTAATGTTAGCATTAAGTAAAACCCTGCGCATTCTTCTTTTGAGGTCAAGCTAAATGTCGAATCGCTTGAAGTTATGTTCCTACGTTCTTGCTGGCATTTTGCTATCCGTAGTCGTTTCGAGCGTCCTTTACTTTGTTGCATATCCGCTTTTCACCAAAATAATGATTAATCAGAATACCATTCATAATGGCGACTTAATAATAGAAAAAAATCAAGAGTTCACGATAGATAATGCGACTTACATCAACAATGGCAACATCATAGCACAGGACAATGCAAAGCTAATTCTAAAGAATGCCGTGCTCAAACTTAACCAATCGAATCCCAATTCGCGGTCCAGTGCAGAACAAACGGCTAGTGGACCTATGGATTCCCCTGTCCGTTACTTAGAACTTAGTGACAAGGCGAGACTTGAGACTTCCAACTCAATCATCACATCAACTCCCCCGCAATATTCAGGAATATACGTGTACGATAAGGTAAGCGTGATCCTAAACAAGGCAAACATCACTGAACCAATAGTCTTTAATGGCGACTCAATGAACGTGCAAAATTCTACACTCAAAGTGCTATTGGTTCAGGGTAGCGGGACTTTCGCGATAGCCCATTCGACGCTTCAATCCCTTTACCTAAATGGAAACGCAAACGCCTCAATCACCAATTGTTACAACTTTAACGCAATACCCATATCTGTACAAAGGTATTATGGAACGTTAAGCCTGAATCAAACTCGCTTTAATGCAACTCTGTCAGTCTATGACTCCACATTCTACCTAAGAGGTCCCGCCACTTTCGCCCCAAATGCGGCACTCATCTTAACGGCGCCAAACAAAACAATCAGTAACACCTATCCTCTGGAAAATTTTAATCTCACCACTAAACCAATTCTTGTGAATAATACAGGATTATTTTGGTCTCCTATAAACCAGACAATTGTTTGGCCGCCCCATTCGGCATATTACCTTGCCCAGATTCCGCCAGTATATGTTGAACCGGGTCTCCAGATACCGAGCCTTCCACCACCAACGTTCGAATTTGAACTTGCTAATCGCACATTCATCATTAGCAAAGGCGAAAACATCACAGTACCGGTAACGGTCATCGGTCACAGTTACGGCAGCTTGTCGTTATTGGTCACTTTCGGAAACGACACTTCGAAGACATTCTCTATTCCAGGAATAAATGTTACGTTAAGCAATTCGAAGGTTCCAGTTTCTGGCTCAACGCCTACGTCGTTTAACATGACAATATCGATAGGGCAAGAGGCACAATCAGGGTTTTATGAATTCATTTTATTCGGAAAAGAAAATTGGGACGAGGGCTGGGTTGGCGAAGTTATGCCAGTTGGAATAATCATCCTCTAACGCCCTACAGCTAGATCGGTTCCTCTAACGCCGCGAATAGCTTGCGCATCTGTTTGAAAGTCTCAAGATACTCTAGCCCACGTTTTGTGATTTTGTAAACGGTGTAATCGCCCATGTTCTCTTCCTTAGCGAAACCCTTCGAAGCCAAAAACTTCAACGCCTTCTTAGCCCTGTCGACGGGCAGGTTGGCGCCGTATGAAGCCCGAGTCAGTGTGCACTGATTTCGCTTGGCGATAGTGCGTAGCAGATCAGAGTAGATTTCATACTTTGTCCTTCTGTCCAAGCTTCAGACCCTCCATAATAGTCTTTAAGCCGACCCACTGCGTCGCAACGAAACCAACGGCAAACTTGAACGCGAAAGAAACAAGTCGCGTTAGTATGGTAACCGCTGAAGCTATCACTGCTGTGATTGGCGGATTAAGCCCGTTACCCATTTCTACATAAAGAATTGCCATGGCTAGTTCGGGTAAACCAACCTCGGCAGGCACACCTATAGGCACTGACTTAATCATCAGGGTCAACGAGAAAACCACAACAATTATGCTCATCAGAATCCAGTCCACACTGAAACCCAAGGCAGCAAACACTAACACGGAAACGAGAATGCTGAAAATCCATGAAATAAACGAAAGCACCACAGGACCTATGAAATGCTTAAGGTTTCCCTCTAACGCCGCCAGTCCATCATAGAAGTGTCTCAGCTCTACAATGGCTTTTTCTCGGAGTTCTTCTATACGCCATCTGCCTCTAAAAATTCTCACGGCTATTCTGAGAAGTAGGTCGACGAGTTTTTCCATCCATTTCTCCTTCATGCAGAGCACTAGCACTAATGCGAGGAAAACTGCCGTGACAATCGTTACCAGCCAAATCAGGTACATTACGAGAGTCGTAAGGGCGTAACCAGAAATGAAAAGGATTAGGGTGCCCATGAGGAGGGTGGCAATCGTGATTAGAACCATAATGACTCTGTGAATGACCAGTGAGACCACGACCTTTCCCGTTTCTGCGTTCGGTTCTTTGGACATTAGGTAGGCACGGCTTATCTCGCCACTCACAGACTCCGCAGGTATGAGCGAGTCGACAAAAATACTAACCCACATAAACGCATACGTTTTCTCAATCGAAACCCTGACCGAAAGCGCTCGCATAAGA
>DATKLC010000141.1:0-2469 GCA_035542635.1 Candidatus Krumholzibacteriaceae bacterium | reverse complement strand
GTTGAATTGGTCTGTTTTCATGAACGTGAAGGTTAATGCTCCCATCCATGCGGCGACTGCGATTGACACGGCGACCGTGACAGCGATGAGTATGATGGCCGCGACTACAGGGCTTAGTGCTTTCTTACTCTTCAATAGTTTTCTCATTTTAGTTTGTATCCCTCCTTTTTGAGTTCACAAGAATGTAAGAGATAGCTTAACATTTAAATCTTACGAATTACGACACTATATTTTCTAAGAAAAACCTATGATACTAAGGATAGAAAAAGTCTAAAGCTGCTCGAACATCCCTAAAAGCAGTTCTGCGATTTTCTTGCCCTTCTCCGTAATGGTATAATACTTCTTCAATGGATCAATGGGCGTACTTTTGGCCAGTTTAAGCTCTTCAATCTCAATCATCCTAGCTCTAAACGTGCCATCGCTCAAGGTCAACGCGTTGTTTCGCATGAAATCCTTGGCGTCTTTCCATTTACCTTTACCCATGTAAAGCAAGAAAAGACAATCGATTGCGTGGTCTTTCTCCAACATTCGTTTGATGGCTGAAAGTCTTGGGTCTTTAAGAATGCTCACTATTTTCTCTTCTGTTCCCGTCAATTAACGCACCTGCTGGTATTCTGATATTGCCTATTCGCCTTTTAAGATTTAACCTCTATTACGATTCGTGAAATATATCTGCAGACGTCATCCGCAAGACTCACGCAACCGATGGTCAGCGTTTTAGACGCGAACGGGTTGTATTATGGCGAACTGGTTTCCCTCAGGATCAACAGCAACAGCTACCCAACCTACGTTTGGGACTTCCTGCTTGGGCGAGAGAATCTTTCCACCTGAAGCCTTAATTTTCTGAATGTAGTCGTCTATGGATTCCACTGAAAAGTAGTTGACAAACTTCAGTTCTGGGTTGTCCTTCTTGAACATGCCTCCGTTCACGCCGGGTCTTATGAGTGTCATCTTCTCGTCCACGGGAACTGTCTCTATTAACCAGTACTCCATGGGTCCGGGTGCTTTCTCAATTTTCCATCCGAAAACTTTGGAGTAGAATTTCTTCAGTTTCTCAACATCGTTCGCAGGAATCTCGAAATGAATTACTGTATGGTCCATTTTTATACACCTCCATTCTTAAGCCCTTTTAAGATGCGCTTTTAGTTATTTAACTGATTATGACGGACAACCCACAGCAACGCATTCTGCAAATGTTCTTATGATGTTGCCACCAGAGAATGTGAACGGAAACTTTTCAAGAAAGTATGATTCCGTTGGTGAAAGAAAAGAAAGAAACACACAAACCGTCTTTCTCTGCGAGCAGTACAGTATGGACTAACAAGGACAGAGAAACCGTCGAAAATGCGAAGGATTGTGCAAAAAACAGGAATATGCTTCTTGGCAATCACCGGAAAAGCAGTGTATGTGTCAGACCCGTTCAAAAGAAGAGGATGATAGCGAAAAGAATCTTATAGTCAAAGAGGCAACTAGTCACGTTAGATAAAATCCATGGTGGTAAATGCATGGAATTCGAAACTCGCGTGGCTGAGATTATAAGACGAGCATCTGACGTGAAAAGTTTCAGGTTTAGACGACCCGAAGAACTCGCTTATGCTCCAGGTCAGTACATGTACGTCACAATTTTGATTGGCGACGAAAAACAAACCAAACCTTTCACTATTTCCAGCAGTCCGACTGAGACTGATTTTATTGAGTTCACTAAGCGCATAACTGACCACGAGTTTTCCAAGGCTCTTGACCAGCTTAAAGTTGGAGACTGGGCGTACATTGAAGCGCCCGAAGGCGAGTTCATTTTCAAGGGCGAATATCCCAAAGTGGCGTTGGTTACTGGCGGCATAGGGATAACGCCGTTTAGGAGCATGATAAAGTACTGCACTGACACGGGGGTAAAGTCTCAAATCACTCTGTTATACGGCAACCGAAACGAAGAAACCATCGCCTTCAGAGAAGAACTGGACATACTAGCCAAGCAAAACCATAACCTAAGAACAGTGCACACGTTGACGCAGCCTAGCGAAAACTGGGAAGGAAGACGCGGACTCATTGACCTCCAAATGATTAAAGAGGAAATCCCAGACTACACGGAGCGAGTCTTCTACGTTTGTGGTCCACCCGGAATGGTGACGAGCATGTTAAACGTCCTGAAAACTTTGAAAATACCCGAGGAAAGCACGAAAACAGAGCACTTTTCGGGGTACTAAAAAAGCAGAGCAACAAAAATAGGGAAGATGCGGCACTGTCTATGTTTAGATATTGACAAGTATGTGGTCTTTTTCCATTTTCACCTGGTATGCAGGTTCGGGCGTTTTAGCTGGCCCTTTCACGACATTGCCCGTTTTCACGTCAAAGTTTGAACCGTGACAAGGACATTGAACGATACCGTTTTCTTTTAGCGTGCCACCCGAGAGTTTGCATCCTCTGTGCGTGCATTTGTCGCCTATAGCGTAACATTTACCATCTACATTG
>DATKLC010000140.1:0-2943 GCA_035542635.1 Candidatus Krumholzibacteriaceae bacterium | reverse complement strand
CATCACGCAGGCCTGAGCGGCTCGCACAGGAAAATCATAGAAGACGCCTTTCGTGAGGGTAAGATTAAAGTCTTAACCGCCACGCCCACGTTAGCTTTCGGTGTTAACCTGCCTGCACGGATGGTTATTATTCACGATTACCGGCGTTATGAGCCGGGTTACGGTTTTTATCCCATCAGCGTTTTGGAGTACAAGCAGATGGCTGGACGGGCTGGCAGACCCAAGTATGATAAGGTGGGTGAGGCGGTTCTCATCGCCAAGACGGACGACGAACGCGACTATCTTATGCAAAGTTATGTTTTAGCCCAACCAGAGCGTATCTGGTCGAAGTTGGCTGTTGAACGCATTTTACGGCCTCACGTGTTGGCAACGATAGCAGCTAATTACGCGCAGACAGAACAGGGTGTTTACGAGTTTTTCGGCAAAACCTTCTACGCGTATCAGTATGCGCCCGAGGCGATTCAGAAAGTGATAGCCAAGATTCTCAAGTTCTTGTACGACGAGGAGATGATTGAGGTCGTGGGCGAGAAGATTCTTGCCACAAAGTTTGGACGGCGAATTTCGGAGCTGTACATCGACCCTGTTTCTGGGGTTATCATCCGAGACGCATTTAGGCACAAGCCCACCATGCTCAGCGATACAAGTTTTCTGCAAATGGTCGCCCACACGCCCGATATGGTGCCCCGCACGCGACCTTATTCCGACGAGTTTGATGAACTGGCGCTGTTCGCGGATTCGCATCGTGAAGAGCTCTTTTTCGACGTGCCCAACGAGTGGGAAGACCGCATTGCGTACGAGGAGTTTCTTGCCGAAGCCAAGGCTGCCATGGTTATGAATGCGTGGATTGACGAGCGCACGGAGGATGAGATTATTGAGCGGTTTAAGGTGCAGCCTGGCGACTTGTACAGGCTGATTGAAACTGGCAAGTGGCTGCTCCACGCGTCGCACGAGTTGGCCGTGTTGTTTGGGCAGAAGGAGTTTTTGCCGCCGTTGGACGCGCTTTTGTCTCGGATAGAGAAGGGTGTGAAGAAAGAACTGTTGCCGCTGGTGAAGTTGGAGAGTATCGGCAGAGTCAGAGCACGCATACTCTACAATTCAGGCTACAAAACGGTGGAAGACCTGAAGCACGCTCCCGTGGAAGACTTAACCAAACTACCACTCATAGGACCAAAACTGGCGAGAAAAATAAAGGAACAAGTGGGCGGCTTCATCAAAACCGAAGAATGGAAAAAACTCAAAGAAGAAAAAGGCGCAGAACAACAGCCGCTGACGGATTACTATTAGACGTTTAGGATTTTGTGGATGTACAGGAGTAGAAAGATGACTCCCATGACGCTTAATACGCTCGTTACCGCGATTATTGGTTGATAGAAGGCTACTGTTCCTTCGGAAAGTTGCGGCAGCATTAGCAGATTGGAAAGCAATGGAGTTACTATAAAAACCAACGCCAGGTAGAAGTACTTGCCCCGTATAATGCTGGCCTGTTTCATCTGCGACAAGAGTTGAGGAATCCTGTCATCATGAAGCCTCTTACTAATTTCTCCAACTTCACTATTTAGCCCACTCAGCGCCTTGGCAACCTCGTTTCGCACGTCGATTAAACTCTTATTTCCTTTCTCTTTCAGTTTAAGAATGGCAATCGAGCTCTTCAGATCAGCTTCAAGCGGCGAAGTGATGCTTGATTTTTCAATAAAAGAGGCAGTGTGCGCTTCGCATGTGTCTGTTATTTGTTTTATAAGCGTGAATATTTGCCATTCCCTCTTAACATCCTTCAGCCCTTTCTCGTAAACTCCGTAAAGCTTTGAGTCCATTTCTGAAACCAAAAGCTGGGAAATTGGTAAACCTTGTTGCTTGAGCTTCAGGTTCAAAAGCACTGCGAAATCGACAAAAATAGAAGATGCCTTGGTGACAATTCTTTCATAGAGGTTTCTTTCTTCTACAACCGTCGTTGATGCTGCGAGTTTGGTAAAGGTTTTTCGTAAGGCAAGCAGATATGTTTCGATTGGCTGCATTTTCTCCATTACTAAGACCTTTGAAAGGTAATCAGGCGCTTTCGCGGTTAACTCGCTCGACAGTTCACTAAATTTTCCTTGAGTGAACATTAGCCCCGCCGTGATTATTCCCAGCATTGTGCCAAACACAGCGGTCGTAGTGGTCAAAACGGTTCTCAAATCAGCATAACTATTAGACATGGATAAGTTCATCCATGCAAACGTTATGATTAAACCCGCAGCCACCAATAAGACCACGATTAAGGCTAATGGAGTCTTCAAAACATTCATTCATCCCTTACTAACTCGAACACCAACGTGCATCTCCCAGCACCATGAATCAAAGCCTTATCCCACCTGCAAACGCCGCTGTCAGGTCCTAGCACGTTGTCCATTATCGCTTTACTTCCTCCAGCGCATATCAAGTCGCAGAATTTGCTTCTCACCTTTTGGCTTATGTCTTTTCCGACGTGTACCATAGGACAGTCAGGAATGCTGAAGGAGAACCTTGATTCTGTCAATTCAATAGGCTCAAACGGTTGCTTCTCAAAACTGTTTACAATCTCCCATACCTTGGCCACGGTCTTCATGTTCTTCTGCTTTAACCCCAGAATCTTCATAATTTCTTTGGTCACTGCCGCGTAAGTGTCATAAATTTGAGCCGTTAACTCTTGCTCGCCTTGCCCTGTTTTCTCAAGAATGGGAATGATAACCTCGAGAGGAGGAGTCGAGTGTTCAGCAAAAAGGGCTTTCAAACGTTTCTCAGCAGATTTGCGCATTCATCTCCCCATATAATACTATGAGTTACCACTGAAAACGTTTTTGCTCAACTTGTAGGATGTTATTGGACCAGTTCTGCTACCGTTTTTCCAATATAATTAATCTGTTCCGATGTTACCGCTGGATGAATTGGTAAAGATAATACTTGCTTTGAAGCTTTTTCTGTTTCTGG
>DATKLC010000139.1:0-12908 GCA_035542635.1 Candidatus Krumholzibacteriaceae bacterium | reverse complement strand
GCATCTGGGTCGTGGATTTTTAGGCTAACGCCCGTCTTGCTCTTGGGAACGAGCACGGCGTATTTGCCTGGAATTGTGATTTGGGTGGTGAGCGAGGGTTCTTTGGTGCCTATCCTTCGACGCTTAACCTGCACTATGACTTCTTTCATTTGGATGCGTTCTTTTTCTTCCTCTGGGACTCTGCCCACGGCTTCGCCGATGCCGATCAACACAGAGCGAGTGGGAATGTCGACTCCGCGTAGTAAGCCCTTATAGATTCCACCTACGCTTATTGGCCACTCCCTCACAATCACGTCGTCAAGGCTAGTCTGCAGAATCTCCTTGAACTTGTCAGTTGCCACTAAGGTTCCTGAAGTACGTATTCCATGACGGTCGTAACGATCTTGGATGGCGATGTCCGCTGGTGTGTCGTTATCGTCTAAATGAAATTTTTCTTTCAGCGCAGCCGAAGGCGTGACTATCTCAAATCCGTTATCCAGAAGAAATTTCGTCAGCGCTGTTGAGTAAATGCCTCTGAGTTTGGCTTTCACCGTGTTAGCCTCTTTTAACTGGCTTCCTTTCTTATTTTGTAGAGATAGCCCGACACGGTCACGCTGAATTCCACGTTCAACAACTCTTGCGCCAGCCAGATGTTCGTGTCCAGATGAGGCGTCATAAAACGTGTAAAGTAAACAGACTCCTCCTTCGACAACGCCACATAAGGCACCAACAAATCCGCCAAGTGCACATCCGCCGTTGCCGTAGCACTGATTTCCAGCGCCAGATTCTCAGCCGCCTCTCTGCCCACAATCTCGCTAGGTTTTCCCAGTTCCCCGATGGCGTCGCCACCCAAAATCACGTCCTTATCCGTAGTCGCCCACAATACAAGTGAGCTTCCCTTCTGCAAAGGGTTAGACTGGTCATTAATCACCTGAATTCTGGCTTCATACCCTTGCATACGTAAAATGTCGTTAGCAGCTTTCGCCTGACGCGCCGCAACATTCTTATCGGCCAGAAAGGTGCACACGGAAAGCCCTGCGACGCTTTTCATTTTCCCAAATTCTTCGTGGCGATAGGCGGCGAACCTTCGGCAAGGCTGAACCTCCAGAATCACCTCGCCCATACCTTTTGGGTAATACCCATACTTGACTATGGTGATTTTGGCGCTCAAGTCCATCTTTTCCAGTACGGGCAGCAGAACGTAGCGGAGATAGTTTATGGTGGGCGCGTGTGCAACGTCAGTGCCGCCTTTCACTATGTGGAGTTTTACTGGTCTCTCCGCGTAAGCGCAGATGGGCAAGACTGTGAGTATGAGCATGGGGATACTGCCCGCCGTCCCTATTTGGGCTTCGACGTCGCCGCCGATAATCCCGTTTGGTCTAAACCACAATTCCTGAGAACCGAGCGTGGCGCCTTCTGCTTCGGCGTTGCACAGCTTGGCCGCCGTTAATACAGCTTCAAGATGCTGTGGACGTAGACCTGGGTTGCTTCGTTTGGCTCGTATGTTGTAAATGTGAAGTGGTTCGTTTAGGATGCTTGCCAAAGCCACCGCTAGTCTCAGTATGGTGCCGCTGCCGCTTTTTATGCTGCCATCAACTTCGAGCAAGAGGTAAGCCTCTTGAGTATTTTTGAGTTTGAAGCTATTTTGTGTTGCGATAAAAAGAATAAAATAAACGAAGAAACGAATATAGAGGCAGAGGAGTAACTACTCATGAGCGAAAAACAGAATGTTGAAGAAATTCTCCGCAGACTCGACGAAGTGCTGCCCGTTCTAAAAAGCGTTTTGACCGACCTGCAAGAAATCTCCAAATCCTTACGTTCCATTTCACCCGCGCCCACTCCATCTGCGCCTGCGCCAGAGCCGTCACCTGCGCGTGAAGCGCCAAAAATACCAACGCCGACACCTGCAGGGCGACGACGTGGGATTCAGGATGTTAGGATGATGTTTCCGCAAGAGTTGGAAGACCTGTTGACCTTCACTGAGAAAGACGACTACATCATGATTAAGCCCCGGCAATACTTGGGCTCAGAAAACTTTGCAAAAATAGCCTCCATAATAAGAGGCGCTGGCGGCCAGTACATAAGCGCAGGGAAGGATTCACACTTTCGCGTTCCAAAACAGTTCGAATAATATGCTTAATACCGAATCCTGAAGCCTTGGAACTCGCCGACATAGTTTTCCCACGTCGCTTCTACCTTGGTCACGCGAGCGTATGGTGGTCCTTTTCGGCAGAATTCCACGAGCCTTTCCACGTTTTCTTTTTCGCCTTCGAAAACGGCTTCCACTCTGCCGTCATGTGTATTGCGTATCCAGCCTGTCACCTTAAGCCTGATTGCTAATTCTTGTGTTTCTTGTCTAAAGAATACGCCCTGCACTCTGCCGCTCACCAAAACATGTGCCCGCGCCTTCAACGCCAATTGCCTCTGACCTTCATTAGCCATTTCTGACAATAATAGTTTCACTCAACTCTCTCCCCGCGCTCGAATGTCGCTGGTTCGAGGCTCTTAAAAACCCACGAACACAAGCCTATTCTTGGTGAGCGCTCCATGTACTCCGACAACGGAAAGTTTCTCATCTACACTTCACGATTTTTGAGCCAAGGCAACCGACTAAGAGTGGTGGGCTCAGCAGTAGCAAAGGTTGCGAAAGCATTGAGCCTAAGCGTTGAAGTCGCATCGACAAAGAAGATTCTTTCTGTTTATGTTTACTACCGAAACGAGAACGGCGAAGAGATTCCAGTCTACTGTGACTGGGGAAAGAACTGGGGCGAAGAAGATGTTTACAAAGCGATCAGAAACATGATGTTCGTGCTTTCTTTCCATCCAGAGCATACCAATTTGCAGGGTATCAGAAAAGAGATGTGCGTTTCTGCCTAGAAATGTCTATGTTTTCTTGAATTTTATGGTGTTATCGGTCAATTCAACTTCGTAGAGTTGGTTTACATCGAAGGTTATGCCCAGTTCGTCGTATTCTTGTTCTGTGAGGAAGAGTATGATTTTTGGAAACGCCACGCTGCCCGCTATGTTTGCCATAGGCAGTTGCTGCTGCAAGGCTTGAACCACGTCTTGAACCATTCTTCCCTCTTCCGAACTCGGTCTAATCGCGAACCTGGGCATCGGGCGTTCTTCAACGAGTTCTATTCTTTTGCCAAGATTTCCTTCGGGGTCGTGTATGGACTCTATGCGTTGCACTCTAACGCGCATCGTGAATCTCTCCATTTAATCACTATACAATAACTGCAAGGGTTTATGCGTTTCCTTAAAACATTTTCATAATCATTCCATCTCAACAGTCGCGGGCGGCTTGGGCGTAACATCATAGCAAACCTCTGCCACATTTGAACATGTTTCAAGGATTTTTTCAGCAGTTTCGTTCAAAGTGTTCCAAGGAATATCGCATACCTCGGCGGTTAAAAAGTCAACTGTGCGAATCGCCCTTAGGGCAACGGCGTAAGGTTGCTTTTGTTTGCTTTCATTGATTAAATAGAATAGTCGAGAAAGGGACGGGTTATCCATGGCAACTCTCGCCTGAAGCGATTTCAAAACCTCAAATGATGGTCGATGAATCTTTCCGTTGGCTGTCTGAATCTTTAAGCAGGCGATGTTGCCGTAAACGCGGTGTCCGCCTTTCATTCCTGTCGCTTTGTCGAGGAAGATTTTGACCGAAATGTTCCTTGCTGGGATGTTTAGTGCTCGCGCAACTTTTTCTTGTATGTGCCTTCGGCTACTCTGCTGAAGCGTTTCCACATTGTCGACGATGACTGCGAAGTATTGACTGGGATTAAGCGATGCAAGTTTTTCTTCGGCAATTTTTGTGGCTTTCTTTAACGCTTCCAGCTTGTCAACATTAATCTCACCCACAACACGCACAGACAAACCAGGACCAGGAAAGGGCTGACGCTCAGAGATTTCTTTCGGAATGCCTAAACATCGCGCAACCATTCGCACCTGTTCCTTGTAAAGCGAAACCAACGGCTCTACAACCTTGAATCCAAACTTTTTTTGCGGGTCAAAACCCATCCGTTCCAGCACATTGTGTTGCGTTTTGATTCCACTCATTGTCTCTTTGATATCAGCTGCTATGGTTCCCTGCACTAGAACGCTGCACTCTTCTTTTTTCGCCGTTTCTCCGAGGACTTTATAGAAAGTTTCACGGAACACTTTCCGCTTTTCCTCCGCATCCCGCAGGCTTTTCATGGCACAGAGAAAACGGTCACGAGCATTCACAACGCGCATAGGTAAATTCAATGGTGGTTGAGAAAGAAGCTGCGACACTTTCTCGGGCTCGCCTTCTCTCATGAAAGCGTCGTCAAGCATTATACAAATCAAATTGTCACCGACGGCTCGATGAGCAAGCACCGCGCACGTGCTGCTGTCAACGCCACCCGAAACAGCGATTAACGCCCTCTCTTTACCAATAGTCTTCCTAATCGCCTCTGTCTGTTTTTTGACAAACTCTTTTGGGTCAAATTTTTCCACATGCACATCTTCCTTAGACAAATGTGCTGGCTAATTCTTTGCCTATGTACCTGCCACTGCGTGGAAACATGGCGCTGCCGCTTGTCTTTTCCAGAAAGGATTTTGCCGAAACAGGCTGTGTGAGTTCTTGGAGATTTTTGAACCTGATGAAAGTGGTCTTTTCTCTTCCGTCGAGAAATTTTCTGTACTCGTCGTGCGATTCGAAAACTGTTTCAGCGCCGTATTTGTTCCATAACTCGTCAGCGTTTCCCACTACGCGCTCCACAAACTCTGCCTTGCCTCGGATTTCTCTGACGGGATGCTTCACGTAGAAAAACAGGAGCTCCGCACTCAGCGGTCCTACCTTTCCTTGGCGCACAAAGGCTTGTTCCGTTTTACCTGCTTTCCTCTGATCGCGACGCTTGTTCCACCATTTTTCGGCTTCGAGTAGAACGTAAGCATGGTGTTCAGACAAACGAGTTCACCTGTTTTTGATATTTGCCTCTTTTCACTATAAAACACTTAAGCCAAAAAAGCATGGCAACCATTTATACGATTTTCTGGCAAAATCGCTATCTCTTATAATGGTTTTTGGCACAATCAAATGAAAAATAATCATACATTTGTATGTCCCTCAATCCCAGTCATCATTTTCTGAACGGGTTAATCCTTTTCTGCGTTGAAAACTATTATTAGGCAAGCCTTCGATCAGTGGTATCGCCTATGAAGCCAAAAGAAGTCAAAGATTGTTCAGAGATTGCACGTGAAATAAAGAAAGATTTTCAGGACGCCGGTAGCGACGCAAATGGTTCTGTGAAAGGCGTTGCGAGAGAAACCCATGATTTGAAGAAATTGTGGCGGGAGAAGAATCAGTCAAAGCTCGTGAAGATAGGCGTGGCGCTTATCCTCTTTCCCGACCCCACTATAAGCGATGTGGTCGGCACCGGGTTGGTGGCTGCAGGGCTCTTGCATGACAGAATAAAGAATTCGGGGCTTTTTTTGGAGGATGTTTTCAAGACTTATCCGCGTTTGTTTAGGGAGTTGCAGTCGGCGAGGCAGAGTTTAGAGTAAATCCTATATTTGCAGCATAATATCTACATAACATGCGAAGGGTGAAAGGTCACATGAAACTTGTAACTGTGCTTCTTCCCGAGGCTTATTTAGAAGGACTCGACGAACTGGTCAGAGCCAACCTGTATCCCAGCCGAAGCTCGGCTATACGCTCGGCTGTTAGAGACATGTTGAAAAAGGAACTTTGGCAACGCGAAGCCAGAGAATAAAACCTTTACAGCTTTCTCGAGTGGGCTTCTTCTCTAATCTGCCTAGCAGTCGTTGCTGGGTTTGGTGCGTTCAGTATGGTTCTTCCTGCTATAAGGTACTCCGCGCCCGCTTGGATGGCAGATTGCACGTCGCCGCCTTGCGCTCCAACGCCTGGCGAATAGATGGGTACTTTGTCTGTGAGGATTTGTCGCACTTCCTTTATCTTTTCTGGATAAGTGGCACCCACGATTACGCCGTCCGCGTTCCATTCCAGCGCTTTCTTTGCGAATGCCACGTATTGCGCTGTGAGTTTATTGTGTTGTTGTATTTTTTGTCCGTAGCCTTCCCACGCGGCTTTGTGGCTCATGTAACAAAGCAGAATTACTCCTTTTTTCATCTTTTTAGCAACTTCGAACACGGGCTGCAAACCTTCGTCCCAGCCCACAAACGGGTTAGCTATGACCGCGTCGAAGCCCGCGTTGTAGTAGTTTTCGGCGATT
The DNA here is from genome assembly GCA_035542635.1 of Candidatus Krumholzibacteriaceae bacterium. Classification (GTDB taxonomy): domain Archaea; phylum Thermoproteota; class Bathyarchaeia; order Bathyarchaeales; family SOJC01; genus DATHCB01. Next base: position 6,711 of record DATKLC010000139.1, on the reverse strand, counting down.
ACCCTGTTCGTGTTACCAATGTCGTTGATTTTGCAATCCATTATTGTAGGCAGTTCCAAACTGTGCGCCGTCTTGAGAATTTTTCGTACGCCACCAAACAGTCCCAAGGGCAAGACCAGATGATGATTTATCTTGACCGCGCAGATGTACGGTTGGACTTTTTTCAAGAGTGCAATGCTTTTCGAAAGAAGCGTGCTGTGTGAATCAGAAACCATGTCGAGTGCAAGTATTATGTTGGAATCTTTTTGTCTCGCTGAGCATTCCATTACGATTTTGAAAGACATTACGAGCACCTTTGTTAGTGTTGTTGGTTTGATTGGAAAACGTTTACTGTCTCTTTTCTGCCGCCTGCTGCTTTTTCGATGTAATCCAAGGCTTTCTCAACGACAGCGACCAATTGTGTTATGCTTATGTTTGGCGCGCCATACCCGACGATCAGTACGTTATGTGTTTTTTCGGTGATTCTTGTCGCGTGAGCGTCTCTGTAGGGATAGATGCACAAAATCTGTTTCCTATCTGCAACGAGAAGCATCTTTTCCGTAAGTTTGATGAGTTTGCTCATGCCTATGCACTTAAACTCATCTTTTTCGTTTGAGAAGCGGATTTCGAGAGGTGGGAAAATCAGGTCTTGGTCGAATCCGCTTAGTGGGATTATCGTTTCTAGCGAGGCCAAGTTGTAAGCGTCAACTACATCCGAAATACGGGGAATGTCATTTCCGTGTAGCACGCGTCTGAGTAAGGCTTCTCCCGAGGGTCTGGTTTTCGTGGGGTCGATGCCTAGTGACCAGTAGAGGTCGCGGTATGCACGCACTGTTGAATCATCTTTTAGTAGTTCAGCCTTGTAGTTTTGGCGCATTTTCGTTATGATAGTTTCCTTAAGCATGGCTGTCTCTCTGGTTTGACGTTCAACTCTGACGTCACGTATGCTTCCAGTGCAAACAACTAAATTTGGAAAACGTGTCTTGGCTTCTTCACTCCAACTCAAGAAAGGCTCCATGGGACACCACCAATCTCAAATGGAATTAAACAGGAAATATGTGTGCTCAACATATTTCACCATTTGTGAAAGGAATAGTTCGATTTCAGATTTTGTGCATTTTTGTTTTAGGAATAGTGAAAGATAAATTCTCTTAACGCAATTAATACTTAGGAATCTGCTTGCGAATAATTTCAGCCGACTCAGGCGCTGCGTTGCTTAATGAGCGATACGAAGCTCAGTATATAGTCGCGGCCGTGTCGGTTTTGGTTGAACCTCCCTATCGCATAGCGCAAAAACACATTACCGAGCCCATTTTTTCAAAGGTCGCCAATAGCCACGAGTTGATTGTGCATGAACTGGAGCTTTGTCAGATGCTTTTGAAGGAAACAAAAGCGGATGTGGTTCATTTGGACATGTCCTTCGGCGGCGCTTTGATGGAAGAATTGTCTCCGATTCAACTGTCGAACATTTCAAGCAAAGCACGAGGGTATCTTTTGAAAATACTGCCTAAGATGAGGAAAATAGCTGCTGATATCAAGCGCGTCTATGGCATAGAAGTGCTGGCCATCGGAAAAGACAGCGTGCCCGTGCGAATAGCCGAACTTACAGCTGGCGCATATGCGATTTTGTACGCCGCAGAGAAAGTGGTCAAGGAAAAACAAGGTGTGCTGCTTGGTATGCCCTCAAAATGTTATGCTAGGCGAATAGAAAATGGCGTCGTGGTGCACTCGTTAATACCCGCCGAGCACGACATAGTCGGCTTCGCAGCGGATACGGATGAGATTTTAGCAAAGGTTACATCCTCGGAGTTGCTTAATCCCTGTGCAAGAGGATTTCGCGCGTTGGAAATCACTCCGAAAGTCGAACCAGTTTAGACAAAAGGTGGAAATAATCAATTTGACTTTACTCGAACAAACTAAACCGTACCAGCGAGGTAGGCAGAAAGAGCAAATTGGAGCGAAGCTCAAAATCCCAACCTTTAATACCCCTTGAGTCATAACCTCGTTGAGAGCAATTTTTGATTCGAGGTGCAAAAGATAATTTGGACCAAGACTCTACGCCTAAAGAAACAGTTGATGCAGCAAAACCTCTTCCTGCAGTATCCCTTCTTGTCGGCCTGCTCGTGATACTCGTTGCCTCGTTCTCACAGTATGTGATTCAGGGCCTCAACTTTGTATCTGGCGTGTTACTTGTCTACGGGTTTCCAATCCTTGTTACGGCCTTGATCGCGGGACGGGCGATAATAAAAAAGGCTGCAAATCAACCCCTCAAGGCGGCGAAGTATGGTCTGGGCTACTTTGGCGCCTTCACTGCCCTGAGCATTCTTGTGGGCGTTTTTATCATTTTCCTGCTGACAATCTTCAATCCCGCGGCGGTTGATCTGTTGCAGAAGCCAAATCCACTTCTACAGGTTTCACCAGAAGTCGCTTGGCTCATGGTTGGAGTATCTTTCTTGATTGTCGGACCAGCTGAGGAATATCTTTTCAGAGGCTTCGTTTTCGGCGGCATGTTAAGTTTCTTCAAGAGCAGGCATTGGCTGAGCGTAGCGTTCGTCTCATCAATTTTCTTCGCGATTGTTCATATTTACTATGCTGAAGTGTACGAAGTGGCTTCTCTGGTTCAATTCGTAGACCTTATGGCGTTCGGAATGGCCATGGCAGCAACGTACTATGTCTCGGGCGGGAACCTTATCGTGCCGGCGCTGATTCACGGAGCATATGACGCAACCGCCTTCATCGGAGTTGCTACATCGACGGCCATCGGTGACGAGCTTAGAGTACTGATGATACTAATCAGTGCCTTTGTCGCGATTGTTATTTTTGTCGAGAGAAAAACGAACAAGGACACGAGACAGTCATAGCCCCCCGCGAGCTTACATGGGCACGCATTCGTGTCAGTCTTTTCTTCTATGCACTTTGACGACTTCGAGGCTTATATTCATGGACTTGACATGTTGAGTCAACTCGCCGAGGCTGACCACATCCACACCTGTGGCGGCAAACTCTAAAACATTCTCTTCATTTATGCCACCGCTCGCTTCTATCATAACATTGCTTCGCAGTTTCTTCTTCTCCAACGCTTTCAAAGTCTTTCGTATTTGTCTAGGCGTGAAATTGTCAAGCATTATAATGTCGGCTTTCATTTCTGCGGCTTTCACCGCATCTTCAAGATTCGACACTTCAACTTCGATTTTCTTCGAAAAAGAAGCCCTTTCCCTGACTCTTCCAACAGTCTCTTCAAGATCGCCTACCGTTGCGATGTGGTTGTCCTTAATCAGTATCATATCATCCAAACGCAAGCGATGTACGTCGCCACCGCCCACTAAGACCGCTTTTTTGTCGAAAAAGCTAAGACCAGGCGCCACCTTCCTCGTGCATGCTACGCGTGTTGTGTAACCAGCTTCTCTCAGTTTTCTCAAAATCCGACGTGTAGTAGTAGCTATGCCACTCATCCGTGACAAAAGATTAAGCAGAGTTCGCTCCAATGAAAGCAGAGTCCTAGCATCTCCTGTCACTCTGAGCAGGACAGTTCGCGGTCGGACCTCAACGCCGTCGGAAACCTTCACCTCAGCCTTTAGCCCAAAACTCTCTAGGAAAACCCGTGTCTCTTCCAAGCCCGCTACAGTTCCAGTCTCCTCAGCCACGACTTCTGCTTCCACAACAGTGCCTTCTGGGATTGCTAACGCGGTTGTCACGTCGCCTTGTCCCAAGTCCTCTTCGAGGAACCTTCGCAGTTTTTCTTCCAAAACTTTCCTAGGAAGGAACATCGCTCCATTCTCCTTGTGCTGCTTTTGTTATTAGGTCGGCTGCCGTTTCTAGTCCGTCAAGCTTTCCAACCTCTTTCAAAATTTCCTTCGACCTCTCGGCATATCTGTCCGTGTTCAGCATTTTCTCGATTGTTTTTAGTAGGTTTTCCTTACTGAGTTGCTGTTGATTCAAGAGTTCGGCAGCGCCTAGAGCTTTCACTTTTCTTGCGTTATTATACTGTTCCGTATGGTTCGGCGTGGGTATGAGTATCATCGGTTTACCATAGCACAGCGCCTGTGCCACCGTTCCGTGTCCTGCCTTGGCTACGACTAGGTCGCACGCCTTCAGGTACTCAAAACGGTTTTGTATCCACTTGTAAATCGAGAAATTACCACATTTGAGTGGGTCTGGTGAAGATGTCGGATAACCCAGAGACAAGACAATCTGATAATCCTCTGGAAACTCGCTGAATATCCGCCTCAGCAGCCCAATCAAGTAGGCTTTTTCTTTGGCTGGACCGCTTATGGGCGCGAATATGACTGGTTTTGTCTGGTCTAGATGCAGTTTTTTGCGCAACACCTTCGCCGTGGGCAATTCCTCAGGACGGGTTTCAATTATCGGTCCGATGAGTTTGACTTTTTTCTGGTACGATTTCGGTATGCGCAAATTGCCTGTTGAGAGTGTGTAGGGCTCTGGAAAATCCGGGATTAAAACATGCATTCCCGTCGTCCACAGTTTCCCTATCATGGCTAAACCTATCAAGTCGACGAATTTGGCGAGGCGAAGAAAATGTGTGCGACGCGGTATTATTATTTGGAACTGGTTGAGTATGCAAATGCGTGGGATTCGGAGCAGACGCGCGGCTGCCAAAGGCGAAACTCTCGTGTCCGATACCACCACGTCGGGTTTGAAGTGCTGCATAACTCTGATTTCCGCCCTAATCTGACGTAGCAGCTTGAAAGAGGCGAAGAAAAGGTCGGGGTTCGCGACTGTCCGCTTGAAATCAACCGTGCCGTCGGGTAAGACTTTAAACGCCACGGGTGGAACCTCGGCTACCGAAAAACCCTCTTGTCTCGTGTAGCACACGCCATCCTTATAAGTAGAGAATATGAGCTGAGTTTCGTCGTCTTTCTCCAGAAGCTTCTTGGCTATCGGAACGCATCGACCCGCGTGGCCTAAGCCTATGCCCGCTGGCGCGAATTGAACTTTCATAGAGTTATTGCCCGCCGAGCGCCTTTCGCTTAATCTCTCCCCCGGGAGTTTCCTCTTCGAATATTATGGCTTGGAACTTGTAGATTTTCGTGTCTTTCAGAAGCCAATTATCTGGCGGTAAGCCTGCCTTGATGCAACACTGGCAGAGAAACTCTTCCTCATCCCAATGCCACTCCACGGGCACTTGCGGAAGAAGTAAGCCCTTACAACCGTCTCTCTCTATGATTAGCCCGTCTTTTCCCACCTTTATGTGCGACAGGTACTTTTTCGGGTTGTCAGTTTTGACCAGCTCGGGCGGCGTGAGCACGCTTACTTCGAAAACAACATTGTCCAACTCTTTGCTGACGAGGGGATAAAACCGCGGGTCTTGCGTAGCCGAGCTTATGGCAGATTCGATGACTGCTTGTGCAAGCCTGGTCGTTGGATATGGATAGCCTATGCAGCCTCTTAGTTCTTTGTCACCGTCTCTGATGCTGTTTATGGTGACGAAAACGCCGCATTTTTCAAAAAGCTTCTGGGGGGCATCCTTCGTGGGACTGATTACTTTTCCGTTTTTTAAGTATCCCTCAACGGCTTTCCTGGCCAGTTTTACTATGAATTCGCCTTCTTGCTGGCTTAACTGGAAGGTCACGGTGCTTATCCCTTTGTTTGCTCGTTTGGAATGTATCCTGGTGTAAAGACTTAAACTTATCCGTAATCAGGCGCGTATGATAAAGCAAAAAACAAATTAAAACACTAAAGGGGTATAGTCTCTTCTTCGATGCCTTTCTTAGTGATTATGAGCAAGTCTATGCCGTTGCCGCTCATGGCATCTCTGCTTATGGCCGACTTTATGGCTCGAACCAGCAAATCCTTGGCTTCTTTCAGGCTCATGCCGTCTCTATAGCCCTCTTCGAGCATTCCTATGGCGATTTCTGCGCCTGTTCCTACGGAGGCGTACTTGTCGGGTATCAATGAACCGAGAACGTCTAGGACATAAAGCGAGGCACCTTCGTCGTCGATTCCGCCCACGATTGTTTGAGTTATAAGCGGCATAAAACGCGAGCTGAACAGAAGATTCGCCATGATCTTAGAAGTTGCCTTCACCGTGATGGGTCTGTTGTTGTCAAGCCTGTAGAGGTTCGCGTATGCTTCCACCTCTCTGACGAGAGACTGCATGTCCGAAACGAGCCCAGCACACGCGGCGCCGATAGTGTCTGTTATTTTGAAAACCTTCTTTCCACCCTTGCTGATGATGAAGTAGCCGTACGAGACACGTTTCTCAGAGGCAAGAATAACGCCATCCTTGAACACCAAACCTAACGTGGTGGCGCCTGGAATGTACATGTTCGGGTATTGAGCTTGATCAGTCATTTTTAATCACATCTCGAAGAGTACTATAACGTCTGTCTATTAAACGTATCACAGCCTTTAAAAACTTTCAGACAAATAGGGCGTATAGGCGATAGTGATGCTGGGGCTTTACCGCAAAAAAATAGGCGAAACATGGTTCGCCGCGGCTTTAGACGGAAACAAAATCATAGCGATAAACTTTGCTGGCAACGAAAAAGACGCTTTGCAACCCATCCTGAAAAACTTACCATACGATGTGCCCTTCGAAACCATGGAAAAATCGGACGCAAATGCAGAAGAGTTGTTCAAGGCGATGAGTGGCATCTTAGAGGGGAAGGATATTTCTTTCAGATTCGAATTTGACATGAATCGTTTGCCGCGCACTACGCGAAGGGTCTTAGAGGTGATGTCGTTGATTCCAACTGGGTATGTAACCACGTA
>DATKLC010000138.1:0-14797 GCA_035542635.1 Candidatus Krumholzibacteriaceae bacterium | reverse complement strand
AGCATATATGGAAGAGGTCTAGAGAAGCGTGCACACTGTCTCATAGAACAGAAACCTAACGAACCACCAACACTGGACAATGCGCATGATGCACGACACTTTCCGTCACGCTGCCGAGCAAGAAACGCCTAATCGCCGTTTTCCCCTTCGTGCCCATAATAATCAGGTCCACGCCATTCTCTTCGGCGAACTGAATAATCGCGTCTGGAACAGAAGGCTGACGCTCAATAACTTTCGTGTCCACTTTCACACCAGCCTTTTCACCCACTTTTTTCACGTCGTCCACAATCTTCCGCGCCTCTTTCCTCTCGTCCTCCGTCAAAGTCACGGGCAAGGGCGTGGGGATGGCCATAGGCGACATCCCCTCACCCGCAGAATACGAAAAAACATACGTAGCCAAATGCACTACATGCAATGCGATGACTTTTGCATGCGTCAACTTTGCAATTCCAACTGCGTACTCAGCCGCATCCTGAGAAAACTTGGAACCATCAACGGGAACCAGAATCTTTGTAAACACATTTCGCTGCAATTCTGCTCATCTCACAACCCTCTTTTAGTGCATGTTCCTTAAAAAGCTAAACTATTCTCCATAGGATAAATGAGAAAGTTTATATTTAATCTCTGTTTTTAGAAACTCCGCATTAACTAAGAAGGTGTTTAAGAAATTGTCGTCTCAACAAATACAAGCGGGAACACCCGTACTCATTTTACGCGAAGGCGCAAGCAGAAGCAAAGGACGCGAGGCACAGCACGCTAACATACTCGCCGCACGCATAGTCGCGGAAACCGTCAAAAGCGCACTCGGACCAAAAGGCATGGATAAAATGCTCGTCGACAGCTTCGGCGACGTAACCATAACCAGCGACGGACGCACAATACTCGACGAAATGGACATCCAACACCCTGCAGCGAAAATGATGGTCGAAGTAGCCAAAACACAGGACAACGAAGTAGGCGACGGCACAACAACAGCCGTAATCATCGCGGGCGAACTACTCATAAAAGCCGAAGACCTCATAGAAAAAAACATACACCCCACAATCATCATCGACGGCTACAAAAAAGCCTCTGAAAAAGCCTTGGAAATTCTCGAAAAAATCGCCATACCCGTAGAGGCAGAAAAGAAGAAGGAAATGATGAAACGCGTAGCCATGACATCAATGGCTAGCAAACTCGTAGCCGAACACAGAGAATACCTTGCAGAAATCGCCGCAAACGCCGTGTTCCAAGTGGCAGAAGAAACCAAAGAGGGCTACAAAGCCGACCTCGACGACATTAAAGTCGAGAAAAAACCCGGCGAAGCCATCGTGGACACCAAACTCATCAACGGCATAGTGCTCGACAAAGAAGTAGTACACACGGGCATGCCAAAACGCATCGAAAACGCAAAAATAGCCCTATTAGACGCTGCGCTTGAAATCGAGAAAACGGAATTCGACGCGAAGATAAACATCGAAAGCCCAGAACAGATGGACGCATTCTTGAAACAAGAAGAATCCATGATCAAAAACATGGTGGACAAGATAGCCGCCACAGGCGCAAATGTAATCGTCTGCGAAAAAGGCATCGACGACTTGGCACAGCATTATTTGGCCAGAAAAGGCATACTCACAGTGAGAAGAGCCAAAAAATCCGACATGGAAGGCCTAGCCAAAGCCACGGGCGGAAAAATAATCACCAACCTCGATGACACGAGCAAAGCAGACCTTGGCTATGCGGCGTTGGTTGAGGAAAGAAAGATCGGCAACGATAAGATGACCTTCATCGAAGGCTGCAAGAATCCAAAATCGGTCACTATACTCATCCGTGGTGGTACACAGCGCATAGTCGACGAAGCCGAAAGATCAATACACGACGCACTCTGCGTGGCAAGAGATGTTATTCAAGAGCCAAAAATCGTCGCAGGCGGAGGCGCACCAGAACTGGAAGTAGCACGGGCGCTAAGAGAATATGCGGAAAAGCTGCCAGGAAGAGAACAACTCGCGGTTAGCAGTTTTGCAGATGCCATGGAAGTCATACCTTTAACTCTCGCAGAAAACGCTGGTTTAGACCCGATTGACATAATCTCAGACCTGCGCTCCAGACACGAAAACGGAGAAACATGGGCAGGAATCGAAGTGCTCTCAGGCAAAGCAAAGGACATGGCTAAGGCGAACGTGTACGAACCTATGGCCGTCAAAAAACAGATAATCAAATCAGCAAACGAAGCAGCTTCGATGATACTAAAAATCGACGACATAATCGCGTCAGGCAAAACAAGAATGCCCCCAGGTCCACCAGGCGGAGCACCACCAGGAATGGGCGGTATGGGTGGCATGGGCGGAATGGAAGGCGCGGGAGAGTACTAAAAAAACGGCTCTGGAAAAAGAAACAAAGGTTCAAGTTGGACCGCCTAAGCTTACACGTTTTGAACGAGCGCGCATCGTGGGCGCCAGAGCGCTTCAGATAGCCATGGGCGCACCCACATTAATCGCGCCTAAAACTCAGCTTTCCAGCCCGATTGACATTGCCTTGGAAGAACTTAAGAGCAACATACTTCCCATCACTATTCGGCGGACGCTGCCCGACGGAACTTATCAGGATATTCCTTTGAAGTGGCTAACGCAAGGCTCTCTGTAGGCTTCTTATTTCTCCTTTTTTCAGTGAAAACATCTTGACAGAGAATGAAACAGAAAGTAAGAGTTGGCTTTTTGCGACTATAATCATGGTTCTACTAGCTTTAGCGATATTTTTCGTTCAACATTTTGTTGTTCAACTGTTCGATCTCACCTTTGAAATCTCCGTTTTCTACATACCAGCCTTCGCGCTGATCGCATTTTATCTGTGGCGTCACTTCAAATCGCCGCACTGACTAATGCTGTCTAATGTTTTCTTTGCTTCATCTAATGTGTTTGCGATTCTTTTCCAGTGTGCGCCCTGCCAGTATATTTGAGCGCAGTTGGGACACTGCCAAAACTCGTTATAGTACGTGAACGTTGCCTTTTCAACTTTATCTGCAACTGAATCTTTGTCGACGGGCTTGATTTGTGCGTTGCATTTTGGACAGCGAGAAACCGTGATATCGATTTCCAGAGGAAACTTGTACTTCTTGGCCATGCAAGCCAACCTTTCTGCTTCGGTTCTGCCTTCCACCAAAAAAGCGTCGACACTATGCGCGTTGGCTTGCTGGAATAGCTCCAAATCACGTGTGAGTAAGATTCGTTTCTCTTTTTTCGCTATGGTCATCAGTTTTTTGTCTTCCATGTCGTTCGCGTATTCTACATCAAAGCCCAAGAGCCTAAGCCATCTGGTGAGTTTGCCGAGCATCCCGTCAGTTATGAATTTCAATGCTTCCACCCAATTATCTGCCCAGTGCCAGGTTTTGCGACGATTTCGCCCTCCTCCATTGCCAATTGACCGTTGACGAATGTCTTTATGGGTTTTCCTTTGAGTTTCCAGCCGTCAAAAGGAGAATACTTTGCCTTGGAATAAAATTTTGACGCGTCGATTCTGTGTTCTCGGTGCATGTCAACAATCGTGATATCGGCGTTGTACTCCTTTTCCAAACGACCTATTCCTTCAAGGTGAAAGATTTCTGCAGGTTTTTCAGCCATCAATCTAATCAAATCTGCGATTGAGAGACGATCCTTATTTATTTCGTTCAGAATAAGCGAAATTATGGTTTCGAGGTTGGGAAATCCGGGTTTTACGTCCCAAATTGACTCTGCCTCTTTTTCTTTCAGCAAGTGGGGCGCGTGGTCGGAGGCTATGATGTCGATTAGACCGTTTCCCAATGCTTCCCAGAGTGCTTCGACGTCTTCTTTGTCTCTTACGGGTGGGTCGCAGAGCGCTATTGTTCCATAACGTTTCAGATCCGAAGATGACAAAAGAAGATGATGTGCTGTAACCTCGCAACTAACAGGCAACCCAGATTCTTTTCCGCGTCTCACTGCATCCAAACCAAGCTTTGAACTAATGTGACAGAAATGAACCTGCGCCTCTGTTTTCTCCACCAAGCCTAATACGCGGTGTACTGCCTTCTCCTCTACCAAAGGCGGATGTGCTTTAAGGTAGGCATCTATCTCGCCTTGACCAGTTCGTATTAACTTTTTTTGGGCGCTTTCCAACAGTGCCTTGTCTTCGGCGTGAACGGCTACTGGAACGTGGCTTTTTTGTGTTTGTTGAAAGGCTTTCTCCAAGGCATCGTCGCTGTCGATGTCTGCGCCGCCAATCTGTTTTGTCATGAAAAGCTTGAAACTGACAGCACCTTGGTTCACCGTGCGGGAAATCTCGTGCAGGCTGGTTGGAAAAGCCGAATAAAAAGCGACGTTGGTCAATATTTTGTCTGCAGCCACACGCATGCGTTCTTCAAGCGTCTCGGCGTCCATGGTGACTGGCTCGTTATTAGGCATGTCTGCACATAAAGTGATTCCGCCTGCTGCTGCGGCTGCCGTGCCTGTGGTGAAGTCTTCTTCGTAGGCTTGTTTCTGGTCTCTGAGGTGCGTGTGTACGTCGATTAAGCCTGGAAGAATAAAGTTTCCCTGCACGTCGATTTTCTCAGAGGCTGGTGGCAGGTTGGTTTTTTTGGCCACTTTTACTATTTTTCCTTCGTCGACAGCAACACCTGCAGTTATGTATGCGTTTTGGATGCTGATTTTCCCATTGTAGACGACGAGGTCAACTGGCAATGTTTTGCCTCAAAGGATGTTTTATGTGATGATTTTGAAAAAGTCGCGTTCGGTAATTATACCCACGACTTTGCCGTCTTCTACCACGGGCAGAGCGCCGATTTTGTTTTCATGCATCAGTTTCGCTGCCACGCCTACGTCCATTTGTGGCTCTACTGTGACCACGTTTTTGGCAGCAATTTCAGCGAGAGGTGTTTGCAGAACCTTCGTCACTGTTCCTGCTTGAAGGTGCTGGAAGACTTGTTTGGAGCCAAAATACCGTAGTACATCCATGACTGTGACTATTCCCACGAGCTCCTTGTCAGTAACAATCGGCAACCGCCTGAAACCCTGCGAAGTCATAGCTTTTGTGGCTTCAAAAATAGTAGTTGACGGACTAGTAACCTGTACTTTTTCCGACATCACTTCCGCAACTTTGACTCCGCTGATTTTTCCTGTGAAAAGGTTGATGACGTCTCTTTCAGTGATTATCGCCCAGATTTTTCCATTTTCATCCACGACTGGTAATCCGCCGATCTTGTGTTGAATCATGAGTTTTATGGCTTCTTTTAACGTTGCCGTGGTCAAGACTGAAAAAACGTCTTTTATCATTAATGTTCTTACTGGTTCATTAATGGCTTTGTAAAAGTTACCCGAGTATTTCTGCTGAATAATCTGGAACTTGTCGCCACCGCCGAAATAATTGGCTATGTCTGTGGCGGTTATTATGCCCAACAACCGTTTGGTGCCAGGGTCTGCGATTGGTAAGCGGCGAAAACCCTGCTTGGACATTATTTGGATTGCCTCGTAAACAGGTGTTGTGGGCGCTATGGTGATTACCGAGGTCCTCGCAATGTTCATTATTTCTCCTTCGTGTTTCTTCGCGGGATGAGTTTTCAATGATAATGGTCCGTCTTCTTTGAACATGCGGCGGAATGTTTCTCGTCTTCTTCTGTTAGGTTTGGGTTTAGCCAAAAGTTCAGCCCTCCATGTTATAACAAGCTTTAACGACATCTTTTCGGTCAACTATCCCCAGGAGTGCGCCCTTCTCGTCTACGACTGGTAATCGTCCAAAATTCTTCGCAAGCATCAGTCTGGCTGCTTCCCTCAACGAGGTAGCCTCCTTCAGCGTAGTCACTGGCATGTGCATAACAGAAAAGACTTTGGCAGGACTCCTGAATCGTCCCTTCTGGGACTCAAACGCGGGAAAATCTGCCCCGCTCTCAAGTAGGTCTTTCTCCGTAACGATGCCAACAAGTTTCTTCTCTTTCATCACGAGTAATGCATGTAGGCGTTTTTCTTGCATGTGTCGCCAAACATTATCGATTTCATCGTCTGGGGTGCATGTAGCGGCATCCTTTGTCATGACTTCGTACACTGGCTTCATGAGTTTGGCCGATTTTGCTTTCAGAAATGCATTCAGGAAATTCTCCAAGCCGAGTATGCCTGCATAGACATTGTTCTGTGCTGAGTTTATGACTGGTGCATACCAAGCATCTAGGCGTAGCATCTCACGTGCGGCTTGAGGCACTTCAGTGTCCTTGGTCAAGACAAGGTTGGGTTCGTTCATCATACCCTTTACACGTATGGCTGATTTTGAGGAGGATATGGTCATGATTGTTCGTCTGGAGATTATGCCTAGGAGACGTTTTTGTTGGTCGATTATTGGCAGGATTCCTAAACCCTGATCGCGTATCATTGCGCGGGCTTTGGTAACTAGTTCGTCCTCATACAATGCTGGGTAATTGGCGGTGGCGATGTCTTTTACGAGCAATACGTGACTCCGCCTATTCGGTGGTTCTTTCTTCGCGGCAGGTTTCGCAGAGGAATTCGCCCTCGATTTCCTTAAGAGAATCAGACCATGTGCCGCATCGGTCACAGTATCCAGCTAGAGGAGCGGATTCGCCGGTTTCTTCGGCGCTTGGGTTTTCGAGGCGTGCTTTTTCTGTGATTGTTTCGATGAGTTCTGGAGTGACGGCGAGTATGTCTTTGGCCGAAATTATCCCTACAAGGTTTCCCTTGTACATAACGCCCAACCGTCTGATGTTCAAACGGCTCATGGTACGTGCCGCTTCACTCAGTGTGATATCGGAGCCAATGGTCATAAGAGGTGTCGACATGACTTTTTTTGCAGTTAACTTGTGAGGAAAAACATTCCGCGCCACGACACGTGACACCATGTCCTTCTCGGTTATAATGCCTATGGGCTTTCCATCCTTGCCCGTGACGATGACGCAGCCAAGGCCGTGTTGATCCATGAGTTGGGCTGCTTTGTCTGCTGCGACTTTTTCGTCTACCGTAAACACTGGGCTGGACATCGCGTCCTTGACCAGCATTCTCGGTCTGAGGCCTAAATCTGACATTGCACACTCCTCATACGTGAATACAATAGTGTGTTATTAAATGTTGTTCAAAAAAGAATTAAACCTGAAAAGCATGAAATACTATTTTTCTTTTAAGGCAAAACCACGCCTTTACCCGAGGGGATAAAGTTTTGAATTTCCTCCAAAGAAAGCACAAGAACCCTTTCCTGCCACTGTTTAGGCGACTTTTGAGCGAGTAGCTCTCTAACCTGTTTGGCTATTGTCCCACTAGGCCGTTCTCCTGGTGCTATTTCAACGTAAAGGCTAGTTTGGTTTGCCACGGCGTTTTTTGGACCGCCAATAACGCTGATGGTTTCATCTTTAATCATAACGCCTATTGCCGTTCGAAGCTGGATTTGCCGGAGATAGTTCTTTTTTCCGTAAATCATGAAAGAACCTTTGACCAAGAACTGTCCAGTCGGCGGTGTTTTGCTCACCTGCTCTGGATAAACCCAATAGACATCTACGGCGCTGAACATTTCCTTCCACGCCCGTGAAAAAGCGGCAGCGAACTCTGCGGCTTCCTTAACCGTCTGGTCAGAAGGTACTCGTCCTTCGGTTTTAATAATCACGAAAGGTGCGCCAGCTATGTCTGCGTGAAAGACCAAATCATGTGGCTCCGTGTGCTTTTTGATGAGAATTTCGTTCTGCATCGCGTCTTTTCCGCCCAAAACAAGGAAACCCTCAGAAGAATGGAACCACCTAAATTTCTCGTGCCACAACTTTCTCCTTTCGACTTCTTTAACAATCGGCTTGCTGACTTCAGCCAGTTTCTCCGTTTTTTGTTTTTCTAATTCTACGATTTTCTGCTTTGTCTCTTCGAACGCTTTTTTTGCACCTTCCAGACGTTTTTCTGCTTTTTTGCTTTTTTCATAATATTCTGCCGCGTTTTCTTGGATGGATTTGCGCAGATTTACGGAGAATGCCCACTGGTCAACAGCAAGATGCAGGATACTGTTTTTAGGGTCTATCGAGTTGTAAAAGGTGGCTGGTGGTTTGCCCTTTTTCTTTGCCTCTTCGAGCAGTTCGGCAATGTCGTTCCATTGTTTTCCTATGTTTTTGGTTTTTAGGATTTCTTGCATCAAAAGTTGTAGTTCGCCGAAATGGGCGTAGATTGCGTTGCCGATTTCTTTGTTTTTCTTGATTTCTTGTTCGAGTTCTTCTAAGGTTTTTTGTTGTTTGCTTAAGATTCTCTGTTGCTGTGCTAACACTTGGTCTATCTCGGTTGTCGCAGTGGTTACCTTTTGTTCCACGCCCTTTTCAGCATAGTAATCGTCTAATGCCTGACTAAACGAAGGATAAGACTTTGTTTGAAAAACCGCATATTCTTCCAAGCGAAATGGTACAACATCTATCCATTCGCCTTTCTCGTCAACAACTATCACAGGTTCGGTCTCGTTTTTCTCAATTTTGGAAAGCATCTGCCCTAAGACATTAAAAACGCGGTCTAATTCTTCCGTGCCCAAAGCCTTGCAGGGGGTATTCTTGTCAATTTTTGCACGCAGGAGAATCTCCTCAGCATACAAGCCGCCGACTCCGAGGAAACGCGCCAACGCTTTGACGATTTCCGTTTGTCCAAAGGTTATTATTTCATCCAAATCCTTTCTTTCCATCTTAAACGGGTTTTTTCCGCTGGGTGGCGGATACTGGAAGGTTTCGTTTCGAAGGATGTTTCGGTCGCGCATTTTACGATACGATAAAGCCTGCAAAATCTTGTTCTGCGCGTTGACTAGTATTATGTTTCCGTCGCCGAAAAGTTCGCAAACGAGTAGGAATTCTTCCTGTTTCGCCCTGATTTGCAGAGTGACTATTCTCTCAAATTCGTGCTGCTCTATGGTTTGGATTTTTCCGTTCCGCAGAAATTTTCGCAGCGTCATGCAGAACCCTGACGGTTTAGATGGTTTCTCTATGGCGAAGTTAGTTAAATGGAGTCTGTTTCCAGCTTTGATTAGAAGGTTCAAGGCGGGCTGGTCTGGTTTGTGCAGTTTAAAGATGAGTGTTTTGTAGTCTGTTTGGTAAATGTTCGTTATCCACGCATCTTTGATAGACTGTTTCAGTTCTGCAACGACCACGGCAACGTCGAAGCTGGTTGCTTCTTTTTTCACTGCTTTTCTCCTGCAAACAAACAATGCACTTTGGCTTTAAAGTAATTTGTGACAAAAAGCAACACTCTACGGCATGCTTAAATGTGAAAGCCTTCAATGTAGAGTAAACAAGATGTGGTAAAATGAAGCCTTCAGCATCTCTTTACTGGATTCGAGCCCTTCTAGGCGTGACCATAGGCGTGCTCGACGCCTTGTACGATTACTTTGCAGGCGTCCTGAGCCAGATGACGTTCTCAATCAATGATTTTTTCACGGGTCTAGCCTTTGCTCTCCTGTTTTTCATCATCACCTATTACGTTCTGAAAATCTTTTACGGCGACAAGTTCCAGAAAAAATCAAAAATATTAAGCACGGGAATAGGCACATACTTTCTTCTCTGGATAGTGACATGGGTCCTCGTTGATTCAATGATAAGGACATACATAGGCGCGACGTAAGTATCTTTAACTCGTCTCTTCCTGCCAATTCGTTAAAGAAGCCTGAGCCTGCTCACTTGCCTCTTCCACCATTGTAGGCTGAGTTGCTGGTTGAGGCTGAGCCGTTTGCATAGTTGCGGCTGGCTTGAAATCCATTCTCTTTAGTGTACTCACATAATCCGTCCAAGCGGAGAAGTATCCTCTGTCGTAATCGGTGTAGAGTCGGCTTTCGACTTTTTCCTGAAATTCTTTCTTCAAATCCAGAAGCGCACGCTTGTTGTTTGGGTCTATGATTGTCAAAAAAGCTGGGTTGTCGCTGTTGGTGCGCTTTGCCACCAGCATTCCTTGAAGGGCTTTGTAATAGCCATGGTTCCATTCGGTTCTTTCTATTTTCTCCTTAATCCTAAGCAACTCACGCTCTGCTTCTGTCAACTGCTTCTCAGTGACAAGCTGGAAAAACCGAATCACGTAGGCTGCTTTGACAGGTGCTCTCATTATCGTTTGCGTCTCCCCTCAAGCTCATCGTCTTCAGCGAGATCTTCTATGCCGTTCTCGGTTATCTTGAAAACTGCCTCACCTTCAGGCAATGATGGACTGCTTTCAAGCCGCGCAATGCGTAATGGTCCCTTGGAAGACTTTCGCAGGTAAAACCGTGTGTGACTGGTGTGCGCCACGATGTGACCACCGATGGGATGTACGGCGTCGCCGAAGAAAACATCGGGTTTCGCCATAACTTGGTTAGTCACAACTGCGACGGCGTTGAAGGCTTGCGCCAAACGGATTAGTTTGTGCATGTGCTTGTTTATCTTCTGTTGTCTCTCTGCAAGCATCTCTCTGCCCAGGTATTCGCTTCTAAAATGCGCTGTTAAAGAATCCACCACTAACAAGCGAACATTATTCTCTTTTATGACCTTGTCCGCGTTGTCCAAAAGCAGAATCTGATGGTCACTGTTGTAGGCTTCTGCGAAAATGATGTTCTTAACCGTTTCGTTCGGGTCTAAACCCAAATGCTGTGCCATCTTGATTATTCGCTCTGTTCTGAAAGTGTTTTCTGTGTCTATATAGAGCGCTCCACCCGACAAGCCTCCACGCTCCTGCGGAAGCTGCACGTTCACGCAGAGCTGATGACACATTTGACTCTTGCCACTCCCAAACTCACCATAGAACTCAGTTATCGTTTGTGATTCTAAGCCACCCTCCAAAAGAGCATCAATGGATTTGCTCCCCGTAGTCAATCGAGATATGTTCTGCCGCATCTTTAACAGTTCATCAGCATGGATAAAAGAGAGTTCCATGCCATTCCTTGCCGCGCGGACGACATCTAACGCCTTTTTCTCGCCTATGCCTGCGGCTTCGAGTTCCTTGACTGTTGCGGTTGCAACCGATTCTACGGTGTTAAAGCCCAGTTCGCGAAGCCTCTGAGCCGTTGCTGGTCCAACGCCCGGCAGATCTTCGAGATATTCGCATTGTTTCTTTGGCTTGGGATCTTCTTGTACAGCCATAATTGATACATCCTGATTGTGCGAATAGACTAACTCGGTGTGCAGTATTTAAGTTAGACGAACATTGGGATAAAACTTACCGAGAGAGGCGACTGAAACTAAACTAAACCCTTGGCTTTAGCTTTTAACCTAGGCAACAGCTCATTCTGAAGCGTCTTGATGCCGATAGTTGAAATTTTATAGTCGTTATTCATCTTGACCACTTGACCCTTTCTGGTGAGTTCACCGAGGCGCGTGCTAATGATTTTTGAGCTTTTGCTCAGGCCGTTTCGCAAAGCCTCTTTAGACAGAACGCCCGTTTCTGTCAAGCCCGATTTCTGCGCGATGTAGCCCGCCAAAAGATGCAGCAAAAGCGCCTCATTGTCGGTTAACTGTTCCTTCGGAACTAGAACGGCGATTCCTTCGGGAGTTATGGCGACGATGTCTCTGCAGTCTTCCATTAAGCGTTGCAAATCCACCGTTAATACTATATTACTTAGGATTTCTAGGTCTGGCATCATCTCGCTGAAGAATTTGTTGACCAAAAACCAAACGTCTTCAGCCGTGCCCACAAAAGTCTGCTCAACATCCCCAAACTTTACATGCACAGAAACTTTCTCAGCCTTTTTCTCCTCACTCACCCTTCGCTCCCCCGATTTTCGGCAGGACAGCGCTTTCTATCCATCTTTCGCCTTGAGTAGTGAGTTTGAATTCTGGGCGCGAAGGCGTTGGTTTAAACACTAGTCCGCGTCGGGTCATTTCATTTAGCCGTGCGGGCACCATGGATTTTATTCCGCTTGATTGGAGGAGTTTTTCAATCAGTGATGCTGTGCCTGTTTTGTTTTCTAAAGTGTATAGGATTAATGCGATGGCTTCGTAATGCGTTAGCGACTTCGCCGTGGTCAGCACTGGACCTTCGGATGTTATTTCCACTATGCCTTCTAACTGTGCCTTTAGGGGCTGAGCGAGCTTGGACGACACTAAGCCCGTAACTTCGCTGACAAAATCCGGCGGAGTTGACCTGAGAACGTCAAGGATTTCCGCTGCCGTCTCGCCTTCCACTACAACCTCGCCGAACGTAGTCTTCACACGCACCTGCATTTTCCCTGGCATAAATTTAATCTGCTCCTTTTTCTGCGAGAATGTACACGTAGCCTTCGTCGGTCTTCCAGCGGCGCACCTTGCCTTTCTTGACCAGCCACATCAGAACACCTGATAAAGTAGTGGCGGGATAGTGCACGCCGTTGGCTTTGAGGGCTTCGATTATCTCTGGCATGGTTCGTGGTCGCCAGCGTCCCCAATCGGTTTCTAACAAGTTCAGGATAGATTGGCTGAACTGTTTTGCTGGCTGGATGGTCGGAATTGGAATGGACGAGATAGGAGCGTTGGCTGGAGCGGCAGAGATTCTCACGGTCAATGGCTTGGTCTCTGGCTGGGCGGCTGTTTTGAGTTTTGCTTCTTCGAACGCTTTCGTTACTTTGGCAACCAAAGCGGGCAGATCGTTAAGGGTTTCTAAGACTTCTTTCCTCGTTCCGCCGAGTTCTACCTCGTATTCGCCGAACCTTACGCGAAGTGAAAATGACATTCTGGGTTCTCCCTTCAACAATGCGCTGAATATTATGAATATTATGCTAACTGCTTAAATGATTAACTATTAGTACCCTCTTGCGTAGACGATTTCGCCGTCTACAATAGTTATGTCCACTTTTATGTCGCGAATATTGTCGGCTTCTATCTTGTAAGGGTCTTGCGCCAGCACGGTCAAATCTGCAAGTTTTCCACGTTCAATAACGCCTTTCACTGTTTCCTCATGAGACACGAAAGCCGCGTTTTCCGTGTACATCCTAATTGCCTCATCAACTGTGAGCCTCTCTTGCGGAAAACTTCTTCGTGCTACTGCAGCCCAAATGCTCAACAGCGGATCAATTGGCTCTATTGGACAATCTGAACCCCCACAGGCGACAACGCCATTTTTAACAAGCGATTTTAATGCATACGTCAATCTTGCTCTTCGTTCACCCAGTCGCTTGACCGTCCAGAAGTCTGAAACGATGAAATGCGGTTGCACAGAGGCGATTATTCCGAGTTTTTTCATTCGTCTTATGAGTTTTTTATTCAGCACCGAGGCGTGTTCAATCCTGTGCCTATGATCCCTTTTGGGCTTTTGGCTTGACGCTTTTTCGAGCGCGCTTAACACGGATTCTATTGCCCTGTCGCCGATGGCGTGAACTGCCAACTGATAGCCCTTTTCGTGCACCGTAAAGAGCAGTTTTTCGAGTTTCTTCTGTGGATATACTAAAATGCCCTTGGTTGTTTTGTCATCTGTGTATGGCTTGTGCAATGCCGCGGTATGTGCTCCGAGCGAGCCGTCGGCGAAGATTTTTATGCTTCCCACTTTTATTTTGTCGTTTTCGATGGCTGCGAATTTGTCGATTTCATTCAGGTATTCTACAGGAATCATCAGATGCACACGTAATTTGAGTTTGTTCTGCCTCGAAAGCTCATATAAAGCGCTCACATCTTGCTGGTCATCTATTATGCAGTGGACAGCCGTTAGCCCCTTTTCAGCCGCTTTCCCACAAGCCTTTTCATAGATTCGCAATAGCTCCTTCTCATCGGGCTTGGGCATAATCATAGTGACAAGATTTTGAGCGTTCTCTAGCAAAATGCCCGTGGGCTCGCCTGTTTTTGGGTCTTTTTCAACTATTCCGCCTTCGATTGACTGTGTGTTTTTGGTTATGTTGGCTAGTTTGAGTGCCTTTGTGTTGGCAACGCTGAGGTGTCCGCAGACTCTGGTTATGAAAACTGGATGTTCTGGAACCGCTTTGTCGAGGTCAAGTCTTGTGGGCAACCGTTTTTCTCTGAATTTCTCCTCGTCAAACCCTCTGGCGGTTATCCATGCGTTTGTAGGCTTTTTTGTGGTAGCTTGGCGTAATCTTTGCTGTAGTTGTCTTATCGAAGTCACGTCGCGAAGTTCTATTTCTTCCAGCGTTCTTGCGTATGAGCGCATGTGAATGTGACAGTCGACGAAGCCTGACAGCACGGTTTCGCCCTTAAGGTCGATTGCGTTTGTTTTTGATGTTTTGAGCTTTAGAATTTGTGCATTTGAGCCTACAGCGGCTATTTTGTTGCCTTTTATGGCTATTGCTTGTGCTTTGGGCTTTTTTCGGTTTAGCGTGTAAACCTTGGCGTTGTAGAGAATTAAATCGGCGCTTGGCATAGTTCCTATTCAGAATAAGCCATTGTTAAAGTTTTTCAAACTACTTGACCGCCAGCACTTTCCAGTAATAGGGCTTGTCTTTCATCAGTGTTACCTTTGAATCAGTGAAATACAAGAACATTTCTTGGGCTTCTTTTCTTGTGAAAAAATGGTGTGTTTCTTCGAATCTTTTGTCTTCGAAGGTTTCGAGGATTTTGAAGGTGTTGTCCTCTATTTTCTCGCCTTTGGCGTATCTTGGGTCCTTGACTGAGGTTAGGTTGGTGAGGAGTAAGCCGTTTTTCCTGAGGGTTCTGTGAATTTCGGCTATGGTTTTCTCTATATTTCTCTTTAACGCATGAATTATGACGCTGACACTGATCACCGTGTCGAAACAAGCGTCACGGAACGGAAGATGCGTCATGGACCCACAGATTAAAGCCACATTTGCCAGTTTCTCTCTGTGAACCCACGCGTTTGCCATTCTTAACGCGCTCTTGGAAATGTCAACGCCGACAACTTCAAAGCCTTTTTCAGCCAAATGGACGCTCGGCCTGCCCAGACCACAGCCTAAGTCTAATATGCTT
>DATKLC010000137.1:0-4643 GCA_035542635.1 Candidatus Krumholzibacteriaceae bacterium | reverse complement strand
CTAGTGTCCTGAGTCGTTAATTCGTTTACAAAATGTTGCAACCGTTGCAAGAATTTGGTCTGCTGTTTTAGTCCATATAAAGGGTTTCGCGTGCTGATTAGTGATTTCCAAATAGCGTTCAATAGCGAATTCCAACTCTCGAGTGCTCCGATAGGAACTGCGCCGAAGCTGTTTCTCGGTCAGGGCTGCAAACCAGCGCTCGACTTGATTAATCCACGAGGCACTTGTGGGAGTAAAATGCAGATGATAGCGAGGCCGCTTTGCCAACCAACGCCGGATCAAGGGCGTTTTGTGGGTTCCATAATTGTCCAGGATCAGATGGATATCAAGCTCCGGAGGAACGGCATCATCGATGGTATCAAGGAATCTGCGAAATTCGATCGATCGATGCCGACGATGACATTCCCCGATTACCTGACCTGTCTTCACATCGAGCGCTGCAAAGAGCGACGTCGTCCCATACCGAGTATAGTCGTGAGTGCGCCGTTCAATCTGCCCCGGACGCATGGGCAAGATGGGTTGGGTTCGATCCAACGCCTGAATTTGCGACTTCTCATCCACACACAAGACCAAGGCACGATCCGGAGGAACCACGTACAATCCTACAATATCCCGCACCTTCTCAATGAAAAGTGGGTCTTTGGACAACTTAAACGTTTCGGTCCGATGGGGCCGAAGTGCAAAAGCTCTCCAGATTCGGCTCACGGCACTCTGGGTCAGCCCCGACGCCTTCGCCATCGAACGGGTACTCCAGTGCGTTGCATCTTTAGGAATCGACTCCAGAGTTTTGGTGATCACGCGCTCCACCTCTCGATCGGTGATTTGCCGGGGAGCTCCCGGACGAGGCTCATCCAGCAAACCATCCAAACGATGTGTAATAAACCGCGCCCGCCATTTGCCCACAGTGGGCCGAGTTACGCGGAACACGGTAGCAACCTCGCCATTCTTCTTGCCTTCCGCACAGGCAAGGATAAGGCGTGCCCGAAAAGCCAATGCTTGAGCAGTTTTTCGTCTTCCAGCCCATCGCTCCAAAGTTTCTCGTTCATCGTCGCTCAGGTGGAGGGGAGGAATTGGACGTCCCATAGCCATGGTCGCTCTCCTTTCTCCACCCACTATATACCGGAAAAGATACTTTGTAAATGAATTTATAACTCAATACACTAGTTGCTAGTTTCTGGCTGCTAGATTCTAGTTGCCGGTCCCTGGTTGCTGGATTCTGGGGCCCGGTTGCTCGTTAGAATCGGACATCAAAAAACGAGAAACCAGAAACAAGAAACTGGCTGCTTAGTGCTGGTTCATTCATCGCCAGCAATGTTTTACTCAGAATAATTCTCAACACCAAACTTTTTTCTATCTTTGTCCTGGGGCTTAAGGTGATCCCTCATTACCATTTGCAAATACCTATTAATCTTTCTGCCCAAAACATTATACCTTTCAGTATATTCGCTATGTTGATCTTCACTGATATATTGACTACCAAAAACAAAGTCTAAATGCACGACGGTCTCATCACACGATGCCAGAGCATAAATTAGGAATCGGATGAATTCATTCTTATAATACCTTCTTCCCCAACCCTCAGCTATTGTGGCTGGGATAGACTTAGATGACTTCCGGAATTGGCCCCCTTCCTCAAATACCTCAAATTTTGGGAATTTCAGGGATAAGTCATGTAATTCCGTAGCTAATTGAAACGATAGCTGATATATCTCGAGGTCTTTATAACTCTTAATCTTCATCTGAACTAGTTGCTGGAGGTTGGTTGCTGGGTTCTAGTGCTGGGTTCTCGTTTCTCGTTGCTGGATGCCGGATCTATTGACTATTGAGTTGACGGCCCATTGGCAGTGCAAAACTTTTCCTTATTATTTTATTTGCAGCTAGCAGCAACAATCAACCAGGAACCAGAAACTAATTTACGGAATATATTTCACGATACGGGGTCCAATAATCTGGCTGGCCCAAAATGGCAGTTTTCGCCACATCTCAATCTTTTTCTGATATTTGGGATTTGCCGGACTGATATTTGGAATTTCATCTATTTTGTTTAGAAAATACTGGTAGGGTAAAGGTTGGGGCTCAAAACCCCAGTGCCGCTTAAAATCATACGATCCTGTATCCACTTTGCTCCTTCCAAAGTCGAACCATCTGTAACCTTTCTCATGTCCATACTTCATCAACTGCCAGTACATATAGTCATTAGGAGCCAGATCTCGATATTCGAGAAGAGAACCGGCAAAGTAAGGAAGGACCTGGTCTTTATAAAAAAAAGTCAATACGCTGGATATGGGTTTGCCTTCCCGATTCTTGACAAGCAAGATATTGGCTTGCTCCTTCAATTCTCCTAATAAGTTTTTGAATAATTTTATTGAAAAGACCGGGGTGCCCAGTCGATGGTAGCTTCTGGCAAAGATTCGATAGAACTGAGGAACCAATTCCCGTTGGCCAAATTCATAGGTCAGCCCGGCTTTCTCTCCTACCCGTATCATCCTTCGAGACTTTCGCGGAATGGCCATCCTATTGGATTCCAAATCCTCGAATATCTCTCTCTGGAACAATACGTAGAGCTCCTTCGAGGGTAGATCTTCAATCCCTCCATTTCGATTCCTGAGTTCAAGATAGTGTAATCCTTCAGAGCGCGTTAGTTCCTTGGCCCTGTCGAGTAGTTCAGCCGTAACTTGTTGGTTATCCGCCAAGATCCCTCCGTAGGCAGCGAAAGGAAGTGAAACCAATGATTTGCCGAAGAGGAAGCTTTTGACAGCGAAAAGCGGCAGGATCCCGACAATCGGGTTGACTGAGTTACTTGGGTTTATTGGGTTTCTTGAGTTACTTGGGTTAGTTGAATTACCATTGCTTTCGGCGATGAGATAAAAAGATTTGTGATGAAAGGTCCTTTCAACGACCGCTTTCCAGCCGATGAGATGAAAAAAGGTCCCATGGGGGTGGTTGAACACATAAGAATCCCATCGCTCTCTATCAAGGTCTTGATAGAATCTGATTGTGGTCACGATCTTAATCTAAAAAGTTATGAATGTTGAGTTTTGAGTGATGAATCAACGAGTTAATAAGTGAATGAGTTATTAAGTGCCGAGGACTGCGGACTAAGTCATCTAATTTTTGAGTCTTGAGTTATGAATGGATTAAGTTAATGAGTGATTGAGTGAATAGGTTAATAAGTACCCACGTGTTGCTAAATGGCAGAGTTCATCGCTTCGAAGGAAGTTACCTTCTTTTGTAAATCTCCCGTCTGTGCCCTACTCTTAAAACGACAATTTCATATCCTTCAATGTCAAAAATAACCCTGTAATCGCCAACCCGGAACCGATATTCACCCAAGATTGGGTCTGAGAGTTTTTCAGCAAATTTCAAAGGATCCTCACTGTATCGGACGAGGGCTTTAGCCACCCTTTCTTTAGTATTCGACTCCAGTTTCTTAATGTCCCTTTCGGCCCTCCGCGTATAAACAAGTCTATACTTCACTTACCGAAGACCTCTTCATGTGTCTTAACTCTTTTCATCTTATAATCAGCCCGTGCTTCCCGGATGCTACTGAGATATTCAGGAGAAGTTGCTGCAATAAGGTCTTCTAAAAAAGCTTCTCTCTTTCTTTTTTCCATCCCTTTTATCGCCTCAATAATTTCTTCAGGTTTGACCTGAATTTTTACGGCACCGATCATGATTCTCTCCTTTGTAATTGAAATTAGATGGTGAGAATGGTTTCAAAATTATATTAACAAGAACATATATGTTTTTCAATAAGTTACTAAGTTAATGGGCTACTTAGGTTATGGAGGTGAAGCACATTCTTAACAGTTGAGAATTGGAAATCTTTTAAGAGCCTTCTAAACCTAGACTCAGTTTTATCCAGGTTGACGTAATGACGGAAACTGGATCTGGAAGAGAGTCCTTTAACCCTCGGCTGGTCGGAGTCAATTTCCCAGGGATGCATGTAAAATATAAATGGCCTGCCTTCTTTCTCATTAATGCTTCTAAGACCCCTCTTTATCAGTAAATAAGGGAACAGTCTAAAGTAGCCGCCACCGGAGATTGGGAAATTGGTGCCAAGAACTTTCACGGTGGAAAGGGGGAATTCAATTATGAAATGTGAGTTTTGAGTGTTGAGTTTTGAATTGTTAAAAACATTTGATTCACAATTTAACATTGAAAATTCAACATTATTATTTCCATTTAGGGAAATAGCAAAAGGAAACCTTGGGGCTTCGGGCATGCCGTAAAAATCGTGGTGGATGGGAAAGATGCTGGAATCGTACTTGAACCCCTCTTCTGCCAGGATTTCAAAAGCCCACTGTGATTTATTTGTGATCGAATAACTCGGCGCACGGTAGCCCATGACCTTGGCCCCCGTAATATCCTCAAGAATGGACTTCGCTCGCCTAATGTCCTGCGTAAATTCATCCCTCGATTGAGCGTAGACAAGTCGGTGGCCATACCCATGGCAGGCGATCTCATGCCCTTCTTTTTGAATTCTCCGAACCAGATCAGGGTATCGCTCGGCGATCCAGCCTAGAACGAAAAACGTCGCCTTCGGGGACTCGCATGGAGCAGAGCGCATAGGGCATGGCGATGACTTCGAGGACTGAAGACGGGGGACAGAATTATTTAATTTTGAGTTTTGAGTGCTGAAT
>DATKLC010000136.1:0-3037 GCA_035542635.1 Candidatus Krumholzibacteriaceae bacterium | reverse complement strand
CCAACATCCTCAGCAAACCCAACAAGCTCGCCATCAAGCCTGTTCAAAGAAGCCACGTGCACACCGCCCGTGCGCCTGTACTCTTCAGCTAAAGTATTCAAACGTCGAACACAATCCACAATCACCTTCGCATCGACAACAGCGTCACTCTTCAGCTTTAAGCCCTTAATCCTGTCAACAAGCTTCGATAGAGGCCACAAATCCACAGAACCACAAGCCGAAACCACCAAACGCCCAAACGACTGCGCAAACTCCAAACGCTCCTTGGCATTAATACTAGGCTTCAATGACACAAAACAGCGCCCATTCTCATCCAACCGCACCTCACGCACTTCCTCCAGAGAACGAACAAAACCCTCAGAAAACAAATACCCCACAGCCAATTCCTTCAGCTTACTGGGCGAACACAAAACCGAAACCACGCAAGTATCGTTGAGAAAAATATGCAGAGGAAACTCCTCAGCCACAACGTCCAAACGCCTCTCACTCTTCCTATCAGCAACGTTCAGCCGCACAATCTCCACTTCACGCAAACAAACTTCACCCCTTCACCGCGGATAAAACAAAAGACACTATCTCATCAGCAATGTTCACATCCGTCACCGACTGCAAACCACGCCAACCAGGCTGACTGTTAAGCTCTACAACCAAAGGTCCCGCTTCGCTTTCCAAAATATCCACGCCCGCCACTTTGCAGCCAACCACCTGCGACGCTTTTATGGCTAAACGCTCCAAATCATCATCAAGCTTTAATGAAACAGGCTTGGCGCCTAAACTTACATTTGTTTTCCAGCCTTCGGCAACACGCCGCATGGCTGCAACCACACGGTCATCAACCACGAAGGCACGGATATCCGAAAACCCATGGCGCACAAACTCCTGCGCATAAATCACCTGATGATAAAACGCCAACGCACGAAAAATCCGCGTCGCCACTTCTACATCTGAAATTCTTGTGGAGCCAATGCCGCGCGAACCAAAAATTGGCTTCACCACAATGTCACCGCCCAACGCGTGAAATGCTTCTAGAGCTTCGTCAACGTTTTCAGTTACAACCGTACGCGGTACAGGCACATTATTCTCCTCCAAAAGCGTCAACGCATGAAACTTATCCACGGCGCGTTCCATAGCCAAAGGCGGGTTAATAATAAACAAACCCAAACGCTCAAGCCTGTGCAAAAGATCCATCCTAAAAATAATCTCCTCCAAAGACCCACGACCAACGGGGCGCATAATCAGAGCACTCAGCTCTTTAACGATGTCTGTGCCGTTAACTATTGCCGCCGGCTTGGCAGAGATCCGGGCGACCAACCTTGAAAAACCAAAACAAAAAGGCTTCACGTGGCGTTTTACCAACGCCTTACGCAGCTGAGTTGTGCACCAACCGTGTTCATTTCTGGTAACAATTCCTATCTTCACTTGCCCTGCCTTCTTTATGCCTCTTATATGGCTGAATAGAAACGCCTGAATATAGATGTGTTTCGTTTGCAAAGCAACGTTTATATTTGAAGTCTGATATAGTAATACACTATATGTCTAAATATGGACATATTGTAGCCATGAAAAACAAAACAACTGTAGAACAAAACAACAGGTGAAAGAAAAATGCGCTGCCCCTACCTTTCAAGCGCCACTAAAAAAGTGTGCGTTAAAATGCTCGAAGCCCAAGTCAGCGGAGAGCTTAACGACTTCGACATAAAACACTTCTGCGACGGCGACCCAGTCTACTGCTACTACTTCCGCCTACCACAACTCCGAAAAGCAACAGAAAGCTCAACGGCAGAATCGGAGGAAAAACCCTTACCACCACTCATACCCAGTCCAGAGAAGAAACCACTCACATCCCTGAAAGAACTCCTATTCAAACCAGACGAAAACCCTTAACTTCTCTCTCAGAATTGACGAACCCACGGTAAAAGTTTTTCTGCGTTTTTAGTCTTCAACGAAAGATTTAGCCTCAAATAGGCGCCATGCTCGTTGAAGTATGGCTCGCCTTTCCGAGAAAACAGGGTTAAAACTCTCCCTTCGTGATTCAACTTGAACCCATCGCTGCATGGTTCATGACCCCGGATGAGAACATTGACTTTAAACATTTCCAGAAAGGCTGATGTAACGCTCTTGCCGAAGAGTTTGCCCGCGCCCCTCGGAGAAGGAACAGTGCCGTTTATGTTTTCTTCAGGATCGTTCCACAGCATCTCTTCAAGAAAAGCCTCTTTTGGGTACATCTTATGTGCGTAAGCTAAATCATCAATCGAACGGGCATGGGTTGGGAAACCGCCATGGATAAGGATGAAACGATTTTCCACCAAAACCGCATTGTAGAGTTGATCATACAGTTTCCGAATGCAAGAGTACACTGTTTTGCCTTGTTTACCAAATCTTTGTTGAAATTGAACAGGCAAATCGTGTGGATACACAGATAAATCTTCTGGGCCTTCATGGTTACCGCGCATGAGCACCACTTTCTGCGGGAACTGTTGCTTCAATTTCAGAATGACATAGTATACCTCAGCCGAGTATTGCCCTCGGTCTCCGTAATCGCCGAGAAATATGAGCATAACGTCCTCTTTCTGGTTGGCTTTTTCCAAGAAACCACTGTCGTTTAGAATGTACACGAGGCTTTCCAAATCGCCGTGAATGTCGCCGATTATCGCGGCTCCACCATGCGGCTCGATGGTTGCAAGTTTTCCCTTTATGTCCATTGTTCCGATTTTGCCCGTTTCTTTCGACATTAAGCTTGTGACTTCTTCAGCTAAGCGTGTGAATTCGTTCGCTTCTATTTCCAGCGCGGCTTTGGCAAGTTTTAAGGCTTCTCGCTTGTTGTTTATCGTGGGCACTCTTCTTTGTCGTTTTATCAACAAGTTTCCTCTGTGCTTAAATAATTTGATGCGCTAAGTTTAACCTCTGATACGCCATGACGACCACGCCCAAACTCAGTTATGAAGAGTCCTTGGAGAAAACCGTTGTTTCCAACGAAAAATGCATGGGTTGCGGCGCTTGCGTCATCGTTTGTCCCTTCGCGTGCCTCGAATACGCC
>DATKLC010000135.1:0-3722 GCA_035542635.1 Candidatus Krumholzibacteriaceae bacterium | reverse complement strand
TGAAACCTGAAAATGAATTCGCATGCTTTTCGAACTTGTTCGTCTGTTTTGTCCATTCCAAGATGCCCGAGAATCATGATTTGCCAGTAGGATGACTTGTATTTCGGAATGTATGGACTTATCGGGTCTTCCCAATAGCCGTAGACGTTTTGTTTAGTCAGAATTTTGGCTACAACTGGAGAATTCGGAATAGCCTTCTTCGCAGCAACAACTTCAGGGTTATTTTCCTTTTTGTCTAAGAGTTCTCTGAGTGTGAAATAACGAATGGAAGGGTTAGAGATTTCAAGAAGCCAATCGATTGGACTTTCTTGGAAAATTTGATTCCAGCCTTTCAGAGTTACACCGTCCCTTAGCATATTCTTGGTACTGGATCGCCTATGGGTGTTGCGATTATTCTTTTTCCGCCAACCACGGTTTGCATGGCGACTTGGCTGAATTGTTGTGTTGCTTCGCCTATCATCTGGGCATCTTTTCCTTCTCTTGTAGTTTTCAGTCTAGCGAGCACTTCCTCGGCTTTTTCTTTGACCACACCAATTATGAGCTTACCCTCGTTGCCAACTTCCAGCGGGTCTATTCCCAACATTTCGCAAGCCGCTTTAACATCGTCTCTCATCGGAATTTTATCCTCATAAACCAAAATGCCCACCTTAGACTTCTCACTCCACTCGTTCAAGGCATTTGCCAACCCGCCGCGTGTTGGGTCTTTTAACGCTACGATTCCACCCACGCTAAGCAACTGTTGAACCAGCTTGTTCAAGGGCTTAACATCCGAAACAATCCCGCTGCCAAAGCGCAGTCCTTCTTGCGCCGACAAAACCGCTAATCCATGGTCGCCAATGGTGCCTGAAAGGATAATCTTGTCGCCAGCCTGAAGGTTGCTGTCGAGTAGCCATCTTTTCCTAAAATCGGGTCTAAACTGCCTCACCACCGCGATGTTATGCTCCAAAGCCTCTGTACGATGCCCAATACCAGAAACGTTAACCACACAACCGCCGAGGCTGCCCTTCTCCACCACTTTCGTGTCGCCAGTAATTACATAAACTCCTGCCTCGTCACACGCTTGTCGCATACTGACCAAAATTCTCTCAAAGTCCGTTAAGGCTAAGCCTTCCTCCAAAACAAACCCACACGCCAGCGCAGTAGGCTCAGCGCCCAAACACGAAATATCATTCACAGTGCCAGAAACAGACAAACGTCCAATGTCTCCGCCCGGGAAGAAAATAGGCTTAACCGCGTGCGAATCAGACTTTACCACAATATCGCCAATCACAGCGGCATCGTCTAGAGCCTCTAAGCCCACCTCGGCGCCAGAAGGCGCATTGCCTAGGTGTTTGAGAATAAACTGTTTAATTAAATCGTTCATAACCGCGCCGCCAGCGCCGTGCGCCATAGTCACGCGTTCTGCGGCTTTTTCGGCTTTTTGTTGCACCATTTTTACATCACACTTCGCGCAAAACTGGTCTAGCCAGATTGTGGAGAGGATTCCATTTCTAAGATGGAAACTATAAATATTTCCTTACGTAAAGCCTAGTATCTCAATATGCCAACGTGCACCAAAACCGCGGAGAAAAGACAGTGAAATGCCGTTAAGACTCCAAAAAACCGAAACCGAAAACCAACTTTTGCTGGAGAGAGTTCATCATGCCAAACGCTACGCACTCGTTGTAGACAAAGGCTTGTGCGTTGGCTGCGAAATCTGCAAGACCGTGTGCCCCAGAGAAGCCATCAAAGTCACTAAAGCCGAAAAAAGGCTGGGCGAAAAAACACCAAAACCCACCATAGACATCGACTTGGACAAATGCGACTATTGCGGCATTTGCAATTCCATCTGCCCCTTCGGTGCAGTGACTGTGCTCATAGACGGCAAGAACCTTTTGTCCGTGGTGGAAAAGGAGAGTTTTCCCGAGTTAATCCGAGAAATAAAAGTGGATCCGACCAAGTGTGACTCTTCAGGTACGGAGTATGACACTGCGTGTCCGCTTAACCTAATCAAAGTCACGTTTCACACTCCAGACGGAAAACAAGTGGAAAACCCAAACGAGCTATCCGAAAAAGAAAAGAAAAATCTCAAACCAGAAATCACAATCAAGCAAGATAGGTGCCCTTGCTGCCGAATCTGCGAACTCGACGGACCATCCGACGCCATTCAGGTCAAGCCCATATTCAACGGCGCTTTGAGGATTAACGAGGCTAAATGTCCCGAGGGCTGCAGAGACTGCTTAGATGTGTGTCCTATCAAAGGCGCGCTGTACATGTCTGAGGACGGAAAGAAAGTCAAAATCAACGAACCATACTGTGTCTACTGCGGCGCCTGCCGCATAGCCTGTCCCGTAGAAGGCGCACTCGACCTGCAACGCACCAGCGTGAGACACACACCCGTAAAGTCTGGCGCATGGAACAAAGCCCTAGAAAAACTCGCTTCTACTAAGGGCATAGCCAAAGAACTGCGAGCCAAGGGCGCGGCGAAGGCTAAGGAAGCCGTTGACCGACGTTTCGAAGGGAGGCAACAAGAATGACCACTCCGCAACAGGAGAGGCCGAAGGACGCGGTTAAAGTCGAATTCGAAGCGCCTCGTGTGGGCGTGTTCATCTGCCACTGCGGCTTAAACATCGCTGGTGTAATCAACATAGACGCGCTAGAAGCTTACGCCAAAACATTACCCGACGTGGTGTACGTTAAGCAGAACCGTTACACCTGCGCCGACCCAGGACAGGACGAAATCCGAAAGGGCATCAAGGAGCACAAGCTTAACCGTGTCGTAGTGGCTGCGTGTTCGCCCCGTATGCACGAGCCCACTTTTCGCAAGACGGTTGCTGAGGCGGGTTTGAACCCGTTCTTCTTCGAGATGGCGAACATAAGGGAGTTTGATTCGTGGTGTCACGGAAGCATGCCCACGGAAGCCACGGAGAAGGCTAAAGAGATTATTCGCATGGCTGTGGCTAAAGCACGATTACTAATGCCGCTGAAGACTATCGAAGTGCCCGTTACGAACAAGGCGCTGGTGGTTGGTGGCGGCATTGCTGGCATTAACGCCGCATTAGACTTGGCTGAGATGGGCTTCAAAGTGACGCTTCTTGAAAAGACCGAGAGCATCGGCGGTCACATGGCGCAGTTGGATAAGACGTTCCCAACGCTCGACTGCAGCATATGCATCGAAGGGCCTAAGATGGTGGACGCGTCGAGGCATCCTAATATCGAAATAATATCGTACGCCGATTTAGTCAGCGTGTCAGGGTTTGTGGGCAACTTTAAGGTTAAAATCCGCAAGAACCCGCGTTACGTGATTCGCAAGAACTGCACTGGCTGTGGCGAATGCAAAGAGGTCTGCCCCATCGAGTTTCCGAACGAGTGGGACATGAACATGGGTGTGCGTAAGGCTATTTCGATTCCGTTTGATCAAGCCGTGCCTTTGGTGTACACTATCAATAAGGACCACTGCATCGAGTGTTACAAGTGTGTGGATGCGTGTGGTGCACGTCAAGCCATAGATTTTGACCAGAAGCCCGAAGAAGTCGAGTTGGACGTGGGCGCGATTATTGTCGCCACGGGTTATGACATTTACCTGCCGTATGATAACGCGCTGTATGGTTATGGCAGGTTTGACAACGTGATTACCGCCTTGGAGTTTGAACGCCTAATTCTAGCCGCGGGTCCGACGGGTGGCAAGGTGATAAGAGCGTCGGATGGTAAGAAGCCGCACAGTGTTGTGTTTATTCAGTGCA
>DATKLC010000134.1:0-7578 GCA_035542635.1 Candidatus Krumholzibacteriaceae bacterium | reverse complement strand
ACGCTTGCGTTAAACGTAATATGAACATGCCTATATAACCCGCAAACCATACTCTTACTTTCAGGTGACAAGTTGACAATGGCAACTAATACCAGCACAAACGTAAAGAAACACTACCCCGCCTGCAGAGCAGCTTGCCCTGCGCGCATCAATGTCCAAGGCTACGTTGCGCTAATCCAACGTGGCAAATTCAAAGAAGCCGTCGAACTCATACGCCAAGACATGCCATTCCCAGCCATATGCGGCAGAGTTTGCTTCAGCCCATGCGAAGACGCCTGCACACGCGTCAACGTTGACCAAGCCGTAGCCATACGCGCACTAAAACGCCTAGTTGCAGACGTAGAACGCGAACAAGGAAGAATAAAACCCCAACCCATCCCAAAAAGGCATAGTGAAAAAGTTGCCATAATCGGCGCAGGACCAGCAGGCTTAGCAGCGGCTTATGAACTCGCAAAACTCGGCTACCCCGTAACAGTTTTTGAACGCATGCCCGAACCCGGCGGCATGATGCGCTATTGCATCCCTGATTTTAGACTCGAAAAATTCGTCGTAGCCAACGAAATCGCCTACATCAAAGACTTGGGCGTAGAAATAAAAACAGGAGTAGAATTCGGAAAAACCTGCACACTCCAAAGCCTCAAAAACGAGGGCTACAAAGCCATATTCATATCCATAGGCACACAAAAAGGCATGAAACTAAACATACCCGGAGAAGAATTAACAGGCGTAACAGACGCCGTTGACTTTTTAGGCGCCATCGCCCGCGGAGAAAAGCCCCAAGTAGGCGAAAAAGTAGCTGTCATCGGCGGCGGAAACAGCGCCATGGACGCAGCAAGAATGGCAAAACGCCTCGGCGCCAAAGAAATAACCATTCTATACCGCCGCTCACGCGAAGAAATGCCCGCACTACCCGAAGAAATCGCAGCAACAGAAAGAGAAGGCATAAAATTCCAGTTTCTAGTAGCGCCCAAACAAATCATCGGCGAAAACGACAAAGCCAAAGCTATTGAATGCCTACGCATGCGCCTAGGCGAACCCGACGAAAGCGGCAGAAGACGCCCAGTGCCAATCAGCTTTTCTGAACATCAATACGAAGTAAACCTCGTAATCCCAGCGCTTGGACAAGTCGCAGAAACCTCATGCCTACAGCCAGAACTCCTAGACAAAAACGGCAGACTAATTCAAGTTGACCCATTAACATATGAAACCAAAATCCCAGGCATCTTCGCAGGCGGCGACATAGCCACTGGACCCGCAAGCATCATCGAAGCCGTCGGCACAGGAAAAAAAGCCGCAGCCTCAATTCACCTTTACCTCAGCGGGCAAGATTTACGAAATGTACGAGAGGAAAACATAGAAGAAACCACGTGGGCAAAAGATTTCAACACACTCAAAAAGAAACAACGCCGATACGAAGCAATCGAAGAAAAACCCCGCTTAAGCCTCGAAGAAGTAGTAGAATACTTAGATTCAATAAAACGCAAAGCCATGTTCGAATCCTTCCGCTGCCTGGGCTGCGGACCATGCGCCGAATGCCTCGCAAGCATAGATCTGTGCGAAGGCGACAAAGCCGTTGTAACCGAAAGCCAATGCATAGGCTGCAACGTATGCGCTATCCTTTGCCCGTATCAGGCGATTAAGAAGAACGAGAAAGAAATCGCTCAAGTGGACGAAGACCTGTGCAAGGGCTGCGGCGTCTGCGCTGCACGATGCCCACAGAACGCTATCAGCATGAAGAAACTGACCAACGAACGCATCATAAGCCTCGCCCTGACAACTCCACAGGAGGCATGAAAGCATGGAACCCAAAGACCCAAAAATCGTATGTTTCATGTGTAACATGGTATTCTGCACCAATGAGATGCAAGCACCAGAGAACACCAACATCGCACGCGTGATGTGCATTGGGCGAATGGACCCAACCATTGTTTTGGATGTGCTGGCAAACGGCGTTGACGGCATCATGCTTGCGGGTTGCAGACCGCCAGATTGTCATTTTGTTGATGGTAATCTTCAAGCAGAACGAGCTGTCAAAATGCTGAAACGACTCGTGGATTTGAGCGGTTTAGAATCAGAACGTGTGAAGTTGCTGTGGGTTTCGCCCCTAGACTCTGAAGAACTCGGCGATTATGTTAAAGAGTTTTCCGAAGAACTGAAAAAACTCGGTGCATCACCGTTGAAAGGCGAAAAACCGAATTCTAAGGTTTTATTGAACCTTCTGGCCGCAAAAAGTGCAGCCTCAGACTTTAGATTAAGAGTTTTACTTGGCAGAGAGGAAGAATTAACCGAACTCGAGAACACTTATGGCGAAAAGATCCCAGAGGGAGAATTTGACGCCTTGCTGAATGACATTGCAGAGGCGGAGTTTGTGCGTCACAAGATTTACCTTTTAACCAAGGCGAAGCCGCTTTCCGTCAAAACCTTGGCAGAGCAGGTTGACATGAAGCCTTCGGACGTGCTTTGTCACGTTGTGGAAATGCGTCGGAAAAACATGATTGCCTTGGATCACGTGGAGGGTACTACTCCGATTTACAAGGCTTTGGAGGTTAAGTAAAATGGCAAACAAAAAAGTTGGCGCCGTTATGGTTGTTGGCGGCGGAGTTGCAGGAATACAGGCGTCTTTGGACATAGCGGATTCAGGCTTTAAAGTCTATTTAATCGACCAGGAACCAAGCATCGGCGGCGTGATGGCGCAACTGGACAAGACGTTTCCAACAAACGACTGTTCCATGTGCATTCTCTCGCCCAAACTCGTGGCCACAGGAAGGCACCCAAACATCACAATCTTAACAAACGCCGAAATAACTGGACTAACAGGCGAAGCAGGAAATTTTGAGGTGAAACTTCGAAGAAAAAGCCGATATATAAACGAAGAAAAATGCAACGGCTGTGGTCTATGTGCGCAGAAGTGTCCCATTGAAACCGTTGACGTGTTTAACGAGGGCTTGAGTGGTAGAGGCGCAATCTACGTGAAGTATCCACAGGCGGTTCCGTTAAAGTTTATGATCGACCGCGAGAAATGCATCGGCTGCAGCACCTGCCTAGAAATCTGCAAGGCGAAAGCCATCGAATACGACCAGAAAGACAACGAAGTGGCGTTGCAGGTAGGCTCCATAGTACTCGCGCCAGGGTTCGAATCCTTCGACGCCAAGTTGAAGAGCGAATATGGTTATGGGCGTTTTAAGAACATCGTCACGAGCATTGAGTTCGAGCGTATCCTAAGCGCTTCTGGACCTTACGGCGGGTTGGTCTTGAGACCTTCTGATGGCGAGATTCCGAAACGAATTGCCTTCATTCAATGTGTCGGTTCACGCGATGCCCAGATTGGTAACAACTATTGTTCCGCCGCGTGTTGCATGTACGGCATGAAAGAAGCGGTGATAGCCAAGGAGCATACGCCGACTAAATTGGACTGCAAAATCTTCTACATGGATATACGCGCGTATGGCAAAGAATTCGACGCCTACTATAACCGTGCTAAGAACGAGTGGGGCATAAAATTCATCAGATCACGCGTGGCAAGCGTAGACGAAGACTCAGCAACCAACAATCTCCTAGTGCGATATGTGGAGAATGAGGAGCCGAAAACCGAAGAATTCGACATGGTAGTTCTATCAATTGGTATGACGCCACCGAAAGACGCCGAAAAACTCAGCAAAATCCTAGGCTTGGAACTCAACAAATATAAATTCTGCCAAACAGAAGCATTTTCACCGCTAGAAACTTCCAAACAAGGCATTTACGTTTGCGGTGCGTTCGCGGCGCCAAAGGATATTCCAGAGAGTGTTGCGCAGGCGAGTGGCGCAGCTGTGAAGGCGATGAGCGTTGTTGCTTCTGAACGAGGTACGCAAGTAACTGCGAAGCTGTATCCGCAGGAACGGGATGTGAGTAAACAGGAGCCGCGCGTCGGTGTTTTCGTTTGTCATTGTGGCATCAACATTGGCGGGGTAGTAAATGTTCCTGAAGTGGTCGAATATGCTAAGACTCTGCCTTACGTAGTTTATGCCGAAGCCAACCTTTACACATGCTCCCAAGACACGCAGAAGCTAATTCTGGAGAAAATCAAGGCAAACAACCTCAACCGCGTTGTTGTCGCTTCTTGTACTCCGAGAACTCATGAGCCACTGTTTAGGGAGACTGTGCAGGAAGCTGGGTTAAACCCATACCTATTCGAAATGACCAACATTCGCGATCAGTGTAGCTGGGTACACATGCATGAGCCAGAGAAGGCGACGGAAAAAGCCAAAGACCTCGTCAGATCGATAGTGGCTAAGGCAAGACTTCTGAAACCGTTAGAAAAGCCACTCATCAATGTCACGCAAGTGGGCTTGGTTTTAGGCGGCGGCGTTTCAGGCATGACCGCTGCTTTGGAGCTAGCTAAACAAGGTTTCGAAGTGCATCTGGTTGAAAAAGACAAAGAGTTAGGCGGACACTTACGCACATTACACTATTTGCTCGAAGGCGACAATCCGAAGGAGAGACTTGATGCCTTAGTGAACGAAGTTATGAGTAACAAGAAGATACACGTTTACTTAAACGCAGAAGTGACTGACATTTCGGGCTTCGTTGGCAACTTCACTGCTCAGATTAGGCAGGACAATGAAGTGAGAGAGGTTGAACATGGTATAGTCATCGTAGCCACGGGTGCGGTCGAGTATCAGCCTATTGAATATCTCTATAACAAAGACCCACGCGTGCTGACTCAGCATGAATTGGAAGAAGAAATCGCTGAAGGCAACTTCAAAGCCAAGAGCGTTGTTATGATTCAATGTGTAGGCGCGAGAACCGAGGAAAGACCTAACTGCGCAAGAATATGCTGTGGACAAGCTATCAAGAACGCCTTGAAAATCAAGGAGGTAAGCCCAGATACAGAAGTTTTCGTACTGTACAAGGATGTCAGAACTTATGGCTTCAGAGAAGACTATTATCGAGACGCCGCTGAGAAAGGAGTTTTATTTATAAATTATGATGACCAGAGAAAACCAGCAGTCACAAACGAGAATGGACAGTTAAGAGTGAAATTCTGGGAACCCGTGCTTAAAGAGGAAATCGAAATTCAGCCTGATTTGGTAGTGTTAAGTGCAGCCACAATTCCCAACCCAGATAACAAACGAATAGCAGAGATGCTCAAAGTTCCATTGATTAAGGAAGGGTTCTTCCTCGAGGCCCATATGAAACTTCGCCCTGTGGACTTTGCAACAGAAGGCGTCTTTCTATGCGGCATGGCTCATTCGCCAAAGTTCATTGACGAAAGTATAGCTCAGGCTTGTGCTGCCGCTGCAAGAGCCACGACCATACTGTCTAAGAAGACGCTTGAGATGGAAGGCATAATTGCTAGCGTGGATGAAGATTTATGTAGCAGTTGTAGGATTTGTGAATCTCTCTGTCCATACGGTGCAATCGAGATGAAGGAGAAGGACGTCAAACTTAAGGCACACGTAATTGAAGCTCTCTGTAAAGGCTGTGGCGTGTGCGGCACGGCATGTCCTACTAAAGCCATTACCTTGGGACACTTTACTAATGAAGAAATACTTGCGCAGGTTAAAGCTGCATTAGTCGAGATGAAAGCATGACAATGCAAAAAGAAGAGTTTGAACCAAAAATCGTCGGCTTCCTCTGCAATTGGTGCAGTTACGCTGGCGCCGACTTGGCTGGAGTCAGCAGGATTCAGTATCCGCCTAACATTCGAATTATTCGTGTCATGTGTAGCGGAAGAGTAGACCCAGCGTTCGTGCTCGAAGCCTTCAAAGACGGTGCCGATGGAGTGTTAGTCGCTGGATGTCACTTGCCCTCGGATTGTCATTATTTGAGCGGCAACTTCAAAGCTCAAAGAAGAATCCTGCTCCTGAAGAAAGTGCTTGAACAATTCGGCATAGAGCCTGAAAGACTGCGCTTAGAATGGGTCTCAGCATCAGAAGGCGACAAATTCGCAACGGTTATTAGGGATATGACGGAACAAATTAAGAAACTCGGTCCTAGCCCGTTAAAGGCGAAGGAAGCTTGAGAAATGCCTCAAACTCGAAAAAAGAAAAAAACTGAGGTAAAAGAGGAAGCAAAACCAAAAGAAGAGGTAAAAACAGAAATGCAACCCAAATCAGCCGAAACACAGGAAACGAACAAGAAAACCGTGCTCAGAATCACTCCAGAGAATGCACAGTTCAAGTATGAACTCAAGAAGGTGCCTGGTGCTGAAAGGCTTATGCTGTGCTTCCAGTGTGGCACTTGCACGGCAGACTGCCCAGTTTCGCGGTATAACGAATCATACAGACCACGCAAAATACTCCGCATGGCACAGCTGGGCATGAAAGACCAAGTCCTAAAAAGCGACACAATCTGGCTGTGCGCCGCCTGCTACACATGCGTTGACCATTGCCCACAGGACGTGGAAATCGCGAACGTACTACGGGCTTTGCGAAACATGGCTGTGAAAGAGGGCGCTATGCCACTCAACTTTAAGGAATTAGCTTCAGCGATTTTGCAGACGGGTTACGCTTACAGGATTCCTGAGTTGCGAATGAAGAAACGCGGAGAAACTGGGTTGCCGCCTTTGCCGAAAGGCAACATTCCAGATATCGAAAAATTGTTCAAAGTCACAGGTTTCACGAAAGTTCTTGAAGCAAACAAAGGAGGCAGCAGCTAAAATGGCAGAGAAGAAAGAGGAAAAGAAAAGCAACAAGTACGTGCTCTTCCTCGGTTGTGCCATACCGTACCGCGAAGGTGCGTATGAGATTTCTGCTAGAAAAGTCCTCACAGGACTGGGGTTGGAACTTGTAGAAATGCCCGAATTCAACTGCTGCGGACTTCCAATAGACCCCGTAAGCCACGAAGCCATGCTCGCATTAGCGGCAAGAAACCTCTGCATGGCGGAACAAAAAGGCGCAAACATCATCACCCTTTGTCCAGGCTGCGCGGGCACTCTGCGCAAAGTGAACAAAACTTTGAAAGAGGACAAGAAAGTAAGGGAAGAAGTTAATCATTTCCTGAAAGAAATCAATCTGGAATTCAAGGGCACTATTGAAGCCAAGCATATCATGCAAGTTTTGGCAGAAGATGTGGGCTTAGACAAGCTGAAAGCTTCGGTGAAGAAGCCTCTCAAGAATCTATGCGTCGCTGAACACAGTGGCTGTCACGTTCTGCGTCCGATAAAGTACATCGGCTTCGACGACCCTGAAAACCCCCAGATATTGAAGAATCTTATCCGGGCAACGGGCGCGAAGGTTGTCGATTATAAGAATGAAACTCAATGCTGTGGCGCGTCGATAATCGGCATTAATCAGGATGTTCCGATGAACCTGACGGGTGAGAAACTCGCTAACATGAAGGAGGCGGGTGCGCAGGCGGTCATAACTGTTTGTCCGTTCTGTCATTTGATGTTCGACACCAACCAGCTCAGAATTGAGCGCATCGTGAACAAGAAGTTTGAACTTCCCGCGCTTCATTACACTCAACTTTTGGGACTCGCCATGGGCTATAGCCCTGAAGAATTGGCGATTAAAGAGTTGAGAGTTGACACTACGAAAGTATTAGCACTAATAGGGGCTTAGGGGATGAAAACGTAATGCCGAAACTAAAGTTTGG
>DATKLC010000133.1:0-2783 GCA_035542635.1 Candidatus Krumholzibacteriaceae bacterium | reverse complement strand
CGTCTAAAGTCGTACGCGATTTTGCCCTCCAAAGGCACTTCATATTCTTCGGTCGGAAAAACAGTAGCCTTCCTTGCCAAGACAAGCCAGTTGTACTCATTGTCGATTTTGCCCTCCTTCTCCACCGCGGGCGTGATTCTCTCAAAAACCCCCTTGTACGTGGTCGTGGCTTTGACTTTCACCATCCAAAAAGGCAAATACACAAGGTTCTTTTCCAGAATTTTCGATTTCGCCAAATCACGCGGCTTTACGAAACCGGACTTCATCCATTCGCGTATGGGCGTTTCGACAGATGCAGGGTCAAACTTGTTGAGTATCATAGAATGCTCGAACACGAACGCCTGCCCGGTCTCTATCACCTGCGTGAAGCCACAATACTTGCAGGTTGCGACTATT
Source organism: Candidatus Krumholzibacteriaceae bacterium (assembly GCA_035542635.1). Lineage (GTDB taxonomy): Archaea > Thermoproteota > Bathyarchaeia > Bathyarchaeales > SOJC01 > DATHCB01. The sequence continues at coordinate 2,387 of DATKLC010000133.1, read as the reverse complement.
TCGCCTGGGTTGAATTCGAGGGGTGCGCCGCAGTGTGAGCAGTGAATTTCCTTTAACACCGACATGCCTAAGGGGCTCCTTGCTGGAGTATTCTTAACACAGTGAAACATAAGTTTTCTTAAACTGGTGTGTCGCTTTTTGGCGAAAAACATTAAGTTTAATTCTCTCTGTTGAAAAACTCTGTGACATACAAGAGGCGCAAATAGGTTGGCAAGTCTGTCAAGGCTCAAATTGTCCATGGCCACGACTGTTCTGTTAGTGGGCATCATCTTCGCCGCGTTCCTAGCCGCGATAATGTACGTAATAAGCCTCTTCTTCCAAATTTCGCCATTCGGCATGATTGCAATCGCCGTCGTAGGCGCGGGCTTCTTCATATTCATCCAATACCTAATCGGCCCGTCCATCGTCAAAGCCGCCACGCATCTTCATTACCTGAAGCCAGGTGAGAATCCATGGCTCGAAGAAACCGTTAAAAAGCTCGCGGACAAGAGCGGATTGCCCATGCCAAAATTGGCGATTGTGCCTGATCCGACGCCTAACGCTTTCACTTTTGGCAGAACGGCGAGTAGTGCGATTTTGGCTGTGCATGAGGGTTTGCTGAATCAGTTGAATGAGCAGGAGATTGAGGGCGTTATTGGGCATGAGCTTGGGCATGTTAGGCATAAGGATTATTTGGTGATGACTGCGCTTTCGGCTGTTCCGCTGATTGCCTATCTTGTTGCTAGAGTGAGTTTTACGGCGGTGCAGTTTGGCGGTGTCGGTCGCAGCAGAGGCAAAGACAACAGCGGAGCCATCTGGATTGCCATTCTGGCTGCGGCGGCGTTCTCGTATTTGGTCTACTTCATCACACAGCTATGCGTCATGGGAATGAGCCGCCTGAGAGAGCATTATGCTGATGCTTATTCCGCGTATCTCACGGGACAACCGCGTGAACTGGAGAGTGCGTTGACGAAGATTACTTATGGGTTGTCGCTTTCGCCGAAGCCGCCGGGCGGTGCAAGAACCTTCTACATCGCTGACCCTGTGTTGGCTAAGCAGGAGTTTCAGGAGATTCTGTCCAGAAAAGAGGACTATGACTTGGACAAGAATGGCGTTTTGGACGAGCGAGAGTTGGAGTTGGCTATGGAGAGGGAGGCGCATAACGCGTGGGTGAAAGTGAATACTTTGTTCGCTACGCATCCGCCGACTTATAAGCGCATACTCCTACTACGCGAAATCGACCAGGAAATGGAGTCGGGCAAGTTCACGAGCAGCACCATCTACAAGCACATCTAGCGGTGTTTGGTTGCTGTTCGTGTCGAAAAAAGTTTAATACGCAAGGGCTTCATTATTGTCGGGCTAAGAGAAGGGAGGTCCGCCCTTACTTTGAAGCATGTGAAGATTGAGGCTTTCGACTGTCCAGACGCTTGGTACAAGACCTTAAGTGCCATTTGGAATCAGGGCGAGCTTTTCAAAATCGGCTACGGTTCCGAGTGCACCACTACCAAGAAGCTCAATTTGTCTATTGAGATAGCTCATCCCGAGAGCAGGCCTTTGGTGGATGAGAAGGCACCCTGCGACATGAAGTACGTGCAGTGGTATGCGTTGAAGTATTTATGGTCGGGCGTGATTGAAGATGAGACTTACACGTATGGCAGTCGCCTACGCAAACCCGTGGACCAAGTGGAGATGGCTATACAGCGGTATTTAGAGGAACAGTGTGACCGTCAGATTACCATGGTCATAAGGCTTCCAGACGATATTCAGAAGAATTTGAACAATCAACGTCATGAGCCACCATGCTTGAGCCTGATTGACACGGAAATCTTGGACGATGCCTTGCACTTGACTTGTTATTTCAGGTCGTGGGATGCGTACGCGGGGTTGCCTGCCAACATTGCGGGGATTCAGTTGTTTAATGAGGCTTTTGTGGCTGAGCTTAACAGGCGGGGCAATTTGGGTTTAAAGACGGGTAAGCTGGTTTTTCATTCTAAGAATTGTCACGTTTATGAGCGTCAGTTTAAGCTTGTGGAGGATTTGTTGAAGCCTCAGAAAGAGGATAACAGGCGTAAGATGCTGGTCAAGCCTTGATTAGGCATTTAGCAGTCCTATTTTTGTTAGTATGGCTTTAAGCTGTTTCAAGGCTGGGCTATCTTCTGGAAGCTTTAACAATGGCTGAGCGGTGAGGTTGTAGCGCATGACGTTTTCGTCTAGGGGTATGATGCCTGCGTATTCGACGCCGATTTTTTGTGCTTCTTCTTTTAAGAGTGGCTCCATTTCAGGTGGGAATCTGTTGCCGATTAGGTAGATTTTTTTGAGTTGAATGTGCACTTCTTTGGCGAGTTCCTTTATGCGTTTGGCTGTTTGGAGTCCCATGTGGCTGGTATCGGTGACGATTATCATGGTGT
>DATKLC010000132.1:0-2811 GCA_035542635.1 Candidatus Krumholzibacteriaceae bacterium | reverse complement strand
CGCTACTAAGCACAGGGTCTTCGCAGCAGCAAATTGTGATATAACAATTGGTAACCATGTTCAACAACGCCCCAGGAGGCGTAAACATGGTTACCACCATCCTTCGTCTTCCCGCCGTGCTCCGTGAGCGTGGTCGTTCGCGTAGCGCCCATTACCTCGATATTCAGCAGGGTCTGTTCACGCGCCCGGTATCCATCGGTGCACGCGCCGTTGGTTGGCCCGAGCATGAAGTCGCCGCGCTTAACGCGGCGCGCATTGCCGGCAAGAGCGATGACGATATCCGCGTGCTGGTCGCTAACCTCGAAGCCGCCCGTAAAGGGGCGTCTTGAAGGGGGCGGCCATGAACGCAACTGCGACAGATTTTCCGCCCGGCCCGGTGGAAACCGACAAAACCGGCAAAACCGGTTTCATCGGCAATGGCGAATTCCTGCGGGCCATTTTCGGTGGCGATTTGATGGATGCTCGCCAGGTAGTGGTCAGCTTTGAGGGCAACCCGACCACCGTCCCCAAATCGGCCTGGTCTGGCCGGGCGTGGCTAGATGATGACACGAAGCTGCCGGATGACACCAACAATTACTTCTCGCTCGCGGTGTTCCGCCCTGACGAGGCGGGCCAGTATCGGCGTCGAATACCAATTCTTTGAATATTCTGTTATAATTATTTGATGTCAAACATGAGTGTTTTGGTGAACCATGAGCCGTCCATTAATTATTTTTATTACAGAAACTGCTGCTGAATTAAAGCAACTGATGCATACCCAACAGAAAGCAAAGCTGAAAGAACGAGTACACGCACTCTATCTACTAAAAAAGGGACGGGCAAAAACCTTGCAAGACTTAGTTGATTTTCTGGGACGTTCGAAATCGACCATTGAATCGTGGTTAACGCGTTATCGGAAAAAAGGATTACTCGGCTTAGTAGCCTGGAACTATCATGGCGGCCAACCCCCGGCTATTTCTGAACCCGTGCTCACCGCGTGGCGTGAAAAACTAAGCCAACCGCAAGGTTTTAAAAGTGATGGCGAGATTCAGCAGTGGCTAAACGAGGAGTATGGTGTGGAGATTCATTATAAAACAGTTTATCAAACCGTTCACTACAAACTCAAGGCCAAGTTGAAAGTGGCACGTCCCACTCACATCAAACGCGATGACACGGCGGTCGTGGAATTTAAAAAAAACGGCTCTTTGGTAGTTCGCGTTGTCAGTAAGTATATGATAATTAAGCAAACTCTTCATATCCTCTTAAGTCGATGAAAAGCCGTTGAAAGAAATGGCCTATATTCAAAATACCGTAGCAACGCCGTTTAACCACCTTGATTTTGTTATTCAGTCCCTCGACAAAACCACTGCTGTGGCGGTCCACAAAATAGTTTGTAATCTCATCCATCCACTCGTCTAGCGTCTTCAAAAAACGATCAAAACAGCTCAGCCCACTCTTCTTAACCAGTTCCTTCCAAGCTCGTAACTGACGGCGCCCTTCCTCTTTCGTCAGCGGTTGCTCAAAAATCCCCGTCAGCGTATAACAAAAGACATAGACCGTTCCTAACAGAGGAGTATACTTAAACAACTTCTTTAGCGTGTCGAGTTCTTCTGGTTCTAACGCTTCAGGATTTTTCCGTAGCAGCCACATCACTCCCTTGAACTCGTTATACGTCTCTGCCGGTAACTCTTCTTTTAAGCGCTTTACTTCCTTCTTGCGCACTTCATCTAGCCCTTTTCGATACAGTTTAGCTACATGAAAACGATCCACGACAATCCTGACCTTTCGACCTAATACTTCCTTCGCCGCATTCACGTAACCTTCATACAAATCCGTGCACACCACCCGAATCGTTTTACGTAAGTGCTTGGGAATGCTAAGAAAAAATTCCTTCACCGTGGCTTTCTGACGATCCTTTAACACCGCTACTACCCGTTTCGTGCCGTTCGCTAAGCGGGCAGTGACTATCGTCACATAGTCCTGGTGACCCTTCTTTAAAGCAATTTCGTCAAGCCCGACTATCTCTACGTCTTGAAATTCGTTCCAGTTCACCTCGCGGCTCACCTGACGATCAATAATTCCCATCACCGCTTCATAACCGAGACCTTCTTTGCGACTCACATCCGATACCGTACTGTTCACTAAACTCAGTAATACCTGTGTTTCATATGCTTTGGTATGCCGACTCCGTGGATCATACCAGCCGAGTTTCTGAGTCGTCGTGGGATGATCCTGACAGTACGGACACCGGTATCTTTTGGGTTTTATCCGAAGATAAGTTGGTCTTCCTAAAATCGATAAATGGCGTAACTCAATCTCTCGACTATAACCATAAAAATCATGAATTTCTTTACCACAACGGTGACAGAAAGTGCTTTCTAATGTACTCGTAACCGTGATAATGATTTCATTGTCTTGAGTGAATTCTACCTGTTCAATTTTGACATTTTCGATATCTAAAGGTATCTCAAAACGATTCATAGAAGTCTAGTGCCGCTTGACCTGACCAGGTGATGATAGGCTATAACCCATTGTTTTAATTATAATTGATTACCCCGCAAGATACCAGAGAGCCAGAAAGGAGCGAGCATGATCACGCTGTTGCACCCGGCCTGGCGCGAGGGTGAATCGCTGGGCGAGTATCTGCAAAAAGGCGGTATGGCGAATCGACGGGACTTCCTCAAGTTCTGCGGTCGCATGGCCGGCCTGTTCGCCTTGTCGCCACTGCTGCCCGGTGAGGCGCATGCCACCGCGGAACAAGTCGCCGCTACCCTGGCGGCGATGCAGAAGCCGAATGTAGTCTGGCTGCAACTGCAAGAATGCACCGGCTGC
>DATKLC010000131.1:0-1246 GCA_035542635.1 Candidatus Krumholzibacteriaceae bacterium | reverse complement strand
GCTGGGCGACGAAGCTGCATCTGAGTCTTTTCCTCTTGCATACTCAAAGCCTTTCTATTGTAAAATGCGTTCTTTCCAGTTTGCCATGGATTTGAGGATTCATAAAGTTATCGGTAAAAGCGCCTTAGGCTGTTTGTTTGCCCAGCATTTGGGTGATGTCGGTTCGGAACAGTATCACGTGGGCTATTAAGAGGCTTATGATGTTCTGCGCTTCTTTGTTAGTTCAGTCACCCTTGATTTTCCTTACGTTTGCCTTCTCCAGAGAGAGTATTACGGGGAACGTTATTGCGATTGCCACTATGCCGCCGATCACGTGCCATCCTCCCCAAAACGTCAAAGTCCACTGGAGTGTTTGGTTGGGCGTGAAGAAAACACCGATTAAAACGCCAGCAATGTAGGCAGATAGCATCGTCACTATTGATGTTATCAACAAACTGTATATTGAAATGCGTATTCTGTGGCGATTTGCAAACATCAGCAAGTCAAAGATGACCGCTGAAGCGGCAAAACAGACTATTAGAGGTGGACCTCCGAGAGATATAGCGACTACTGAGCCAATGATGCCGACCAATGAACTGGTTCCAAATCGCCCAGTCGCCCACGTGACGAGCAATAAGGGCAAGAAAACTGCAAAATCATGGAGAATCGGTAGTTGCAGTAGTTGGAAACTTAAGGGTCCCAAAGTCAAGTTTAAGACAGCAAAAACGGCACAGAAGATGGCTGTTAGGGCAACGTCTACAGTTGTGAGATAAGGCTTTTCCATTATTTCTTCGCCCCAGTAACACTTTCATGCTGAAGAGCGCGCGCTAATGCACTCGTGATTATTATGGAGGCGATTTGTTTCATGGCTAACATTTTTTGTGCCAATTTGTGCGTAACACCTTTTTGAATAAAAGTGTTACTGCTGATATTTATGCCTTTGTGAAAACAAATGTAGCAACAAACATCATTTGTGTTTTTCTATGGGTTGAGTAATTCTTTTATGCTCATTAAACAGATACGAGAACAAGCAAGCTGGTGAAACGTTAAATGTTGAATTTCCTATTGGCAATAACTCCGTTTGCGAGAAGTTTGTGGGACAGCATAACGAAAGATTTGACAGGGCTTCTTTTCGTGCTAGCCATTTTTCTCGTGCCTCTGCTAATTTTAACGGTTGTCCTTTATCTCGCTGGACTCTTGGTTGTCGGAGGACGACGGGCACGATTCAGCGACGCCTTCCTCATCGCCTTCTTAGGAACGATAATTG
>DATKLC010000130.1:0-7347 GCA_035542635.1 Candidatus Krumholzibacteriaceae bacterium | reverse complement strand
CAGAGAGATAGGGGCAAAGTTTTATCTTTCTGCCTTGTCTCCTGTTGCAGGCGTGCATTCTTTATTGCAGTTTTCAATACTTTGGTTTCGTGCCTGAGGTCTTCTTTCACTTGTTCTATTCTTTTGTCAATTTCCTTTGTTGTTGGACGACTTCTTCCATGTTTTCTGTGTAATGGTGCCAAATTTATCACGATATCTTTCAAATCTTATGCAAACAGTTTCTTCTTTGCGTGCTTCCTTCCTTTGAAGGAGAAGCCATCTACTTAAACGCCGTAGTTCTTGGCTATCCACTCCTTGTCTTTTATTGCGATCTGAACTAGGTCTGGATGATTATTTCTATTGAACACTTCGAGGAGATTTATTTCCCTGAAGACCTGTGTTGGATTGGTGGCTGCTATTGCACGCTTCAATGCCTCATGCCTTTCTTCGTCTGGGAGGTGCATTGCATAGCCATATTTCTCAAGCTGCCCTTTTCGGAGATTGGCATGTATCCTCTTTTGTGTTGCTTTTGGCATTTTCGCCGTTTTTCTCACCTCCATTCTAATTTCAATTCTAAACAGGTTGAATATGTCAAATAGCCGTAATAATGAAATTTCCTTCGACTTTCTTTTTCTTCTTGGGTAATTTAAACATTACTCTGAAAGGTTCTGGTAACTCTTAGGCGCTTGAAGGAGTTTGTTAACCATCGGCGCTTTCTACTGAAATTTTTAATCTTAGGAACCTATTTAAAAATTATCAGGTCGTTCCAAACATGGTAGAAGAACCAAAGGGATTCTATAGTGATTCAGGTGACCTTGTAGAGCGTAAAGAACCACTACGCACCAAACGCGGTATTGTGATTTACAAAGGAAAAGGTGACCAATGGTACTTAGAATTTCCAGATGACACAGAAAGAATAGGCAATGTTACGGCAATTAAGCTATGACTTTAATTTATCATTTGAAGGAAACAAACGGAAATATCGATAAAAGCAGAAAAGAACTTGGATGGGAATAGCTGATTACTGCATTGGATTAATCAAGTCTTTCGCTTTTGATGCTCCCTCGGAAGCTTCCCCTCGTAATGAACCCAGACGATAAACTCGATTCAGGATACATCTATGAATATTACTGGAATAGGAAGGAACTGCACGAAAATACTAGAAATAAATATTATCGAAATCGAGTATACGCTATTATATCCAAGACCAGCCTCATTTTGCTGGAAAACGGATAAGTTTAGTCTTTCGCGCGCGCGACTCAATAGATTTAAGCGTGTCTACGGAAATTTCGAAGGGGTTCAGACTGATGAATACACAATCTGGTGCGATCAATCGTTCGGCTGTTGCGTCTTTAATATTGGGCAGAATCATCTATGCGGTAAACTGGTACAGCTTGGCCGCGGTTTTCTCTTTTACGGCGTCTGAGTTGAATCAGAACGTTTCCGGTCTTGGTTTAGCAACGGCAACATTCTTCGTGGGCATAGGAATCTTTCAGGTGCCAGGCGGAATCTTTGCTGCCAAGATTGGCCCCCGGAAGACTGTAATTTTCGGGACAACCATTGCTTCGTTGGCTGCGCTGCTAACCGGTTTCGCCAGCAATCTAGCAGAGATAGCTGTTCTCCGTTTCTTTGTGGGAATGGGTATGGCTTTCGTGTTCGCTCCAGGCGTTATTCTTATGGCTAAGTTTCTGCAGAAGGGATCCGAAGGGTTGGGCATCGGCTTCTACAATTCCGCCTTCAGCCTTGGAGGCGCAGTCGGGCTTTTTGGGTGGGCAGTACTCGCGGCCGAGATAGGATGGAGAAACAGTTTGTCAATGGGCGGATTGCTTGGCTTATTCACGGCTGTCTTGATGTGGTTTCTGGTGCCTGAAGATAACCAGCGCTCTAACTTTACGATGGAACTTCACCACTTGAAAATTATTCTGCTCGATAAGTGGCTGATAATATTGTCAGTTGCAACGCTCGGTCTTCAAGTTGGATCGACAATTTACAGCAGTTTCACAGTCTACTACCTGGAAAACGCAGTTCACGTAAGCGTTGGAGAAGCCGGAACAATCGCATCATTGGCCTCATTATTCGCTCTAGCATCGGCTCCATTCGCGGGGAGACTATTTGATAGATATGACCATACCAAGCGACTGCTCGTCGCCTCGGGATCTCTCATGGCAATTGGAGTCGGCGCGGCGTCATTTGGTACAGTTTATTCAGCAATTTTAGCAGGAGTCTTGGTAGGCTTGGCAACAGGCTCTGGCTTCACCTTTGCCTTCTCAGCGGCGAGAGAGGCCAACAAGCTTGACAAGGAATATGAAACACTGGCTGTCAGTTGGGTAAACAGCATCTCTCTCTTTGGAGATTTTGTCTCTCCTTTATTATTTTCTTACTTGGTCATACAGTACGGATATTCACCTGCATGGTTGTACATGGCAGTACTCACCTTTGCGCTAATCATTCCTATACTTTTCTCCAAAGTCTCAAGGCAGAAACAGACGGACCCAGCTTGAAACATAGACGTCTGTTAGAGACAAACATTAGTATGCAGGAAACGGAAGTAATAAAATAGTAGCAACGGATTATTCTCTTGACCGAACACAATTCTCTGTCTTTTTTGAGACTTGGTTATCTCCAGATTGTTTTGCAACATTGTACAGAAAAGCGGATTATCGAGTGAAGGTAATGTATGCACTGCCGCTGTGTGTGGAATAAGGCTTGCTTCAACCAACTGGACGACAGTTAACGAAACAACCAGGTATAGGCTTCTAGTAGGCGACTCTGGCAGAGACTCTTGGGAGACTCTCAGTCCAAATCTAACCTGTTTTCTCTGTTCACATCTGCACAAAAAGTGCCAAAGAAGCCTAATCATATTTGTATCACATAGTGAACCGGGCCTAGAGGTGTGCAGAGCAGATACTTACACTGAAATCTTCTTTTCTTCTTTCTCCGCTGCTTCCTTCAAGCACGCTGCGGCATCTTCTGGCGGAACTGTGTTTATGTATACTCCCGTGCTCTTCTCAAAACCCGCCCAAATCGCCAACTTCGGATAAACCTCAATGTGCCAATGATAAAACGCATCCGCATCATCAGAGGGCGCGACGTGAAAACCATAATTGTACGGCGGATCATTCAGCAAAACGTTCAAACCGCCCAAGCAAACTCTAAGCGTTTTGGCTAAATCTTCTCTTTGTTTTCTCTTCATCTGCAAAGGCGACGTCTGATGCCTACGCGGCAGAACCCAAAACTCCAAGGGATTCACACTCGCCCAAGGCGCAAAAACGCTGAAACCATCATTCTCCCAGATAAAACGCGGGCTCTTTTTCTCCCTCTTCAGAATGTCACAAAAGACACACTTGTGATTGCTCTGCCAAAACCGCTTGCTGGCTTTCAACTCTTCACGCAACGTCAAGGGAACAAAGGGCGTCGCAATCACCTGACTGTGCGCATGCGACAAAGAAGCACCAGCTTCGACGCCGTGATTCCTGAAAATCGAAACATACCGCACATAGGGCAAGGCGGAAAGCGTTTTCAGCCTGTCCAAGTACGCATCCACAACGAGCGCTAACTGTTCAAGCCTCGCAACACCTGGATGCTCATCATGATTGGGCGATTCAACGATAACCTCATGCGCACCAACGGCGTCGAACAAAAACGAATTCTCCCTCACCTTAACCCTCTTTACTCCTTTATCAGGTGGCATAAACGCGGGAAACAAATTCGGAAAACATCGTATAAGCCAGTTCTTATGCCGAAAACCATCTTTGTCCCTGACTTTTTTAATCCCGCCACTCTCAGAACGGAGATAAACAAGCTCGGCAGCGGGCGTCTTATCCTCATTGCCAGGCTCAAAGGGGCATGTTGCGGGCTTTGTTGCCTCACGGGGTTTGGCAAAATCTGTTGGGCGCTTTTTTCTTTCGGTGGCGATGACAACCCATCTGTCCAGAAGATAATCTCTGCGCATTTCGTTGGCTTTCATACGTTTCGCCTTCGATTGCTTGTTTCTTGTTATGAGAACACTTATATCTTCTGCCACACGAAAAACACAACTGGTGCAATTGAACATGAAACTATTCACTCCGAACGCGATTTTACTGCAAAAAGCCAAACGCGAAGGCTACGCGGTGGGCGCGTTTAACCTGAACAACATGGAAATCGCTCAGGCAATAATCGAAACCGCAGAAGAGGAACGCTCACCTGTGATAATGCAGGCAAGCCAAGGCGCGATTCAATACGCGGGCATCGACTACATCGCAGCCATAGCAAGAGTAGCCGCAGAAAGAGCCACCGTGCCAGTTTCGTTGCATTTGGACCATGGAACAAGCTTTGAACAAAACGTCGAATGCTTACGCGCAGGCTTCTCGAGCATAATGTTCGACGGCTCAAAGCTTCCGCTGCAAGAGAACATAGCTATCACTAAGCGCATATGCGAAATCGCACACGTCGTTGGCGTTTCAGTTGAGGGAGAACTTGGACAGATTGGCAAAATCAGCGACAAGATAACCAAGGAACAGCTGGAGAAAATGAAGGCAGACCCGCAGGAGGCGCTGGAGTTTGTGAAGCAAACAGGCATTGACGCCCTGGCCATTGCCGTGGGCAACATTCATGGTATGCAGAAGCAAGAGGCGGAAATAGACGTTCCGAGAATAAAAACAATCGAAAAACTCACTAACATACCGCTCGTGCTTCACGGCGCGTCTGGCATACCCAATGAAAGCGTAAAGCAAGCCATCAAAGCGGGCATATGTAAAATAAACATCGACACCGAGCTGAGAAAGGCTTTCGTCCGCGGCATAAACATAGTGCTGAAGGAAGACCCCACAGGAATCGACCCCAGAAAAATCTTAGGCAAAGCTAAGACAGAAATGAAAGAAGCTGTACGCGAGAAAATCCGTCTTTTTGGCTGCAACGGCAAAGCGTAGGTGGTTGAAAACTATGCGCGTAGGCGTACTTACTGGCGGCGGCGATGCGCCAGGACTAAATGCTGCGGTGAAAGCTATCGTAAACAGAGCCGACAACTACGGCATCGAAGTGATAGGCATAAAACGCGGCTGGGCAGGGCTTCTTGAAAAGGAAACCGAGCCGCTGGATATTCATAAGGTGGAAGAACTTTCGGGCGAGGGCGGCATCATGATCTACACTTCTAGAACAAACCCAGCTAAGATGCCAGACGGCATTACAAAATGTCAAGTAAACATGAAAGAACTCGGCTTAGACGCGTTGATAGCCATCGGCGGCGATGACACTCTTAGCGTGGCGCAGAAACTCTTCGAGGCAGGCACATCAATCGTTGGCGTTCCCAAGACCATTGATAACGACCTCTCCCTAACCGATTATAGCATTGGCTTCCATACTGCAGTCTCGATTGCAACAGAAGCCATAGACAAAATACGCACGACGGCTAAGGCACATCAGCGAGTATTCGTCATAGAAGTTATGGGGCGATACACAGGCTGGATAGCCCTATACGCGGGTTTGGCTGCGGGTGCGCATCTTGTTTTGATTCCCGAGGTTCCTTTTGACCTCAAAGACGTGTATGCTTTGGTGAAGAAACGCAGAGCGGCGGGGAAGGTGTTCAGCATAATCGTGGTCGCGGAGGGTGCCAAGCCTGTGGCTAAGGAGAGTTTGGTGTTTAAGAGGGCTGATAAGGATCAGTTTGGGCACGCGCTGCTGGGTGGTGTTGGACCCATTTTAGAGGAGCTTATTGAGAAGGAGACGGGGCTTGAGACGCGTTCTGTGGTGCTGGGGCATCTGCAGCGTGGTGGTCCGCCCGTGGCGTTTGACAGGTTTCTCGCTTCAAGCTTGGGATTTGAAGCGGTGGAGCTTGCGAAGAAACAGAAATGGGGCTACATACCCGTTTTGAAGGGGACGGAGATTGTTCCCGTGCAGCTGAAGGAAGTCGTGGCGAAGAGAAAACAAGTCCCACTAGAACTATACGAAATGGCAAAAACCTTCTTCAAATAAGCGCTAAAGCTGTGAGCGCACACACAACAGCAGTCTAGACCTTTCTATTAGGCTCCAAATATGCCCAGCACAACTTAGAAGACACTATAGGAAGACAGTGTAATAGGTCTCTATAGGATTTACTACAGAAACAGACTGGAATATAATCCTTAAGAGATTTGAAGGTACCGAGAATAAAGAATCTTAACTCTTCTCTGCTTTAAGCTTCTGCTCTCTTTTCTGCATTTCATTATAGAGATATTCAAACGATTTGCGGAATTTTGGGTCAAGGTCGTTTCTTCGTCCTTCTATCAGGGGTTTTAGTTTTTCCCAAGCAGCCTTGATGTAGAAGCTGAAGAGCTCGTCAACCATTTCAATGTCTATGAGCTTTCTATGCAAGAGAATGCCTATACTATCAAAGAAGGTACCGACTTCAACTATTGCCCGGACTTCTGGTGTTCCAACAGAGTTCCAAAGAGGATGCTTTTTTGCATATTCATCATAGTCTTTAAAGTTCAGATTCATCACTGCTGTATAGGATTCTCTGAGTTCCCTGCTACGCCAAGTCGTTTCCAGTCTTAAAATGAGGTCTGTTTGTCTTATCTGTCTTTGGTGTCTTATGTTCAAAATGTAATAGACAACACCTATAAGCACACCTGCTGCTGCTATTATTGCAGAAATCTCCGTAATATCAACCATTCTTGACACCATTTTATCTAGTCTATTTTGGTTCTACTATAAGTTTTCCTATACGATTCCAATAGAACAAAAAGAACCATTCTACCCATAAAAAATCTTAAATGCTCACAGTGTCATTCCCCAATTATTATTTTGAAGGGAGGCGAGGGAGAGAATGAAGAAGATTGTGCAGATAAATTTCAAATTCAAGACACCACCATCCAAGCTCAAGAAACACTGGCTAAAACATGCCTCGATTTTCGGTCCTAATGGCAAAGTCAAGGGACTTCTCTGGAAGATTTGGCTTATGAATGAGGCTGAAAAATCAGCAGGTGGAATCTACTTGTTTAAAGACGAAGCTTCAGCACAGGCGTACATAAACGGAGAAATCGTTGCAGCGGTAAAGACATGTCCCATTTGCTCTGCTTATGATGCCGAAATAAAAGTATTCGACATATTACCAGAACACACAAAAATCACCCGCGGTCCAGTAGAATGAGCGCGCTTTCATTTGCTCAGAATCCTTTAAGGTTATCTTCAATTCTCATGGAGGCAGGGATGGAGTTTTCTTTTTCTTTCGATTTTGAAAGTATTCATAGGCTACTATAGAGAAAGGTTGAATAAAGCCAATAATGAGCAACAATGCCAGGGCTGTTTGTCCCATTACGAGGAAATTCATTATTAGAAAAATCCAAGCCACAACGGTCATCATGAGAAAGCCTTTGGCAAAGTCACCTAAGAGAGTCATTTTTTCTCAGG
>DATKLC010000129.1:0-5564 GCA_035542635.1 Candidatus Krumholzibacteriaceae bacterium | reverse complement strand
GATTCCGAGACCAAAAATTATCGACGCATTCCCTGCTTAAAACTGCAGAGAGACTGTTTTATGCAACAGATGTTGAAAAAGCTATTGTTAATCTCGTTAAAGACACTAAGCCAGATATAGCTTATATCTTACACTATCTACGGAAATTATCACCTTCGTTACTCAATGGTTTAAAAAAAACTAATATCCCAATAATCGTCCGAATATCTGATTATGAGATGCTATGCCCTCAAGGCCATTTTTTTCGCGATAATCATCCGTGCACATTATGTGCAAAAGGAAACATAATACATAGTGTTATTCATAAGTGTGTTCAAAACAGCCTGCCTTTATCGATTTCAAATGCTTTTGCTACTTGGTATCATAGATACTCAAATTATTTTGATTTAATCGATTTATTCGTTATTACCAACAACTACGTCCGAAATTTTATGATTGCTGCTGGATTCCCAGAGGATCGCTTAAAATTAATTCCCACTTTTACAGATCAAAATATATTTTCTCCGTTGCCAGAGACAAAAATGTATGATTATATTGTTTTCTCAGGCAGGTTGGAGGCGATAAAAGGAGTATTTATTTTAATTCGCGCTTTTGCTATTCTCTATAATAGACGACCTGATATTAACGTAAAATTATTTATTGCAGGATTGGGAAATAAAAAAGATATTGATTCCATCAATAAAGAAATCGTGAATAATAAAATGGAAGATCGAATAGATTTTCTGGGCTCGTTAAATTCCCTTGAGTTAGCGAATCTATTAAGAAAATCTAGGCTATCAATAATTCCCTCTTTATGGTTTGAGAATCTACCAAATTCGTTAATTGAAAGTTATGCATGTGGGACAGCAGTAATTGCTTCGGATATAGGTTCATTAAGAGAATATGTAGTAGATGGCATTACGGGTTTCCTTTTTAATCCTGGAGATGCTAGTCAATTAGCGATTAAAATTGAATATTGTTTGGATCATCCAGAAAAATTGGCTGAAATGGGATTAAATGCATACGGATATTACCTAAAATTTTTTTCGAAAAAGACTCATATCGAAAACTTAGAAAAAATTTTCAATAGCTCGATTAATAATTAACCCAGGTTGCTACCAAAGGAAGTTGATGCTGCAAGCCAGAACAAACAAAGCGACTTTCAGCTCAAATCCTTTAGCTGTTACCGCATGAATCGATTTTGGCAACAAACGTTCAATCAAACTACCCGTGGTTTCAACCATTTTTCGGACGGTCGATTGGAGGTAGAGGATAAACGGTGGCACTGGACGCAACGAGTTCTTTTTACGAAAGGGAAGGAGTTCCAATCCGGCTTCGCGCAGAATATCTTCGACGGTGTAATCGTTATAAGCCTTGTCTCCCACAATCCAGGCGTTTTCGGGCAAATCAAAGTTGTAGAGAGCCAAGGCACTCGTATCGCTAAACGCCCCAGGAGCCAGAAAGAACTCCACGGGTTCACCTGCTTCGGTGATCAGAATATGAATACGGACACCATAAAAATAGCGTTTTTTGCTGGGAATATAGCCGCGCCAGTCTTCGCTGGCGTAGATTTTGGAGCGTTGGATGCGATAATTGTCGCAGACCGCAATCGGATAACTGTCAATGATATAGGTCGAGCGTTCATTGAGCTGTTTCCAGGACTCGCCCAGGCGAAGAAACAGGGTCAAAAACAGATCGGCAATCCGATGCAGGCGACGATTGCCTGTCCTGGCCGGACAGGCCAGGGAACCGGCTTTTGCCCAACATGCCGGGGATGTAGCCGCCGTCATACAGAAACCGACTGGCCAGACAGAAGTTGCCGCGGAAATACAACATGGCCACGATTGCGGTGGTCATCACTTCAGCGTCGCTCATTTGGCACTGCGGATCTTCATGGTGCTGCAGGGCTTTCAGCATATCGTCACTCAGGCAAAAAACGACTACAATTTGGGTATCCATAGGTTCTTCTGTAACTGGACTGGTTTGGTCACCTTCCAATTTACATCAAACCTATGGATTTTTCTACTTACTCACCCAAGGTAGCAACTTGGGTTAGATTACTAAATCCATCCTGTTTACTTTTGCAAGTGCAGCTACAGTGCTCCATTCTAACTCAAGCCCTTCCGGGTCTAAAAAAGCAACGTTTAGTGAAGGCCATTTATCCTGAATATAGCGTTTATCAATTTGCTCTATTTGGGAAACGATATCAACAACGACTTCGTTGCTGTCTCCAACCAGATAATAAATGTTTTTGGCATAAGGTGAATTGCTACAACGTGTCTTCAGAGCATTAATTGCAGCTTGATCCATGTCGGCAAAGAAATATCAACTAAAGGGATAACGGAGATTAACTGCAAGCTGAGGAGAACCTAATAGAATTTGTTGGGTCCTGCGAATCTTACATTTTCCTGGTCCTGAAAACAGGTCGATAAAATGTATCCCCCTCCAATGATCCTCTTTATACATCGAAGTAGTAAAGATTTCCAGATAACGTCGAAGATAATCCAATTTTTCAAGAGCCCATTTACCAGCTTTGCGCATTAAAAGTCCATCCTCTTGTGGAAGCAATAACGGGCTTGGTAACGGGGAAGTGGTTGAAAGATCCATGTTATTCCCTCGGATCTATAAAATTTCTTCAGTGTCTGGAAAAAGAATTCATCTAATCCAATAAAGCATACAATAAATCATTCATTCGCACCCAACAACCACTCCGGATCCATCCCCTTCCACAGCACCGTATCGAGCTGGATGGCGAAGGCGCCGGCGGCGCGCATCGCCTCGGCGTCGGCCGGGGAATAGACCCCTCCCGCGCCAATCACGCGGAAACCGGCCTGGCGGGCGCACTGGACGGCTTTCAACGCCGCCGGGAGCAGCGCGGGACCGTACAGGCGGCCGCTGAGCAGCCGGCCGTCGCGACCGGGCAGCGTGCCGCGCGGCGGGGCCAGGCTGATCGTGCTCACCCCGGCGGCGCGCAGATCCGGGCTGAGGTCGATCACCCGGTCGAGGGGGACGGAGAGGATCACGGGCAGCTCGCCCTGCGCCGCGCGGGCCAGCCCGGCGGCTACGGCCGGGTCGACCTGCGGCGCCAGGCCGACCTCGATCCCTGCGACGCCCTCCACCTCTTCGAGGCGGTGGACCATCTGCGCCGTTTCCGGGGGCGTGTTGGTCAACAGGTGGACGATCACCGGGAGGGGCGATGCAGCCCAGCGTTGAGCGTAGCGCTGGATCACAGCGCGCAGCCCCGGGTTCGGGAGCCCGGTATGGAGAAGGAACCCACCTGGAAAAGGGATCAGGCAGCGGCTTTCGGCCGGGGTCCGGGGAGTGAGGCTCACTGGCGCGGTGACGAAGGCCCCCAGAATGTTCAGACCGACCGGCCCGCGCGGGTTCGGCGCGAACCCCAGCATCCCCGCCGCATTGAGCAGGTCCGTTTCCAGGGGAATGTCGAGGTAGTCTTCGGTCATAATAGAATCTCACCACAAGGCCCCACGGAGAAATACAGAGAAAAAAAGAGAACAGTGGGCAGAGAGCAGAGAACAGTTGCTTCGCCGATTGGTTGGCCAGGCTGCTGGTTAATCAGATTTTGAACTGCTCTACACTGCTTTTTGCTGCTCTTCACCGTTTTTCACTGTTCTTCTTCGTGTCTTTGTGGTTTTCTTTTTCTTTTCTCTCTAACGTAACTTTTGTGCAATCAGCGAGCAAAGTGCTTTAAACGTCAAAAAACAGCATTTTGAACAAACGGCAAAGGCAACTGAACCGCCCAATGCCGATTGACAGCAAGGGATCGACCTGCGTACAGGCTTTGATCCGTGAACTTTAACAAACAACCTTGATCTTGCCAAAACACCCAAGCCGAAGTATGGGCTGCGACCTGAACTTGCTCTTTGACCTTGGTTTTCTCGGGATTCTGCCAACCATCCGGAAGTTGTGGACATTGTTCGACCAGCCAACGCGCTGCCCACCGCACAAAATTGGCAGCAAAAACGGCGAATTGTTCCTGCAAAAAGATGGCCGGGGCCGAGCGCACCTTCAAATGGTGCATGGCGAACACGTTTTTGCCTTCTTTGATGCCCGCTTCAATGATTTGACGCGCATTATAACGATGAAACCAGGCGGACAGATCCGTTGTAACTGGATCTTGCCCAAAATGGATCAGCGTGCCATAGCGTTGGGTTTGCCCGGTATAGAAACGCTCCAGTCCTACATCCAATACGTAAGGAAAATCGGCGAACCGTCTGTTTTTCCACGCGATCATTTCAGCATTCCCTCCCACTGGCGTCCATTTCGTGTGGGGATGGGTTTCCTGCCTTAGTCGGGGAGTGAGCCAATCGCTGTAGGGCTTGGTGAACACCTCATAGCCCATCTCGATCAGCCAGGCCACGTTCTCGCGCGTCCCGAAACCGGCATCGATCCGAAAAACAGCCAGAATGGGGAAAGCATTGCTTTGGTTATCGGCTTCGAACTTAATCAAACGCTGTTGCAAGCGCTGGATGTGCAGGTGCGAGAGCAGGGCTTGCTGTTGATCCGCTTTCAAACGCTTGTCTTGCCTGGCTTGTTTCTTCTGCAAGCGCTCCAACCGGCCCTGCCACATCCCCAGTTTCTGCCGGGCTTTGGCTAATGTACTGTAAGGTCGTTCCGGGCGGTTTTCCTCCTGGTAATGAGCCTCGGATTGCGCCAGCGTTTCTTGTTGGTGGGCAATGTGTGCCTCGATCTCCACGCAGTGAGCCTGAATATCCTCCAACGCTTTCTGGCTTTCCAAAATCTGGGCCTGGATTTGCTGGTTTTCAACCTCCAAAGCACGAATGCGCTCGCTCAGGAGATCGGTTCTGCGCAGGGGACGCAGGCCTGTGCGCGTTTCGGCGGCTTGTACCAAGGCCTCTGCCTGGGTACTGGAAACGGTACTCCCCGGATGGTCAACCACCGAAAGCCAAAAGCGGCCATAGCTTGGGCTGTGCATGCTTACCATTGCAGCCTGATACCCCAGGTGCAGGCCGTCTCCCATATGGCCGTAGGCAGCTCCCGGATAGCTGGTACTGGTGTTTGAAACCGGTCGCCCGGTCAAATCGCCATCATAGACCAAGCGCCCACTCTGTTTTAGGGCTTGCATAACCTCCTCTGCCAAAATCGGCTGGGTGATTTGATCCAAAACCTTGGCAATCTGCTCCGCCTCCGCTTGACTCATCCCAGTCAGGGTGCGACTGACACCACTGGAGTCGGCCCAGCCAGCTTGCAGCCAGGCTTTTGCAACGGCTTGATCTTGATCAATCGGATGGGCAGAGTGACTGAGTTCCTGGAGATGCTTCAATCCGGCCAGAATGGCGACAAAAAACTCCAGAATTTTGGTCTGAGGGCTATGTTCCACCTTCTTTTGGCGCAGCAAAACCGCTTCAATCGCCTGAATCAGGCCGATACTCTGGCCAAATTGTCCCCAGGCAACCAGCATGGCGTGATAGGTGATGGTGTCAGGTTGTTTTTCGCTCATGAAACCCTCCTGGGTAGTCCATGAGCATAATGGATTTTGCTCAATTGTTAAAGTGCTGGTTTTTGCGGTTTAAAGCACTTTGCCTTCTAGTTGCACAAAAGTTACG
>DATKLC010000128.1:0-1022 GCA_035542635.1 Candidatus Krumholzibacteriaceae bacterium | reverse complement strand
AGCTCAAAAAACAGTTTTTCCACTTCTTCACTTTCCAACTCTCAATCACCGGCGCTAATGTTTTCGCACTGTTGCTCATTTCTAATTATCTTCGTCAAATAAAACTTATCACCCGCGGAGACTCTTCTAGGCAGCTCGAGGTAATTAAAATGGAAAGCAAGATGAAGAACAAAGAAAGGGTCTTCTCGGTTGAGCTTAGGTCAAAGGGGGACCTCAAGGCTGTTACGTTGACCAGCGATTCAAGCAACGGTGTCCTTGTAGAAGGCACAATAGGCGAATTGGTGCAAGCTACGCTCGCTGAAGGCATAATCTTGGAAGTTGTTGGTAGGAAGGGTATTCTTCGAATAGATTTGAGAGAAGACGAGATCAGAAAGACAACTGATCAAAACCAAACTGAGATGAGCAGACAATGAATGTGTTTAACAATCGGCAATCATCTGAAAACTATCAGCGCATAGATGGGTCCGATGTCTCTCCATGGAAGAATCTCTACAGGATTGGAAGCTTCGGCGCCCTCATTGCAGGGTTGCTCACTTTGCTGGATGTGGTAGTCTTCGCTGTCTGGCCACAACCTACGACTATAAATGGATGGTTCACGTTGTTTCAGAGCAATTGGTTTATTGGGCTATTGGATCTTGACTTTTTTGGCATTATTGCCTATGTTCTTCTTTTTCCGACACTTCTCGCTCTCTACATCGCGCTCAGACGAGCCAGTCAATCTTGGATGGCGATCGGCACAACTCTTGCCTTCGTTGGTATGGCGGTTTACTTCGCGTCGAACACTGCCTTCTCCATGCTTTCCCTTAGCAACCAATATGCGGCTGCGACAACAGATGCGCAGAGATCTATGTTCTTGGCAGCAGGGCAAGCTATGATTGCCATCTTTTTTGGTCCAGCTTTCACTGAGAGTTACATCCTCGTATCCGCCGCCCTTCTGATAGTTTCGGTTGTCATGATACGGGCCAATATCTTCAGCAAGAAGACTGCTTCTGTGGGAATCGTTGCGACTCTGGCAGGGCTAG
>DATKLC010000127.1:0-4508 GCA_035542635.1 Candidatus Krumholzibacteriaceae bacterium | reverse complement strand
GCCAATAACGAAGGGAATACCACACCGCGAATAGCCTACGCGTTTCTCCTTGCTAATCAGAGTGATCTCAGCGGTTCTGTCCGTCTTTCGCGCCGCTGACGCAGCGTCTACGCCAGCTGCGTGTGCACCCACTATGATTATACGTCGCGGCAAGCTATTTGGCCTCTTTCAGTAGGCTTTGGTGCCACTCAGCCGCCTTGGCTGCGTCCATCAGGTTCTTGAGCTCGTCCATGCTGCTGGGTTTTATTATGAGTAGCCAGCCTTTGTTGTATGGGTCTTCGTTTAGCAGTTCTGGTTTGCCTGTGACTTCTTGGTTCACCTCTTCCACGGTGCCGCTTATGGGTGCCACTAAGTCTGAAACGGATTTCACTGATTCTACAGTGCCGTAGGGTTCGTTCTGCTTTAACATGGTGCCTGTTCCGGGTATTTCTACGTAGACGATTTCTCTTAGTTGCTTCTGTGCAAAGTCTGTGATTCCCACGCGTACTTTGTCGCCTTCTATCTTTGCCCATTCGTATTCTTTGCTGTAGTAAAGTCCCTCGGGAACGTTGTAGCCGTCCACTTTAACCATCGACATTTCACCTCTCAAATATTAGCCATACATTACACGTTCATAGTTTTAAAGGTTAACCCTTCATAACTCAAATCTAAACTATCCATGACATTGCCAAAAAGAAGACTTTTAACACACTCCATGAGAATAGTTGGCAAAGAGGAACGAGCAGTGTTCGACGGAATACTCATCAACGCCATAATTCTCATCGCCTCCCTACTCGTACTAGCAAAAGCCAGCCATTTGACAATCACCAACGCGGTGAAGGTGGCGAACGTAACGGGCTTCGGCAAAACAACCATTGGTTTCCTGATGGTTGCCTTCCTCACCAGCCTGCCCGAACTCTTAGTGTCAATCATCGCAGTTCTCGGTCAAACAGTAACGGGGCAGGAGGCAATCGGCATAGCTATCGGAAACGTTCTGGGCTCAAACATTGTCAACATCTGCCTGATACTGGGCATCTGCATACTGATTGCCAGCTTCAGAAATCCCAAGACCACCAAACTCGTCCCATTCATGACGAAAGAAGAGTTCGGAAGCCTACACTTCGGGCTCTTCGTGGCTTCAATTATTCCGTTAACGCTCTTGTACATAGGCTACGCGAGTCGCCTCATCGGCGTGATTCTTCTAGCCATTTTCGCCATCTACACCTATCAACTCTCAAAAGTGCGAAACATAAAAGAAAACGGCACCTTAGGTGCAGAAAGTCATAAACTCGGCAGGTACACTTTTCTCGCGTTCCTCGGCGCCATCGGCGTTGTGGCAAGTTCCTATTTCATCGTTGACTCAGCCACATCAATCGCCACAGAAGCAGGCGTGTCCAAGCTGATAATAGGCGCCACCATAGTAGCCTTCGGTACAAGCATACCTGAGTTGGCGACAAGCATCGAAGCCACGCGCCAAGGTCATTTGGATTTGGCTTTTGGAAACATCATCGGAAGCGGCTTCATTAATATCACCCTCATTCTAGGTGTGACCTTAATCGCGTCGCAGTTCACGGTTAGTATCGCAGCGTTTTCCGATTTGGTCATGTTTTCACTAATAACCAACCTGTTCCTCTGGTATTTTCTGTCAAGCGATAGGATAGGCAGAAGGGAAGCCAGCGTCCTCCTGTTCATTTATTTTCTATTCCTCACAATAAGCGTCAGTGGCTATCGACCCTGACTGATAAAAGAGCCAATTTCATTACGCAGAAAGCTCGACAATCTTTCGTACTATATCGATTCCTGAAATGACGCCGATAAGCGTCTCATTTTCATCCGCGACAAAAACATGGTCTTCTCCCTTCTCCATCATTAATTCTGCAATTTTTTCCAAGCTGTCCTCTTTTCTAATAACAAGGGGGCGGTGCGTCAGCATCTCAGACAGCGTTTCACCCATGTGTTTTGAATCGACATTTCCAAGATCCTCCATAGTAACAGCGCCGACCACTTTCATCTTTTCATCAACTACGGGCAGGACTCTTAACCTAGTCTTCTCAAAAGTTCCCAATGCATCCTTAATGGTCGTTCCAATGTGTATATAAACCGGTTTTGTCGTCATAAAATCCTTTGCAACTGTATTCTCAAGCTTTGTAGGAATGTTTTTCTTGGCTTTAAAGAAGAATCTCTCCACTGCCAATTCTTCAGTCTTTAATCTCGTTTTTGGCTGTACCGTATAAAACGTAGACCCGCGTGAAATTAGATAGCTTACACCGCTCGCGATAAGGGCTGGTATAGCGTAAACGCCACCCAGAGTTTCTACAACAAACGCAGTGGGTGTCAATAGAATTTTGTGTGTTCCGGAAAGAAGAGCTGCCATTCCAACCGCTACGAATAAAATACTTGAGCCATTTCCTGAAAGTATGGAAAACGCGTAACCGATACCCGCTCCAATCACTATGGTGGGAAAAAAGAGACCACCACTGCCCCCGAAATTTAGAGTTATAGTCGTAGCGAAAGTCTTCAACAAGACTATCGCGAGCACGAAAGCAACAGTAAAGCCGGTGCCTTTGACAAGTTCATTAACAAAATCCAAGCCAACCCCCACAGCGTGCAATGAAAAGTAGCCAATTGCACCCAGAGAAACAGCACCCACGGCGATCAAACCAAAACTTCCAATTCTTTTTCTCAAACCAATTCTGACGTTTCCAGCAAGAGAGAAAATCTTCGTAAAAAAGATAGCATACAAACCACATATTAAACCCAAGACAAGGGAAAGCCCAATGTCACTTAACGTCATTTCGCCACCACTAACAGAACCAAAAAACCTCTCACTCCCCAAAATTACTACAGAAATCAGATACGAGGGTATCGTGGCGATTGAAGCTTCAACGAAGGTCTCCATGTCTAAATCCCTTTTGTAAGGGATTTCCAGCGCAAAAAGAATGCCCGTTAACGGTGTCCTAAACACAGCTGCTAAACCAGCCGCAGCTCCAGCGATAAATATTCTTCGAAGGTAGTTAATTCGAACCTTGAAACGCTTTGCAATATTTGAAGCTAAGCCTCCTCCGACCAGCAGGCTCGGTCCTTCAGGACCAGCGCTGCCTCCGAAACCCATCGTGAATACCGATGCCAATGGTTTGATTATGGTATCACGGAGGCTTGTTTCGCCATTCTTGAGATGATAAGTTTCCAGAACTGTGTGTGTTCCGCTTCCTGTGGATTTTGATTCGGCGAAAAATCTGACCAAAACAAACGATATAGCTAGGGCTAAAAAGGCAAACAGAAAAACGTACAGGCTCGAATAGCTTAAGATGGTGAGCGTTTCATTCCAGATGTTCAAGTACAGCACGTAGAATGCGATTGTGGAAACTGCGCCTACTATGCCGACAATAGCCACAAGTAAATAGTATTCTGGCTTATCTTCCAGTTTACTCATCTACACTCAAGCATCCTGAAGCGCTTATGTGAAGTTCATATACAAGAGTATTTTGTATCCAACCGCACGTTTAATGCGTCATCCAGATTATGTAAGCGAAAAGAGAAAGCGACTCAGTTGCGTCCTTGCCCCTTATTTGGCTTCGATTGTTTCCATTCGTGGTCGATGATTGCGTATTGCAGCGAGTCACGCCATTTTTCCTTCACCCATCTATGCTCTCTAACGTGGCCTTCAAGTTGCATACCTGTTTTCTCCAGAACTCGTGCGGACGCCTTGTTTGCAGGGTCACAAGTGGCGTATATGCGGTGCAAATTTAACTGTCTAAATCCGAATTCTAGTAGTGCTTTGGCTGCTTCGGTTGCGTAGCCTTGCCCCCAGTAGTTGCGGTTGAAGACGTAGCCGATGTATCCCTCACGCTCATCTGGGTTTGACACATAAATCCCGCAGCCACCAATCAACAGGTTTTGTGATGTCAGTATCACTCCTAAACTGTAGTTTCTGCGTGGTTGCTCCTGCTGGCTAGCGATGGTGCGCCTAATGAAGTTCTGAGTGTCTTCTACAGTGTTTGGTCCCCAAGGCATGAAACGAACAACCTCAATGTCAGAAGCATAATCGTGCACCGATTTCCAGTCTGCTTCTTCGAAATCTCGCAACACAAGCCGTTGAGTCCTGATGATTTCCACAAGTCCACCTTTTCTCAATCTCTGTTAAACAATGTTTTGTGGTTTTCCCGCATAGAAGGCTGTTATGTTTTGAACGGTTATCTCGAGAATCCTTTCGAGTGCTTCCTGACTGTAGAATGCTATGTGCGGCGTGAAAACGACGTTTTCTTTGCTCAGAAGAATGTGACCTTTGACGAGGTTGCTCAGGATCTCTAGGTTCTTCTGGTCGTACACCAGCTGCCTCTCCTCCTTAATCACTTCCTCTCCTTCTAGAACGTCAAGCCCAGCACCCGCCAATGTTCCGTCGTTGAGAGCCTCGATTAACGCTTCTGTTTCCACGACAGCGCCTCTTGAAGTGTTTATGAGAAGGGCTCCTTTTTTTATCAGCTTAACGCGGTCTCTGTTGATGAGATGATGCGTAAACTTGTTGTAAG
>DATKLC010000126.1:0-1278 GCA_035542635.1 Candidatus Krumholzibacteriaceae bacterium | reverse complement strand
ATGTGACCTACCTAGAGTGAACCAAAAAGTTGACCAAAGAAAAGTAGCCTAGCTATTGATCAGTTATTCATAATTCTTAATTTAACCCATCACCATTTTTACTTAAAAGGAGAAAACAAGAGAAATGGTTACTCAACAAGATGCTCAGAATATTACGAAGGACTATGTGAAAAAGAGAAAAAACGTGGACAAAGTGGATATCATCACCACAGAGAAGAAGGAAGAAGGCTACCTAATCAAGGGCACATGCCCCATAGACGTGGGCGGTCATCCATGGATGGAAAGATTCGAGGTAGTCATTGACATTAAAGGCAAAGTCAAAGACTCCGACTTTAGGCTAATGTAAACAGAGCACCTTTCTCAGCGAAGGTTTTTAGCCTTCTCATAAGCATAAGCGACGCCCTCGCTCGTCACGACTCCGATGATCTTTGTCGGCGCGGCTCGGTCGATCACGGGTAGCAGGTCGAGTTTTTCTCGGGTCATATCTTGTAGACTTCGGTTTGGAAGTGTGAACGGGTACGAGAGCAGGAACACGGCGACCATGAGTAGTATGAAGGGTATGTGAAGTTCGATGGGGATGCCCCATGCCGAGCCGATTTTAAAAGAGTACTTCATAAAGTCACAAGTAGCCTTAGCGCTTTTTTTATGTTTTCTGCCCTTGCACGATATTTATTGCGGGCATGTGATTCAAAAAGAAAAGTTGAGAGGCAGGCGCCTATTTTGTTATGAGGACTGGGCGGTCGGCGTATTGAACAACGTGATCGCTTACGCTGCCTAACATAAACATTTCTGTGGTGCTGTGTCCTCGGCTTCCTATGACTATGATGTCATAGTCGCCTTTCTTTGCCAGTTTAAGTATTGTCTTGGCCGGGTCGCCCGATTCCAGTTTTTGCTCAGGTTTCACATCCTTCAGTTGCGTCATTGCAGCGGAGAGTATGCGGTTTCCGATTTCTTTAATCACATTCGGTCTCGATCTGAAGATGCCTGTTTCTTGGACGTAAAGCAGCGTGACTTCTGCCTTGGCTTTTGCAGCAAGCATGTTAACGTACCGAAGCGTTCTGAAAGAATGCTCTGAACCATCAATTGGCACCAGAATCTTTGAAAATTCTCTTTTTCCTCTTGTGACCAGTACAGAGATTTTGGATCGGTGTGCTACTTTCTTGGCGACGCTGCCCAAGTGTGGCTCTTTATCTTCTTCTCCAGTGCTGCCTAGGATTATCATATCGTAGTTTTCTGCCTCGTTCAATATTGTGTTTGCTGGGTCAGCGCGAACGACTA
>DATKLC010000125.1:0-2758 GCA_035542635.1 Candidatus Krumholzibacteriaceae bacterium | reverse complement strand
AACTGGGGCACTGATGGAAACGGTGTTTCCGAAGCCTACGCAGACTTTGTATTAAATGCCAACGGAAGAGAGTTAAAGATGCAGTATCCGTTCTACGTTAACGTTTCTACGAGGCTTCAAATCGAAGGATACTTAACGCAAGTTTCACCTCTAACAGAGCAGGTCACGGTTGTGTGCAGGCTGTTCAACGAAGGACAACCCACGCTGGCACAGAATGTTACAGTCTTTTACAAGGATTCGGGCGTGTGGCTTATTCCAAGCGCAGCCGACGATTACTCGCTCTCAGATTACGGCAACGGCACTTACAGAGCAACTTTCACCTTAGCCACTTCTGCAACTTCGTTGGACGTTTCCGTACAAGTCTTTGATTTACGAGACATTTTCGTGCGAACAAACGCAACTCTAGCGCAACAATAATATTCAATGCAGCCAAGCCTAGCAATTTGCTGTTTGATCGGTTTTTAGGCAGCAATGATATTTCGTGCGTATAGGAAAGTAGTTATAAAGGCAACTCGGATTATGAAACTAACATCACAAAATCCTTGGTGACGTTTATGGTTGAACAAGAACTTCGCGAGGTTGAGTTGAAAAAGATTCATCCCAACAGGCTTAACCCACGTTTGGATATCAACATCGAACGCTTGAACGAACTCGCCGAGAGCATAAAACAAGTCGGCGTTCTGGAGCCCCTAATCCTTCGCCCTGTAGGTGACGGCTACGAAGTTGTCGTCGGCGAACGCCGTTATCGTGCCGCTCAGCAGGTTGGGCTCATGACTGTTCCCGCTGTTATACGCAATTATACAGACGAACAGGTCATCGAACTAAACCTAGTGGAGAACGTTCAGCGCGAAGAATTAACCGCCGTGGAAAAAGGCAACTGCTGCAAACAATTACTGCAGAAATTCCCAGAAAAATACAGTTCTAGGCAGGAAGTCAGCACACGGATAGGCATAAGCCCTGAAACCATCAGCACATGGCTAAGGCTAACAGAAGCACCTGAAGAACTTCAAAAGCTCGTTGCCCCGAGCGAAAGGGCAGGAGTCCCGCGAGAACTGGGCAAAATAGATTACACCACAGCAGCGGCCATAACACGCCAGATAAAAGAACCTGAAAAACAGGTGGAAGTTGCCAAAGAAATCGCGCAAAAGCCCGTTTATGGAAGAGAAGCCCGTGAAGTCGTTAAGAAAATAGCCAAAGAACCCAAAAAACCAATTGAAGAAATCATAAAGGAAGTCACCGAAGCGCCAACAGAGCTGACCTTCCGTTTAGCAGATGCCGAACTGGTGCTCAAGGGCGCAAAGACACGAATAATACAAAAAACTGCGCCCGATCCGAAGATAAAGCCAGGCGCCACGATAAAAGCCACGGTATTCGAACCGCATCTGGTGGATTTGCGGATAGTTTCTGTGGAGAGAAAGCGCATGAAATACCTGACGGAAGATGACGCCAAAAATCAGGGCAGCAAATCGTTAGAAGACTTCAAGAAACAATGGAAGACTCAACGTGGCGAATGGAACGAAAACGACCTCGTCTACGTCATACATTTTCAGAAGGCTTAGGCTCACTCGCACTTCAAGCCAGGCTCGACCCAGCTGAATTTGCGCTGGAACGTTTTGGGATAGTAGAGTTTCCAGTCGAAGTCTACTTTTTTGCCCCACTTGTAATACACACGCGGATCGATGTAACTCTTCAGCGAGGTTCTCAGGTTATACTCTTTCGTCTCACGGGTTTCTTCAATTTTCAGCTTTAGGTTTTCTAGGTTTTTCTTCCTAGCCTCGGTTTCCTTCTCTGCGTTTGCTTCTTCCAACTTCTTTAGGCGTTCATTCTTCTTAGCCAAGGCGTCTTCCCACGTTTTAGGTACTTTGCGTTTGTGGTTGCAAACAATAGCCGCTTGAAGGTTGGCTTCCATGGCGACGTGCCTTTTCACAAACTCTGGTTCAGAAACGGAGACTTTGGCCTTGTCTAGGTACTCGTTGACTATTTTTGTTGCGTGGTATGTTCTGAAGACCTTAGCCGTCAGGTCTGGCATGGCTTCGTTGAGGAAAGCCGTGATTTGGTTGGAGCGGACGCCTTCGAAAATAGTTGATTTCGCATCGGCGATGAACTGTTTCATGTTCTGCACGACCAACGGTGGCAGTTGGATTCTCTTTTCCCATCTTACCGCATCTTTACCCAAAAAATCGAACGCGGTCCAACCGTTTGTTTCGAATCGTATGTGTTCTGGTCTCAGCGTGGTCGCGCCTATGGTGTCCGCCTCGTCTTCGTCCTTCTCGTCGCCCACACGCAGCTTTAACGCGTCGATTAGGTAACTGACCGTGGCGACCTTGCATCTCATAATGTCGGGCGACTGCAGGTTCTCTTCTATGTGCTTGAGGACTTTGCCTATGTGTTTGTTAAGTTCCACGGCTTTGTTGAACTTCTGAATGTCGCTTTCCTGCTTCAAGAAGCAAGTGTCAGCCAGCCAGACGTATTTCTCTTTGCCGCGAAGTTTGTCGTCCCATTTTGCAATCCACATATCATCGGGCTGCCAAACAACGTTTTTCCAGTTTCCAGGAGGCTTGGGTTTTGAAGGGTCGTCGGTGTGATAGTTAAGAATGATGTCGCTCTCTTTTGGTCCTTGCTTCCATCTTCCACGAAGGGGATGCAGTCCTCTGCCCATGAAAATGCATGAAGGCTCAGCCATGTAGGCTCCGATTTCAACTTTTACATCGTCTATTGTGGCGTAGCCGTATTTCTCTTTGTTTTCCTCCCGCTTCTT
>DATKLC010000124.1:0-1258 GCA_035542635.1 Candidatus Krumholzibacteriaceae bacterium | reverse complement strand
GGCAACTTAAATATACTCATTTAACTGAAACAAGGCGTGTTCGAGGGAAACTGTGTTGAATCGTAGGGCTTTGTTGATGGCAATCGCTGAGGCTTTGATAATATATGGCTTGATAATCGTTGGGTACGGAATACTGGTCATCCACATAACTCAAACTTGGTCTGGAGACTGGCATGTTGACAGAAGCCTTCCGGAATGGTTTACCTTAGACATGTTTGTGATGCTGAGTTTTGCTCTTTCTTTCTTCGGTTTTATGGCGTGGAGATACCTGAAACACACGGAGCCAGTTGCCGCTAAGTAGTATGTTTTTTAACTAACCTTAGTTCTGGAGAGCAACATTACACCCTCAACCAAGAACAAAGCCATAGCGACCACGGTTATGAAAGTGAGGAACACGAATTCCATCGTAAAAGGTTCATTGACCACAACGCGAATTGTAACTACAGTGATTTCAGCGCTTAATATACCCATGAAAAAGAAGGAGTAAAAAATCAACCTAGGCACCAAGTTTCTGCCTATCCAAAGATGCCCTTTGATGGCCACTTTTTCTTTAACGATATATTCGCCATAAGTATCCTTTTGCAATAATCCAAGCGATTCGAGTTTCTGCAGATGCCTATAAGCCACACTCGGGCTGCTGAGATTTGCGCCTCTCATAACATCCCTAGGCCCTATTGCCTTGCCCTCTTTAACCACGTACAGATATACCTTCAGCGTGGTGCCTTCAAGTTCTTCGTTATCATTTGGCAACATTCAGCGCCTCGTGTCAACGAATACATCTAGCCCATACCCGGTTCGCCATATTTGGTTTTCCGAAAGAATGCTGTTGTATAGAAATTCCCTGCCAATTGTTTGCGTTTGAACGTATTTGAGGCTGAATGCTGCAGCTGATGATGATGTGCCTCCTCCGAGAGGATGTCCATCGGCTCTTCCGAACAAATAAAATCGTCCACTCGTCAATGCGATGTAAGCGGGATCCGAAACTTCCACTATGCCCGACAATCCTATGAGTCTTGATTCATTACTAGACCAGTAATTGTCCCAACCGGGGTAATATGGGCTTACGTCCCGAAAATCGTCTACGATAGGGTTCGTTTGTGAAACTCCAAATCCTCCACCATCTGTAACGTTGTGAACATAGATTTCTGGCGCTGCACACACTTCGAAAGTATCCATCAACGCTATTGTGTTTGAGTGGTTTGTAATGTTCAAAACAATGAAATATGAAATTATGCGTAGTTCGGAAGGGTCGGTGATA
>DATKLC010000123.1:0-8299 GCA_035542635.1 Candidatus Krumholzibacteriaceae bacterium | reverse complement strand
TTTCCAATTTTTTACCAAGATAAATTCTGTCGCTGCCAAGACTCCTTGAAGTATTAGAAGTCCTGTGAAGATAAGTTTCTTAGTAACTAGGTCCGTAAACCAATCGCCGATGATAGTGAGCTCAAATAAAATCAAAGTTGGTCCGGCGACTCCCGACAAAAAGGCCAATATCAATTTTCTAGCGGTATCTCCTAGATGAAATTTCGATGTCCGTTTCCTAATGGCCTTTCCTAAGTGGGTTTTATTCAAAAGGATGCCAATCCAACCGAAATGCAGCATGACCATTATGACCAATATGGCAGCAAGGAAGATTACTGATGCCATTTCTATAAAGAAGAAGTTGTAAAGGCGAACATTATAGAAATTTATCTTCCAAGTGCCACTTGTAAATTCTGAAGATGCATTGATAAATTTGACGGTGTATCTGCCACTTTCATAACCAATAGTGTAGTCATTTGAGCGATATGGCAGTGTTCCTTCAGGTAGCAAAAATTCGACGACGGTGCCTTGAGTTAAGTTCAGTTTCCAGTCACCTGTTGTGGTTATATTGACTATCTTAAAGGTGGCAGACTCCTCATAGGGTAATAGTGACCCTGAGGTTACATTAAATGGAACATAACTGCCAAAATCGAAAGTCACACTGACGTTATAATAATAATGATTCTCGTAGATCTTGGCGCGAGGATAGACAATAACTTCAGCACTTTTGTTATCAATGTAGTAACTACCGCGGTTTAAATCATTAGGTTGCGAGAGGCGTTCTGGAGTAAGGTTGCACTGACCCTCAGAATCATAAACAGATACAACTTGGATGCCCTCACCACTAGCAGGAAATAAAACTGGGAATTCAAATATCTGCGGGACTTAAGACCGTTATATTCTGAGAGAGACTCCGACCCTTGAGTCACCGTAGTCTTGCTGTTGGCGGGTACTGGAAAAATCGACGAGATATCCGTCAGATATTTGAAGGATATAGTTTGAGGATTATACGGAAATGGCAAAAAGACGGCGGTTACATTAAGTGTTTGTTGAGGTGGCTTTTGCCAAGTCAAAACCTTGTAGTTCTGTTCTATGCTATAATTTGCGCCAATCGTATAAAATGGAATGGAGAAATTACTGGGGAAAGTAATACTTGCTTCAATGGGTAATATACTACCGAAGCGTGTGCCAAAAAACCATGCTTGATAGGAACTAGAGTAGAATGCTCCTGGCATTAGAACCATAAACAAGGATACATTATACATCGAATGCGGTTCTATCGTAACGTTATAGCTGGGGGTTGCAACAGACTCATTGTAAATG
This sequence comes from Candidatus Krumholzibacteriaceae bacterium, assembly GCA_035542635.1. Classification (GTDB taxonomy): domain Archaea; phylum Thermoproteota; class Bathyarchaeia; order Bathyarchaeales; family SOJC01; genus DATHCB01. Next base: position 6,997 of record DATKLC010000123.1, on the reverse strand, counting down.
GAAGGAGCATATTGATGACCTAGATTGTCGACAATGGTTGCAAATTGAACCGTGAAATTGCCAGAATGCCAATTAATTGTACCTTGGGTGATGTTCAGTGGGGCTGGTGAGTCTTCCACATTAACGCAGATGAATGAAATCCTTAGGATGTTTTGGATTTTGACATCTTCGACTTTCATTACGCTAGGGAGGGGCGTAGCAAGCTCTATCTGGGAAACAAATTGCATTCGTGCGAGCAGGTTTGCCGCTCTGCTTGGAACGGGCGTTGAGAGAGCAAGACTAGTCATGATAAGTAACAGTAAGAGAGCAATGGTACGGCTTTCAGAACCTATGCGAAGAAGCTTGTTCACGCTTTCGACAGACCTTGACCATTTCTTACTTTAATTCCTGCGAATTGTAAAAAGGTTGTGGAATACCCGAAACAGGATTATATTTGGAGCATATCCCAAATCCAAACCAAACACATAGGTCAAGTCGTATTGAACTCTTCACCATTTTAAATACAACTTTCAGTACAATTACTACAGTACAATTATAATTCTTGGAGGATAAGGAGGTGACAAGTATTGGAAGAAGCGGCTAAGAATGTTGGACCTATGATAAAGTTGATGTACAATATGATAGGAGACTTGAGCAGCGCGTTCTACAAGAAATACGGAAAAGACGCCTTGCCTATAATATCCTCAGTATCAGCCAAGTATGGTGCACCCAACGCTAAACTCGTGCAGAAGATGATGCCAATCAAAAACATGAAGGATATCGCCGAAATGTATAAGATGATGTTTGGCATGATAGGAGAAAAGTTTGAAATAGTAAAAGTGTCAGACGACACGCTACACTTCAAGGTGTCAACCTGCCCAATGTGCATACAGGGAACGAGCCAAGAACTGTGCGAAGCCATGATGAACACCGACAAGAAGATGGTGAGCACTCTTCTCAACCAACCAATCAACATTAAGGTAATGAAGTCGGTGGCAGCAGGAGACAAATACTGCGAGGTCAACTTCTCAAAAAAGTAAACATCAACGAAGACTAAAAAGTGCCAAAAAACGCCCAATCATATTTGGATCCTACTAGTATCATATAGTGAAGGGGGGTAGGGGAAGCGCAGAGCAGATACACACACAGAGAAAAGGAATCCTATTTTTCTTTTTCGTTTACTCTGAACATTTCGCTGAGAATGTTGTACAACTCTTCGCCGCCTTCCACTTTGCTGAACATGTCATGCTCAGCCTTCAAAACTTTACGCATAGTTTCATAATTCTTCTGCCACTCCATCTCACGCCAGATGAGCTTGTAATTCTTCAACTCAATCCACGCACGAACAATAATCACCACAAACATGCCCGCAGTGACTACCAAATTCAACACGTATATTGCTAAAATCTCGTCCAACACACTCACCTTTACACAAACAAATAACAAACAAAACCATTTAAACCATTTTCCCCACACACAACGAACCATACAAAACAAACCCCAAAACCTAAGAGAAAAAACAGCATAAAGGATTCCACAGAGAGAACAAAAAATGAGCGCCGTCGCGATTCCCGTAGCATACGAACTCACCGTGGGCGGCTTGGGCGGCTACCTTCTCGGATACGCACTGAAGAAAATAACAAAATTCGTCGCCCTCCTAATCGGCATAATAATCCTCGCAGTGATATACTTGGCGTACAGCGGCCTCCTAAACATAAACTTCCAAGGCTTCGCCAACGAAACCAAAAACGCACTAACATACGCAGGACAAGCATTCGTAAACATAGCACCATTACTCACAAACCTACCACTACTCGGAAGCTTCTTCCTCGGCTTATTCATAGCATACAAAATGGCCTAAATGGCATAGAACACGTAAAGCACTAAGCACAACACACAAAACACAACCCAATAACCAGCACAAACACTACACCAGAACAAGAAACATTTTATACACACCACACCAAACCATGCCATACACCAAGCGCACACACACGGGCCGGTAGTTCAGCTTGGTATGAATGCCTGATTCGCAATCAGGAGGCCGCGGGTCCAAATCCCGCCCGGTCCACTTTGCTTTTTTTAAAATTTCTGAAAAAAAGGTCTGCAACTGCACTAAAGGCAAAAATACATCTTCGAAGATATTTGCACGTTCAATGCTTTAAGGAAGTGCACAGAATTCGCCGACTTAAAATTCATTGACGCACACGTTCATCTTTCAGACCCAGAATACGAAGGAATGATTGACGCGCTTATCAAAGACGCTGAAAACTCGAACGTCGTGGCTTTAGTTTCCAACTCCATGAACCTCCAAACAAGCCTACAAAACCTACAACTGACAAAAAAACACAAAAATCGCGTTTACGCAGCTTTGGGCATCCACCCGTGGAACGTCAAAGACCTCACACCCAAAGAGTTGGAAGACACTGTGCAATTGATTCTTGACCACGTTAACGACCCAAAGACCGTGGCGATTGGAGAAATCGGCTTAGACCCACAATACCTAGAGAAAGCCAAAAACAAACCAGAACTCCAAGAACTACAACACAAAGTTTTCCACGAAATGCTCAAAATCGCCGAAAAAACCTCCCTACCAACCATCATCCACTCACGCGGAGCCACGCCCCAGATAGTAGAAATGCTGCCTTCCTACAACGTAAAAAAAGTCTTGCTGCACTGGTTCAGCAAACCGCTCGAATTGCTGCCAGAAATCACAAGCAAAGGCTACTACATCAGCGAAGGCCCACCAACCGCCTACTCAAAGAGCACAAAAGAAATCATCAAGCAAACTCCACTCGAAAACCTACTCACAGAAACAGACGGACCCGTGCACTATTTCGGAAAGCCGTTCAAGGACAAAACCACCACGCCAGCCTTCATCCCCATAATAATCGAAGCCATGGCTGAAATAAAAGACATAAAAAAGGACGAAATTGCACTCCAAATTTACGAAAACTTCACTAGATTCTTCAAAATCAAGGTTTAAAAATAAGGCAAGAAAATGTTCCGCGACATATTTTTGTTACCACAAGCAATAATAGGCAGAGCGAAGATGCAACATAACACGCAATAACTTTGCATGACTAGGAGAAGGTGCAGCTTGGGCAAAGTGCGACCTGATCAAATCAAAAAAGCCTCGAGAGAAATACTTACCCGTTATCATGAACGTTTCACGACGAACTTTGAAGAAAACAAGAAAATTCTCGCCCAAGTTGCCCATGTTTACTCGCCTAGAATGAAAAACCGAATAGCAGGATACATCACACGTTTGATGGTCATAAGCCAACAAGCCACTGCTGAAGAAGCAGAAGAAGTGACTATCCCTGAAGAGACTCAATAATCCTTTTAAAACACCTCAAGGGTTAGCATGAAGAAGGCGAACTGCATGGTCATAATAGACGGCTACAGAAAAGGGTGGGCACTGCGCTATTTGCGAGAAGCCAAAGCAGAACTTGCCGCGGCGCAGAAAATGCCCGCAATGGCGCCCAACTTAATCCTGGAAGCCATGCGCAAAGCACAAGTAGCCATATATTACACCTTAGGCGAACCGGCCTTCATAGAAACCATCGTCATTCAAACGGCAGGAAAGAAACAAGCAATAAGCGACCCAATCTTGCGGTGCTTGGTGGAGATTGAACGCACCATACAGGAGTTTTCTCAGACTGAAGAAGTGGAACTGACCAAAGCAATACAACACGGCGACGACATGGTTAAAATGGCGTCTGAAATAATTGAATTGTTCACGAACGAAAGACAGGATAACTGAAAAAAAGGGAAGATTACTTGTTTTCCAGCATTTCCGAGATGCGTGTTAGGGCTTTCTTTATATTTTCCACCGAGTTAGCAAAGGACAAGCGTAAGTAGCCTTCGCCGTATTTTCCGAAAGAGGTCCCCGACAAAGTAGCGACGCCTGCTTTATTGAGCAGTAAGTCTTGGAGTTCGCGTCCAGTCATGCCTGTTTTCTTTATGTTTGGAAACACGTAGAAGGCGCCGTGAGGTTTCTTGCAGCTTATGCCCTTGATGCCGTTCAAGCCTGAGACTATGACTTCTCGTCTTTTCTTGAACTCTACGACCATTTTTTCGGGTTCAGTTTGTGGACCTTTCAGTGCCTCTATTCCTGCCATCTGTGTGAAGGCGTTGGTGCACGAGTTGCAGTTAATCATCAACTGGGTGACCTTCTGGGCTAAATCTTTGCGCATCACGCCGTAGCCCAAGCGCCAGCCCGTCATGGCGTAGGTTTTGGAGAAACCGTCCAAGATTATCGTTTTTTCTTTCATGCCCGGCAGTGGGGCGATGCTTTCAGGTGTGCCTTCGTATATTATTCTGCTGTAGATTTCATCTGCTAGCACGAGTATGTCGTCTCTGTTGGCTACTGAATCGGCTATGGCTTTCAAGTCGTCTTTCGTCAAGACTCCGCCGGTGGGATTTTCCGGAGAGTTGATGATTATCATTTTGGTCTTTTTTGTAATATGATCTCTTACAAAGTTTGGGTCTAAACGAAAGTCTCTTTCTTCCAAGAGTGGTATGGGCACGGCTTTGGCGCCGATGAAGTTTATTACGGATTCGTAAATCGGGAAGCCTGGGTTAACGTAGAGTACTTCTTCGCCTGGGTTCACGTAGGCGAGTATGCTGAAGAAAATTATCGGTTTGGCTCCTGGCGTGACTACAACTTCGTCTGGTGTGACATCGATTTTTCTGGTTTTGGCTATGTACTCTGCTATGGTTTCGCGCAGTTCAGGGATTCCTGCGGCGGGTGTATAGTGTGTGTAGCCGGCGTATAGAGCTTTCACAGCTGCTTCTTTAATGTTCTTCGGCGTGTCGAAATCTGGTTCGCCAATCTCTAGGTGCACAATGTTTTTGCCTTGCTTTTCGAGCGCTTTAGCCTTTGCGAGCACTTCAAACGCTGTTTCTGTTCCTAGACTTTCCATTCTTTTTGCACAAACCAATGACACATCAATCACCTTTTTTGAAAGGGAAAATAGAGTAGAAGGCAATGAGGTATTTAACGATTACAGTGGCTGGCATCGGGTATAGAAAAAGCGAATATGCGCCTTTTTTTATAGTGGTCGTACTTTCATGACATCTAGATTGACCAGGTTTGGTGGCTTTCTTTTTTCGAAGAATGCGACTAAGTTTTCGGCGACCATTTCTGCCATTCTGCTTCTGGTTTCGTAGCTGGCGCTGCTTATGTGTGGCGCGACCACGACATTATCCATCTTTAGCAGGGGGTTGGTTTTCGGTGTGGGTTCCTGTTCGAAGACGTCGAAACCGGCGCCTGCTATCCAGCCTTCTTTTAATGCCTTAATGAGTGCTTCCTCGTTTACTACGGGTCCGCGTGAATTGTTGATTAAGTAGGCGGTTTTCTTCATCATTCTTAGTTTTGATTCATCAATAAGGTGCAGGGTATCTTTCATCAACGGGACATGCAGGCTCACAAAATCGGATTCCTGCAAGAGCGTGTCCAAATCCACTTTTTTTGCGCCGAAATCTTTCTCCATCTCTGGTCTTGGAATAACGTCGTAGAAGAGAATTTTCATCTTGAAACCCTTGGCTCTGCGGGCGATTTCGTAGCCTATTCTGCCTGCGCCGACTATGCCCATCGTTGCGCCGTACACGTCTCTGCCCTGCAGCATTTCTGGGTGCCAGCCAACTTTCCATTTGCCTGTGCGTACGTATTTGTCGGCTTCGACCACGCGGCGTGCGATTGCCATCAGTAGCGCCCAGGCGAAGTCGGCTGTGGTATCGGTTAATACTTCGGGCGTGTTAGTCACGTATATGCCGCGTTTGGTGGCTTCTTTTAAATCTATGTTGTCAAAGCCCACGGCTAACTGAGAAACTATCTTCAACTTCGGCGCAGCATCAAAAACTTCAGCGTCTATCTTATCTGACAAGAGCGAAACGAGCGCGTCAACGTTTGCGACTTTCTGGATTATCACCTTTTTTGGCGGAGGCGCATATTCAGGCCAGACTTCAGTGTCGAAGTGTTCTTTTATTATCTTCAAACCTCTCTCGGGAAGCATACGGGTTACGTAAACTTTGGGTTTAGGCATAAGGTTCACCAACGTATCGTGGAATTCTTTATTAACAGTCTGTTAACTTATTACGTTTACGCATCTGCCAAAAACCGTGAAATCATCATGGTGCAAATAAAAAACAAACAGGCGCTTATTGAAAACGGCGAAACTTCGCTCAATCATCGGGCTCGCTTATACGCTTTGGAAAGTTTGGAAGCCGCCGTGAACGCCGTTAACCCAGAAAAAATAATCGCGTCAAAACTAATCCTCAAGAACAACATTTTAAGAGTGAACGAGTACTCTTTTGACTTGAGGAAAATCAAGAATATCTACGTTGTTGGCGGGGGCAAAGCCAGTGGCACCATGGCGGAAGCGGTGGAACAAATCTTAAACAGGAGAATTACTGAAGGTTTTGTGAACGTCCCACATGGCAACAATCAAGTCACTCGTGTTATTAGGCTTCATGAAGCTAGTCATCCGGTTCCTGATGAATCGGGCGTGGAAGGCACAAAACGGATGCTAACGATTGCGGAAAAGGCTGAGAAAGATGATTTGGTGATATGCCTAATCTCTGGCGGCGGATCGAGTCTCATGCCGTTGCCTCGAGACGGGATTTCTGTTGATGACAAGAGAGAAGTCACCGATGCCCTGCTCAAATGTGGCGCAACTATTAACGAGATAAACACGGTGCGGAAGCACATTTCAGAGTTTAAGGGCGGCTGGCTGGCGAAAAAAGCCTATCCCGCCACTATTCTGAATCTCATTCTCTCGGACGTCCTAGGGGACCCGTTGGATTTTATTGCTTCAGGTCCAACCGTTCCTGATTCGACCACTTTTAGCGATGCCATTCGCGTTTTAGAGAAGTATAACCTATGGAATAGGGTGCCCGAATCTATAAGGAAAGTTTTGTCGGATGGCAAAAAAGGCGTTATTCCCGAAACGCCTAAGGCGGGTGACGAGGCGTTCAAAAAAGTCTACAACGTGGTCATCGGAAACTGCCGCTA
>DATKLC010000122.1:0-44438 GCA_035542635.1 Candidatus Krumholzibacteriaceae bacterium | reverse complement strand
GTGTCGACGTTCTTTTACCCGTTTTCTCCCTTTGAACATCCACCATCGCCATATATTCCGGGAGACATAGAATTTTTCTACACAGCACAAGCTGTAGTTTCTACCATCAATGTGACCCTTTCGATCATCTTGCTGCTCATATACGTCAGTATATACAGAAAGACAAGGTCAGAGTTCACAATCGGACTGATAATATTCTCCGCAGTTTTCCTCCTGAACGCCCTTGCCTCTAACCCACTAGTGATACGGGCTTTTGGATATCGACCGGTTGGTCTGGGACCGTTTGCCTTGTTACCAGACTTGTTCGCGTTCGGAGCGTTGATTGTGCTCTTGTATCTCAGCGCCAAATACTAAAAAACGGATCCAAGATACTTGTGCGCATGCGTCCACGCAGGCACATGTGCGTCCATTAATTGCGATGGTGGTGCTCTCGGCGATTGGAATAATTATAGCGTATACGTTAAGAATCAAATAACAATAGAACACGTATTTCTAGAAGCGCTTTCTGTGAAGGGGCACATTTTAGGAAATTTCTGAATTTTCAGATAAGTTTAAATATTGTGAAATGTATCATGTGCGCGATGGTTGATATGGCAAAAGAGAGTAATTGTAGAGTCAGTGCGATAGTAACCATGGATTCGAAGGGTCAGGTTGTTCTTCCGAAGGATTTGAGGGAGAAAGCCAAGCTGAAGCCAAACGACAAATTGGCGGTAATTGGCTGTGAAAGTGAGGGTGAAATATGCTGTTTTATGATGGTCAAAGCGGAACGGTTTGGCAATTCGGTGAAGAATATGCTTGGGCCTATGCTTAGGGGAATCTTTGAGTGAGAGGCGGGAGGTGAGCGTGGATGGAAGAGGAGAAAGTGAAGAAAATTGTTAGGGAAGGTTATGCTAAGGTGGCGAAAAGAGAGGGTTCTTGCTGTGGGCAAGGAATCAGTGAAAAACTAGGGTACAGTGAAAAGGAGTTGCGTTCTATTCCTGCCGGTGCGGATCTTAGTTTGGGTTGTGGTAATCCGGTTGCGTTGGCGTCTTTGAAGTCGGGTGAAACTGTTCTTGATTTGGGTTCGGGTGCGGGTATGGATTGTTTCCTAGCTGCTAAGAAAGTTGGTGCGAAGGGGCGTGTTATTGGCGTTGATATGACGCCTGAAATGATTGACAGGGCGAGGACAAATCTTAGGAAGGGAAATTATAAGAACGTGGAGTTCAGGCTGGGTGAAATCGAGAATTTGCCTGTTGCGGATGGCGCTGTGGATGTTGTGATTTCGAATTGTGTTATCAATTTGTCGCCGGATAAGCCGCGTGTTTTCAAAGAAGCTTTCAGAGTCTTAAAGCCTGGTGGAAGATTGATGGTTTCAGACATCGTGCTGTTAAAGTCGTTGCCCGAAGCGATAAAGCGCAGCGTCAAAGCGTACGTGGGCTGCCTTGCCGGCGCAATCTTGAAAGACAAATACATTGAGGCGATTGAGACTGCGGGTTTTGATGGCGTCGAAGTGGTTGAGGAGACGCAGTTTCCTTTGGATTTGATGATTAACGATCCAACGGCGAAGGCTGTCATGAAAGAAGCAAACATACGCAGTGCAGACTTGAAAGGAATCGAAAACACGGTTGCAAGCGTTAAAGTTTCGGCGATAAAACCCAAAGCATAGTATCCTTTTTTTTTGTGTGCGTGTACACGCTTGTTCTAGTATAGGTAGTTTTCAGTGTGAATATCTGCGCTGCGCTCCCCCTACCCCCGTTCACTATATGATCCTATTAGGATCCAAATATGATCCAAATATGAACAGAGAATCGCTGGTTCACTTGTATTGGAGGGTTTTTCTCGTTTGCTTCGAATCTATCAGGACGGTCTGATACGAGTTGAACGCAACTAGTGGCAAGACAGATTTAAGTAAGTATTCGAGAATAAACCAATACCACCAGAGCAGAGGTCGCCGAGCCAGGTCAAAGGCGCAGAGTCGCACATAAAAAGCGACGCGGTTGCTTCAGGAGCCTGTCGCGCAGGCGTTCGTGGGTTCGAATCCCACCCTCTGCACCATAGACAAACCCTCTGCAATTCTAGAATTTTTTAAGTCTTGTGGCAAACGAAGAACAATAGCTCTCAGAAGACACGATTGAGACCACAAGCAGAAGACTCAGAAACTCGAAGCTTTCGAAGGGTTATTGTGTCTTTGCTGGGTTTTTCTGAGCTTTTCTCTTTTCTTCCAAGTCCCTTTGCATTCTTCCACATCTATCAAGCCAGAGAACTTGGTAATCATTTGAAGATACGACCCTATTCTTCAGATCTGATATGGTGTGAATCCCTTCTTCCTTACACCATTCAACACAAATTTCGTATTCTTCCCAATCAAGATCTTCATTTTCCCAGTAGACTGGAATTTCGGAAAGACCAAGCAAGAATGCTGCAAAAGCTCTTGTATGACCATCAACGAAAATGACTTGATTTCCAAGCTTCTTTATTGGTATAGGTTCAACAAACACAGGTTTGCTCTGTTCAAGGCTTTTCATTATGCTGCCTAGTTTCTCAGAACTGATATACAACTGGCTTGGCTGAATTGAATTTAGCTTCATCTGGAATATATTCGTCATTTCAATAAGAACTCGGACAATCTTAGTCTTAATACTTCCGCCAAAGATTTCATGGAGCCCCTAGAAATTTTTCTTTGCACAGTTCCATAAATGAATGGATAACTATTTGATGGGAGTTGAAGGTTGAATTTGCATTCGTAGGAGTATTTCTTTCGGCAATTATTGGATGGTTGATAGGAGCCCTGATTGAACATCCTTATAGAGCCTGGAGGGCTTCAGTTTACGGGAGCACTAATTGGTGCCCTGCTTGCCTTCACTATCCTCGTGCTTGGAGAGTATTAAAAGAAACAAAATAAGACATCACAATGTCCAGTTTCGAAGATGGTTCTCTGGTTTTTCTTCATTGAAGCCTCAATAAATCTTATTGACCAAGACGCTTAATGAATTTATGTAGGTAAGATTTCAGGAGGTGTGAGATTGCCAGAGAAAAAAGAAGAAAAAGGCAAGGCTGAGCAAGCCGCGGAGAAAACAGGAGAAGCTGTTGGAAAAGGATTGAAAAAAGGGTTTGGAGTCGTAAAGGGCTTTGGGAAAGGAGTAAAGGAAGGAGTCAAAGGAGAAAAAAAGAAGGAAGAATAGGCGAAATACACGACTCCAAGTCTGTCCATTCTCTTTTCTTTGAGCTTTCTTTGAACGAAAAGAATTAGTGATCCTAAGTTTCAAAACCTGGTCTCAAATGATCAGCTCTGCTTTATTGAAAGCCTCATTAGACATAAGTAATGAAAGGTTTTGAAGTGTTTCATGCAGAGCGTTCCGTCTCAACATAAAACATATAAATAGAATGCAACTGCATAAATCATGAGATGAAGGAAGGGAATAGTAGAGGAATCATTTTCTGGTAACTCCTTTCTCCAGCCTCTACACTTCTCTTCCAGAAAATACAGTAAAACCATCACTCATATAGTTTATGCAACAATCTTCCATGTCTAAAATAAGACACATCATGCCTATTTCTAGAAGTTTCTCTCAAAAATCTTATCTTGAATCCTATCACAAAAAGAAAAGGAGAACCTAAATTGACGATAAAAAACGCTGAAAAAGCCGTCAAACGATTCGATTCAGGCTATAACTGCGCAGAATCTGTACTTCTTGCCTTGAGCGAGCATTTCCACCAAGAATCGTCAATAATTCCGCGAATCGCAACAGGATTTGGCGCTGGGGTTGGTAGATCTGGCCAAATCTGTGGAGCGTTAAGCGGTGCTGTGATGGCTATTGGTTTGCTGAGGGGTTGTGAGAAGGGTGAAGAAGAAAGAGAGAAACGAAACGCTGCTTATGAAAGCGTTCGGCAGATGATTAAAGCCTTTGAAAAAGAATTCGGGAGTAGCCAATGCAGAGTATTGACGCAATGCGACCTTCAAGCACAAGAAGGAAAGGAAAAATATCAGCACAAAGAATTTCGAAAGGAACTCTGCCCAAAATTCATCGGCTGGTGCGCAGATTACGTTATAGAAAAATACAGATAAGCCACCCAGTTCAAGGTGTCATGCTACCAGAAATCCTCACAGCAGCCTTTCTGGGCGCATGTTTGGGCATACTTCATAATGTTCCCCGGCTTGTTTCTCATCTGGCTCACATGAATAGCGCTAATTCCCATTATAGCAATCCCAGGTTACCTACAAATCGTACGCGAAGAAGAGAAGATCCTGATTCAAAAATTCGGCGACGAATACACAGCCTACCAGAAAACCGTTGGACAATTCTTCCCAAAACTAAAGAAGACCAAAGAGTAAGCTAACGCCTCGCCTCGATAACAACAATCGTCTCAAACGCAACCTTACTTTCAGCAACGACCTTCACATCCAACCCCTGCTCAGCAAACATCCGCAAACTCTGCTCGACATCGGCGAGAGTTGACTGAACCAAAAAGATTCTTCCATTAGTCTTCAAATGCATGGGCGCCTCGACGATGAAACGATCAATAATTCCTCGCCCAGATTCTCCGCCAGCCCACGCCAAACTCGCCAAATCATGCTTTTCCCAAGCTTCAGACGGCAAATACGGAGCGTTGAAGACAATAACGTCAAACTTTTCATCCGTTTTCACGGGTTCAAACAGACTTCCTTGGCGCACTTCTATTTTGTCTGCAACCTTGTTCAACGCGGCATTGTGCACAGCACAACGCACTGCATTAGGATTAATATCGGTAGCCACGACTTTTCGAGCTTTCTGTGATGCTAAAACCGCTTGTATTCCACAGCCAGTGCCCATGTCCAGAACCAAATCGTCCTTTTTGATCGTCAAGTTTTGGACTAAGAGAAAACTGTCCTCGGTGGGATTGTAAACACTCTCAAAAACATCAAACACATAATCGTCGAAAAAGATTCTCTTAATCTGCGAGTTCATTAGCGATCGCTCCAAAATCCTCTGGCGCGAGTTCTCGCACGCGCTTATCGTGAAACAAAAGCGAATCCGCAAGACTCTCGCTCTTACCCATCTTACGAAGTAGACCAGCAACAGCGTTTCGAACCTTACGATTGCGCTGAGTAAAAAGTGTCCGAACCAGCTCATGAAACACTTCTTTATTCTTCACACTGAACGGTGGCGCACTCCGTGGCTTCAAACGCACGATACACGCATCAACGTCTGGTGCCGGAAAAAACGCCTCTTTAGGCACAGTTTCCAATAGTTCCACTTCGGCGCGGTAATAGGTTTCCACAGTTAATCTGCTATATTCCTTGCTTCCCACATCTGCCACAAGTCGTTCAGCGAATTCTTTCTGAAAAGTCAAAACCGCCAAATCAAAACGCTTCTCCAACAGCCAAAAGAGGATTGGTGAAGAAATGTGAAACGGAGGGTTCGCAACAACCTTATTAAACTCGGGAATCGCCGCCTCAAGCACATCGCCCTCGATAACGACAACATTACCTAACCCAGCTAATTCCTTCTTCAAGACTTCAACAAGCCTACGGTCAACCTCAACCGCTATAACCCTGCCACCCAGCTGAGAAAGAACCCGAGTAAGCATACCTGAACCCGCGCCGATTTCTAGAACAACGTCTTCCCTGCTGAGGGAAGCATAAGAAACCATAGAGTGCAAAAAACCTTCATCAACCATGAAATTCTGTCCTAAACGTTTTGACGGAAAAATTCTGTGGTGTTTAAGAAGCTTCTTTGTTTTTTCGGTTAAACTCATCAGTTTTTCACTACGGAGCACGCGTGAAAAGGCGATATTTGCTTTCGCCCTCCAGCTCTTCCAAAACTCTTTTTGCCACCAGCTTTGCGGGGCTGGGAATATTAGCGCGAGTTTGCAGGTCAACGAAGCTTTCAAAGGGTTTTCGTTCTCGTTCGTTAATTATTTGCCACATGTACTTCTTCCCGATGCCTGGTATCAATTCTAAGGCGTGCATACGCGGCGTGATAGCATGGGCAGTGTTGAAGAAGTTGATGAACCACTTTTCCCTGTTCAGGATTATCTTTTCTATGACGTTAGGAAGCTCCATCTTGGATGTTGTTGTGAGTTCTTCGAACCCGATTCTGCCCATGATGTAAGTGATTTCGGTTCTCTGTTCTTTTCCCACGTACAGCCTGTCGCCCGTTTTGGCAGTTAACCCTTCTCTTAGAATAGCTTCTAGAAGTGTGAAGTATTCTTCGCCTATAAGTTGAACTAGGGCTCCCGCTCTGTACACCGCCCTCGCGCCTGGTCGTCCGTGCGGCAAAAAGTCTAACACGTAGCCGTGTTCCTCGTACCTCTTCTCAGCGCTCACCCTTTCTCATTTGCCTCCAAGAGACAAAACAAATAGTATAGGTATAGAGATTAAAACGCTTATTACTCTTTGCGGTACTCGTTCAAAAGCGACAAGATTGCCTCTATCTTTGACGTCTCGATAATCTTCTTTCCGCCACCCAAGAAAACACGAATTTCTTCCACGCTTTCAGGCATGCAGTTAACTATCTCGACAGCTTCATCAAGTTCCAGCTCGTATTCCTTTATCAGTTTCTGCATCAATTTTTCTGCGTTTTCGGGAGCGATTTTCGAGAATTTAGCCGTGTAATCGAGTGTCCGGCGTTGAAACTGGTCTAAGTGTTCTTCGCCCATGGATTCCAGTAGTTTTTTGACCTGTGGCACTGTTAAGGGTTTATCTTCAACAGGCTTCTTAGACATGCTTGCCCTCCGACAACGGTGTCAAATGTTCTGGACGAACGATGATTTCCTTAACCGCTTCTCCTTGGCTAACATTCACAGTATACGCTCTGCCTCTTTTGCTCGTCACAACGCCTGTCTTTCCATGGAAGCGACGATGCGGCATACCCTTCTGAATAGTTGAATTTATCTTTACTACAACCTTCTCGCCAGGTTGATAATCATGAAGCAGCTTGCTCAGTCCGATTTTGCCTTTCTGTCTAGGCTCACGCGTAAGCAACGAACGCGTCTTCGTACGATAGCCCCGTGAACGTTTCATACCTATTCCCTCACTTCTAACACGTCTAATTCTGACGGCGTAGCTTTCGTGCCAAGGATTTCCGCCATGCTCGGCTTGGTTCTTCCTTCATCGCCTGTAATCAATTCTTTTACGTACAGGCCCCCTTGACACCTGACTCTAAGCCGCACACGGTTAGGCGTCAACCTTTTTACTTTAGCCTCATATATGTACTTTTCCCGCACGCGGTCAGCACGCCTATGCAACACCCGTTGAGGCGTCTGCTGATATACAACCAATCCTCTAAGTGAGTTCTCTATTTTTTTCAGTTCTTTGTCAGAAACAGAACGGTCAAAATCTATGGTCACATTGTACGTTTTTTGCGAAGTTTCACCTTTCTTCAAACGTCTAACCAGTTCTTTGTCGGCGAAACGCAGACCTTTCACTTCAACCTTTGCTGATGCATTTTCATTGATTGCTCTTTCTAATTTTTTTAAATCGATGAAACGTTTCTTGGGTGCCTTCACTTCGATTACGAATGGTCTTCCGTGTCCCAACATGCGTGCATCAACATCCTCGCGCCCCGCCCCGTGCAAAATCGCCGCTTCGCCCCTTGCCATTTCTAAAGTGGGCGTCGCTATGAACTCTTCAACTGACTCGGCGTACATTTTTCCTGTCCAGTTGCATCGTTCGCAGCCTTTTCCGTGGCAGTTTCTGCAGAACCAGCGAGATTGAGGGATGCCTCTTTCGAGTTTCTTGTATCTACCTGCGATATGGAGTGGGTTAACTTGTAACGCGACATGTTTAGTGAAGGGGTTAATGATGACGGCTATATCGGGTCGCCGAAACTCCACTTCTTTTCCAGTCAAAGTTGAAACTGCTTTGCCGATGGTTCGACTGAACTCGTTTCGCATGCTTTCGCTGAAGTTCAGGTCGAATTTGGCTTTCAACTCGTCTTCGCGCTCTTCAACATTGGGAGGCAGTTTAATGCCGATGAGAAATGTTGAAAACTCGTACTCAGTCAATAGTTTAGCTGTTTTATCGGCAAGTTCTTTTGCGTTTTCCGCTATTTCTTCGCACAAGTAGCACTGTTTTACTTTGACACCGCGTTTTTTTTGGGTTTTTAAAATCTCTAATGCCGCTGGAAAAGCACCGTTTGCCGCCAGGGTTTTGAGCAGGACAGGACCCTGTTTTTCGTTTACAAGCGTCATTTCATGTGCTTTCATAGTTAAGAGAAGTTTTATCGCTCCGCCACGTGTTTGGTTTTCGAGTCCATGTCCCAAAAGCGCGAATTGTCTTCCCAAGCAGTTATCGCACAATGCATACTGTTCGAGCAGTTTCTGTGCTTTTTCAAGAATACTCATTGCTTTTTACCTTGTTCTAAACGTTTTCGCGTTTTAGCCCATCTGTAGTTTTTGTCCTTTTTGTCCTCCGAACATCGGCAGACGCTTGCGCCGCAGCGTTTTCATCATTTTTTTCATCATCGCGTACTGTTTAAGCAGCTCTTTCACGTCTTTTTCCGAGGTTCCCGCCCCCCGAGCAACACGCCTGATGCGAGACGAAGAGAACATTTTCGGGTTGTCGCGTTCTTTCGGCGTCATAGACTGTATTATGACCCGCCAAGTTTCTAGTTTGCCTTGCGCCGCTTCCATAGCGTCATCTGGAATGTTGTAACCCATGCCTGGAAACATCTTCAACAAACGCTTAAATGGACCCATACCCTTTAGAGCTTCGAATTGTTCATACATGTCTGTAAGCGTAAATTTGCCGCTGAGAATCTGTTTTGCCTTCTTCTCAGGCACCTTTATCTCGGCTTCCTTTACTTTCTCTAGCAGCGTTTCCAAGTCGCCCATACCGAGCAACCTGCCAACGAATCGGGATGGCACAAAGGCTTCTATATCCTCAACCTTCTCGCCAGTGCTAATGAACTTAATCGGCGCGCCCGTAGTTGCGACTGCCGAAAGTGCACCGCCACCCCTTGCAGAGCCATCTAACTTAGCGACGAGAATTGAACCGATCGGCGTGGCTTCGTGGAAAGCCTTTGCCTGAATAGCCGCTTGCTGTCCGATCGTGCCGTCTATGACCAGCATGACTTCGTCGGGTTTGACGGCTTTCTCCAGCTGTTTCATTTCTTCGATTAGGCTTTTCTCTTCCTTGTGTCTACCCGAAGTGTCCACTATGACAAGGTCTTTATCGTCAAATCGTTTCAAGCCCTCTCTCGCGACCTTCACAGCGTCCTTAACGTTTAGGTCTCCATACGTCGGCACATTGATTCTGCTCGCCAACTGCTGCATCTGCGCATAAGCGCCCGGACGAAACGTGTCTGCACATACGAGGGCGGTTTTTATGCCCCGCTTCTGAAAGTACCGTGCCAATTTTGCCGAAGCAGTGGTTTTGCCTGAGCCTTGGATTCCCACGAGCATGAGCACCTTGCGTTTTCCGGGTTCCACTCTCAACGGTACGGGTTTTTCGCCGAGAAACCGCGTCAGTTCTTCATAGACGACTTTAATCACGTGCTCATGTCGAGAAACGCCTGGTGGAACCTTTTCTTTCAACGCGCGGTCTTCGATACGCTTTGAGATTTCCAATACTAGTTGCACGTTTACGTCTGCCTGTAGCAGGGCGCGTTGGATGTCGCGGACGAGTTCCTTAACTGTTGCTTCGTCGACTACGGAAGCTCGGAAAACCTTGCGCAATGCCTGATAAAGCGAAGAGCCTAAGCCTTCAATTGACATTTTTAGCCTTTCTCACTTGTGTTTATCTGTGTATGTTCAGCATAATCTTTTTTACTTTGCATATTTAACCTATTGTGAAGTGAACCTTGTTGAGCACAGCTAAAATTATTGAGAAGAATAATGTTCCATCAGAGGCTTTTCTGGTTCATGGCATGCCCGACGTCGGCTTGGTAGGCGTTATCGCGGCCTCTCACCTGATTACAGAGTACAAAATGGTCGAAATGGCTTACATGGACTCTGAATCCCTGCCGCCCGTGGCTGTGTTGCATGAAGGGCTACCCTACGCGCCAATTCGTGTTTTCGGCAACGGTAGTCTGTTAATCACGATTTCAGAGATGGCCATTCCTGCCGATAGCATTCAACTGTTCATGCGCACACTCTTAGACTGGGGACAATCCAAGAAACCTAAGCTGACCATATCCATCAGCGGCATGCCCATACAAAACCGTCAAGACATCGAGAAACCCAAAGTCTACGGCGTAGCCTCTAATGCAGATTTACTGAAAATGTTGGGAGACAAGGGAATAGAAGTACTGCGCGAAGGCTACTTAGTGGGTCCACAAGCACTCATTCTACGCTATTGCGCCGAAAAAAACCTGCCTGCCATCGCGCTTCTCGCTCAATCCTTCTTCAACTATCCAGATCCAGAAGCGGCTGCAGCGGCGTTGAAGGAATTTGCAAACATCACGGATAAAAAAATCGATGTAACCACACTGCTAGAGAAGGGAGAAGAGATACGGCTCAGAGCGAGAGATGTCATGAAAAGAACACAGCAAGAAATGACAAAAATGAAGAAGGGGCAGGAGTACGACTTGCCTTTGTACGTATAAGAGGAGGCTAGCATAGTGGAGAACAAAAAGAAGAAACAATCAATTTACGACATGATCAGAGAATACCTGGATGAAGCCGAAAAACTAAAAGAGGGTATACCCACAATCGAGCGCCCAAGCTGGGATCTGCGAGCATGCACACTCGAGCCGTTAAGCAGCATATTTGTGACGCCTAAAGAAGTGATAATCACAGCTGACTTGCCATACGTGCAGTCTTACAGCGTTAAAGTGGAACCCATAAACAGCGACAGACTCGAAATTACGGCGGAATTGAAGCGCAGAGTAAAATTCAAGGAAATGGGCATCGTGCATCACGAAGGTGAATTTTCCTCTTTCAGTTGCCAAACCCGAATTCCAGTGCCAGTAGACATGCAGCATATTGAAACCAGCTTCAAACGTGGAATGCTCGAGATAAGACTTCCCAGAAAACGCAGCTACAAAATCCCAGTAGAATGAAAATTTACTTTTGGCAGAGAAAATTTTAACCGTACTTCCCACTATTAAACTGTAATCTGAGGCTGAAATGTGTGGCGGCACAAAAAGTCATCTACTTCATAATCTTCTTCCTCTTCCTCATCGGCGCCTGCGGCTTAAGCGCGTACGCATTCAATCTGTCGATTGACGGAGGAATTACCAATCCGTTATTCTATGCTGCTACGGCAATCACTTGGGGCGTTATTCTGCTGGTTCTCTATCTAGTCTTCGAACGACAAGACTGGGAATGGTGGACTTAAAGCTTACTCAAAGCAGCAGCGACGATTAAAGGAAACGCAATCGTAGCATCGCACACCACAGTAACAGCTCCACCCTTTGGCCGCACCTTGCTCCAGCTTATCGCCTCGTCTAAAGAAGCACCACTCAGACCTCCAGGCTCAGGTCTGTCCATAGTAATCTGAACTGCAGAGTCGACGCCTTCGCGAAAAGTGTTAGCGAACAACGTGAAGTGTTTGGGCCATCCGCCGCCGAGAATAATTATGCCTGCTTTCTTGGCTTCGTAAACAATTTCCACGAGCTTCTTCACGTCCAAAAGCGAGTCCATCACAAGTTTTTTGTCTTGACTAAACATCCACAACTGAAAACCCGCGATGGAGTCGGCTAGACCAGGGCAAATAATGGGTACATTTCGCCTAGCAGCATTGGCGAGAATGGAATCCTTGTCCCTGATGCGCTTTCCAATTTCGTTAAGAATCGTCGAAGGCGCTATTCGTTGTCTCTCATTCTCGGAAATATCGTTTAAGGCCTTATCCAACCATTTTTCCAACGCCTCAAAAGCCTGCTGCTGAACATAGATGTCGCCGATTCTACCAATTCTTTCTGCCTTCAGCCGTGCATCCTCCGCTTGGAATGTGCCGATGTAATGACTGTATCCTAAGGCTTCCACCATGTCATGAACCATGTTTGCACCCGTCGTCACCAGCACGTTTACATATTCTTCACGAATTAAGTCTGAAATGACACTGCGAAGTCCGCCAGGCACCAGCGCACCTGCCAACGTTAGAAAAACCGTATAATCTGGGTCACCGAACATTTTGGCCGTTAGTTCTGTGGCTTTGCCGATTTTTCCAGCACCGAGAACTCCACACCGTTGCATTTGTTCAACGAGTTCTTCGGCACTTAAGCCCTTCCGAACCCGCATGTGTTTAACTTTCTTCAATACGGTCCCACATGAAAGTATAGAAAATTGAATCCGTATTAAAAGGATAGACGAATGCAGTTTAGCCTTTAGTGCGTACGATTTTTGTTTTGCCCAGAATTCGCCAGTATTCGACCTCTACGCCCGAAGCCAGTTTATTCTTCACTTCGTCTTCGTCTGGCATTGGTGCTTCCAAGACTTCATAGTTTTCAAGGTCCATAACTTGCACAGATGAGGGCAGTAACGCGATTACCTGTCCCGCGCGTTTTTCGATTATCGGCACTTCGCACTGAGCATCGACTGGTTTTACGAGCGTTCTTTTGGTGTTGTCAAAAACTCCGACCGCGACTATTCGAGCCTTCGCCGAGCCATGCTTGCCAGGTTTGGATTTTGCGAGGTCAACTACACGGCATGGTTCACCGTCGATTATGATGTATCCGCCCACGCGAATGCTTCCCACGTCAGTAGGCTTGCTCAACCATTTTCGCCTCTTTTTACACAGCAATTCTTAACAACTAAGATATATAAATTAAGGTCATTAAGCGGTGAAAACCGTGTTCAACAATATAGGCATAGTGTCACGAACCGACAGAAAAGACGCAATACAGTTATCCAAAAAAATCACAACTCACCTAAGAACCAAAAAATTACCCATACTTCTAGAACCTGAACTGGCCGCAAGCATAAAAGAAACTGCCTTGGCAACACCCTTGGCGAAGATGCGGCCAGACATGCTAATCACAATCGGCGGGGACGGCACAATCCTCAGAACATGCTTAGAAATTCCGAAACCAGAGCCGCCCATTCTTGCGATAGATATCGGAGTGAGAGGCTTTCTAACAGAAGTGAAACCGAACAGGGCAATAAAAGCGATAGACGACTGCCTGCGTGGCGAGTTTAAACTGGAAAAATACACAAAACTCGCCTCAACCGTCGAAGGTGAACGACTTCCAGACGCACTGAACGAAGTTCTAATCACACCAGATGCACCAGTGAAGCTTTTGTACGCTAAAATTAGGATAGACAAAACTCCCATAGGAAAATGCCGCGCAGACGCGGTCATGGTGGCTTCACAAGTCGGCTCGACCGGCTACTCTCTCACAGCGGGTGGTCCTGTTTTGGATCCACGCATGGACGCGTTCGTTTTGACGCCCGTTTGCCCACTCGCAGTTTTTCACCCCATGATCTTTCCAGCTTCTTCGACTGTGACAGTTGAGGTTACCAAACCACAGAAGACTTTTGTCGTAATCGATGGGCAACATCGCAAAGCGCTGCAGACCGAAAACCCATGCCTAACAATTTCCAAATCTGAACATCAGACCACATTTATTCGTTTCAGAAGGAACTTCTATCGGCGTCTAGAAGCGAGAATGCTGTTTTATCGGGGAGGATAAGAGTTAACTGAGCCAAAGAAAACCAGAGTGATAGTTTTAGATACTTCTGCTTTGATTGCCGGATTTGATCCGCTCACAGTTTCTGAAGAGCAGTACACGGTGCCCACTGTAAGAGAGGAATTGATTGCAGATTCGTTGCCCTGGGTAAGATTTAATGCCGCAGTGGAGAGCGGAAAATTGAAGGTTAAGATGCCCGAGGAGCAGAACATTCGGAAGGTTAAGGAGTCGTCGAAAACCGTAGGCGATATGCTTTACCTTTCTGAGGCTGACTTGCACGTTTTGGCTTTGGCGTTGGAATTGAAAAATGCTGGTTATTCACCCTCGATCGTTACAGATGATTATTCGATACAGAATGTTGCGCATCAAATAGGCATAGAGTTTATTCCGCTGATGACTTTTGGCATACGCTTCCGTTTTTACTGGATTCTCTATTGCCCCGCGTGTCATCATAAGTATCCTGCTGATTACAAGTTAAAAAAATGCAAGATCTGCGGCACAGAGCTTAAGCGCAAGCCGTTGGCTAAAAAGTCTGTCAGCATAGATAAGCCGTGAATATCCTTTTGACTGATGATTTCTGCTTGTGAACATTTTTCTAGCGATTCGAATGTTGTTGTCAGCCCTGATGTTGCACTATTGAAGCTAGAGATAGTTACAGTTGTGTGGGTAAGTCTTTGCTCTACGGTTATGGCGGCGGCCGGGCTTCAAGCGTCACCGTGACATTGAAGGGTGTAGAGATGCCATCACGCTTTATTGTGAGGTTTATGGTGTTTTCTGGTGTTGCGTTCTCTTCCAAGTATGACGAAAGAGCATCATAATTTATTATTCTGGTGCCGTTCATGGCGATTATTATATCCCCGCCTATGGGTATCGTGGTTCCTTCGATTTGCACGTTTTGCGTTCCCGCTCTTAATCCCGCTGTATCCGCTGGGCCTCCGCTCGTAACGCCTGTTAGGAGAAAGCCATAAGTGATGTTGATGTTCATGGCGTTTGCTATGTAGTAATCCATGTCTGTTCCTTGGACGCCGAGCCATGGATGTGTGTACTGTTGTAAGTTTATGAGGTATGAGATTTCGCGTATTATAGCGTTTGATGGAATAGCAAAGCCTAATCCTTGCGAGTTTTGTACGATGGCTGTGGTTATCCCGACAACTTGGCCCTCGCTGTTAAGTAGTGGCCCGCCCGAGTTGCCTGGGTTTATGGGTGCGTCGAATTGAATTATGTTTGCTATCGCGTAGTTAGTGGTGTTTTCGGTGATTGTTCTGCCCAGTTGGCTTACGATGCCCGTGGTCATGGAGCCTGCGAGTTTGTATGGGTTGCCTACGGCTATTACTGTGTCGCCGACTTTTAGCGTTGAAGAGAATGCTAATGGAAGGGGTTTGAACACGTTTGCAGGTGCGTTTACAACTTCTAACACAGCCAGATCAACGTATACATCTGTGCCGAGTACGTTGGCGGCGTATGTTGTTCCGTTGATGAATGTGACGCTTATGTTTGAAACGCCGTCGACGACGTGGTTGTTTGTTATGATTACCATGCGTCCTGAGTAGTTGTAAACGAATCCTGAGCCTTGGATTTCGGCGATTGTTTGGGTGAATATGCCTCCTGAGGTTATGAAGCCGCGTATCATTACTACTGAGCTTTTTATTCTGTCATAAAGCTGCGCTAGAGAGATGTTTTCGAACACTACTTGGCTTTGGTTTTTTAGCTGTTCTCTTAGCGCGTAGTTTTGGACGTTTAATGCGCCGATTTGGCTTTCTAGCATGGCTTTGTCGTTTTTGTAGAGTGTGTAGGCGTAGAAGCTGCCTGCGAATAGGGCGATCATTATTATGGCTATTAAAGCGAGTGTTCCGTAGTGGCTGTGGCCGATGGTTTGGGTTGTTGTCATTCTTGTTTCACTTCGCATAAGTTGTATTTCAGTCAAGTGTGAGTAGGCATAAAAACGTTTTTTGAGCATGACACAGTGTTCGCGGGCAGAAGGTTTTTCTTTATGGTTCACTTCCTCTCGTGGTTATGCGCCAGTTCCTTGGCTTCATGTTTCACGAGATGGCGTTCGGGCTGCTCTCGATCTTTCTGCCGTTGTATGTAGTCAACGATTTGCACTTGCCAGGGTCGGAAGGATTAATATATGTTGGCATTATGATTGCTGTGGCGAATTTTGCGGCTGTGCCGTTTTCATTTTTTTGGGGTTACTTGTGCGATAGGACGCGACGTTACCGTTTGTTTATTCTCATCTCGTTTGCTGGTATGAGTCTATTGTTTTATGTGTTTTCTGTGACAAGTAGCATTTGGTTGCTTATTGTGCTGTACGGTTTGATTTCGGTTTTTCATGTGGCTCATGAGGCGCCCAAAAATGTGCTTATTGCAGAGTATTATTCGCGTGAGGAGTGGGAGCACAGTTTTGCGAGTTATGAGGGTTTGACTGAAGTTGGTTGGCTTGCGGGTTTGGTGCTCGGGTTTGCGCTTTCTGGTGTTGGGTTAGCGAATGTGTGGTTTATTCTGTTTGTGAGTTTGCTGAATGCAGTGGCGTTTGTGGCTTCGCTTTTGTTGATTCGTGATCCGTTGTTCATTTTTGAGCGGCGGCTTGTTGCCATCGAAAGGGTTTTTAATTTTGCGCATCGAGGTTTTGCTGTGGCTTCTCGTGCGTTTGAAGGTGCAAAGGTTAATGAAAGTTTGAAGGAGGAAAGCGTGACGTTGTTTTGTTTGGGGCTTTTATTGTTTTCTTTTGCGACGAGCATGTTGTTTACGCCTTTGCCCGTGTTTTTCTCTCGAAGTTTAGGCTTGACGCAGAGTGTGGTGTTTGTGGTGTTCATTTTCAACACGATAGGCACAACAACAGGTTATTTTTTGGTCGGTAGCAGGGCAGAAATCATGGATGAGCATGGTATTGTGAGGCGTGCGAATTTGGTGAGGGCTTTGTTGAGCATATCGTTAATTCTTGTGGCTGTTTCTGCTTCGGTTCTCATTTTGCCCTTTGCGATTTTGATTCTCGTGGCGATGGGTTTGGTTTATGGGTTCTTTTTGATTTCTAGTTTGTCGCTTAGCATGGAGTTGATTCCTGAGGGTAAGGCAGGCGTGTTTTATGCTCTGGTGGGTTTGGGCGGAGCGTTTGGGTGCTTCTTGGGTACTTTCATTGCAGAGAGTTACGGTTTTCCCATCTTGTTTGTCGTGGTTGGTGTTGTGTTCGTTCTGGGTTACATAGCCTTCAAAGCATACGCATAGTAACGCATTCTCAGCGTGTATATCTGCTCAGCGCCCCTCTAGACCCCGTTCCATATATGATCCAAATATGAGCCAAATATGCCCAGCACCTTTTGGGCTAAAACGTGCAGTCTCCTTCAGCGTTCGTTAATAGGCTATCACTTGTTCTGACGCTTTAGTGTACAAGATGTAAGAAAGAGAAAACGCGGTTGCTAGCAGAAGAGCATACAATAACACTGGACCCTCCAAAATCGCCATGAAATTGTTCGAAGAATGGAAAAACACGGCTATCAAATAAAACGTTGCAGAATGTTTGGCCGCGATGCCATAAGCGACAATCGAAGTCAACGCCGCGTGAAAGACTATCCCCGGCAACCTAACATACCATGGAACGCCTAACAATAGTACGTAAGCGAAAAACTCAGTAATCCCGAAGCCAAAGCCCACTAGAAGACCCATAGTGAACAAGGATTTCTGGCTCTCACCGTGACGATAAAACAATGGATACGCCTTAGCAAACTCTTCAATAATTGGTGCTAAAACAGCAATCGCTAGAATTTGAGCCGCTAAAGGTGGAAAATAACCACTCAGAAAACTCGTTGACGGCTCAAAAAACAGAGCCATGGGAATGCTTACGATAATGCCAGAGCCGAGAAAGAATAACATCTCGCCCAGACCGGGCTTGTGAACACGTGACAACGCCTTGGCATGCTCCGCTTGTTAGCATCTTATAACCGTTTATTTAAGCTTGTGTGCGCAGTTTAGTTGTAAATCTTGTATTCGCTTAAGCACGATACCTCTAAACCTGGGAATCCTGTTTGGTTAAAGCCAGCAAACTGAACGGAAAAAAAGTAGTCACCACGAACGCATTTGTTTAGGCGAGGTTGAAGCTGCAGAATTAGACATGAACACGTGGCAAATAACGCATCTACACATAGGCTTGACAAACGAGGCACTCCATCAATTGGGCTTTAAGAAACCACTTTTAGGCGGCGTAACCATCTGCCTTCCCGTCAGTTATGTTCAAGCAGTGCACGACGTGATAACGCTGAACAAGTCGTTTCAGGAACTGAAAGAAACCAAAGGATGCAAGTAGCGTATTTGCTGTAGCGCTACAGTCACACGTTCTTATAAGCCCGAGTTCAAACACTAAACCTAGGCGACACGCAATGACCGAACAGCAAACCACAAAAGGAAAAGTCGAAGTCGAAGTCGGAGACAAAGCGCCAGACTTTACGCTTCCAGACCAGTCGGGCGCGATGGTAAAACTGAGCGATTTCATAGGTAATAAAATCATCGTGTTATATTTCTATCCAAAAGACTTCTCACGCGGATGCACCACCGAAGCCTGCGCGTTTAGAGACAGTTACGACGTGTTCGTTGAAGCAGGCGCACAGGTGATAGGTATAAGCTCGCAATCTGTGGAGTCACATAGTAAGTTCGCCGTGTTCTACAAGCTCCCATTCATCCTGTTAAGCGACGAAGGTGGAAAAGTCAGACAACTCTACGGGGTGCCCTCAACTCTCGGAATACTTGCAGGAAGAGTCACATACGTCATCGACAGAAAAGGCATAATCAGACACATATTCTCTTCACAGCTCAACACAAAGAAGCACATAGAAGAAGCCCTCAGAATCGTAAAAGAAATCAGCAAAGAACAGTAAACAACTAGAGCAGTGCCTTTAGCGCACCGAAGGTCACGGTCTCCACGATTTCTTCGACGAACTTGATGCGCTCTGAATTGTCGGACGCAATTGAGCCTTTCAGGATTATAGGTTTGAAGTCATAGTCTTCCGCACCCTTATACGTGGATAGAACGCAGAACTCTGCACAAAACCCTGTTATGATAACAGTGTCGACGCCCAGTTCTTTTAACCTCTCTGCGAGCCCAGTTTTCGTGAAAGAATTACCGTAGGTCTTTACGATGCGCACGTCTTGAGGCTCGAGTTTAACGCTTTCTGGCATGTCAAAGCCCGGTTTGCCTGGCACGAGGTTTTCTTCTTCGCTTTTGTGTTGGATGGCGATTATTGGCAGGTTCTTTTTTCTGAAGAGAGCTATTGCCGCGTTTATGTATGTGATAGCCGATTTTAGCGAGTCTGCACAGGCCTGATTGTAGGTGAAGAATTCATTCTGCACGTCTATGACGAGTAAAGCTGGCTTCACTCTCACATTTCTCCCTTATTTGCCATACAATTTAATCGTATCGACTTGGTTACTACAACAAGAGGTAAATATTGTTTTTCCCACAGCCTGTTATGTTAGCGTCGGAAGTGGAGCTTTAAGCCTTTGTCGATACTCATTCCATAACACGCGGCGAACTCTAGAAATGAGTGCCTTAACCAGAAGATAGATTTCTTTCGCGTTTAGAACTATCAACGATATCAACGTCAAGAATGGAATCAGCGCATAATAGTAGAGCGGCGTCCCAACCCCGCGCTGAAACACCATCTGCAAAAAGCCAGCGCCGACTCCGTCGATTAGCAATGGAGAGTTAAACACAGCAAGGCTCGCTATCAGCGCCAACCATGCTTTCTTAGGGTCTAGCTTGTTGTAAACAGCGAACAGCGGAAGTGAAAGCAAGAAAAACCTAGGGTCGAAGGCTCCCAAAGCAAAGATAGCTCCTGACAAGATAGGCTTGCGGATCTTGCCCAAATAGAACGAGAGCAACAAAAGAAATGTGTTGAGCACCTTGTCCTGACCCTCACCCCACTGCCAGAAATAGCTCACTGACAATCCCCAGTGTGGGGTGGGCGACGGCTGAAGTAATAGTATGACCATCACGATTGCTATCACAAGAGTGCTTCTGTCCTTAAGCAACTCATAGACCAGAAAAGCCATAACAGGCAGAAGAAGAAACTGCGCTACATCGAATACAATAAGGGCGTCTTGATAGCCGAAGAAAAGCGTGGGAGCGATAAACATCAGGAACGAGGGCAAGTACTTGTACGGTTGAGGCTGCGGGTAAATGTAGGGTTCTCCGTTGCTCACTATCCCCTCAGTATAAACGTTCGATGAATCGTGAAAGAGTCTCCAGGCGCCTATGTAATACGCTGAAAAATCCTTGGCGAGAGTCTGGTATGGATTGATGTGATACGTTGCTATGAACGTGTTGGGGTAGGCCTGCGTGAATGTGTACAGGTTAAGCAGAACCGAAACTACCACAATGGAGAACAGAATGACCTTCTTCTTATCTTCATTCTTCAACATAAGAACATTCTTTCCATAATCCAAAAAACAAAGCATAAGATGGCGCCGGGAGTGGGATTTAGACATACGTTTAAATTTAACATGAGACCGGTTTAATAAAGGCGATGAATTGGGTTTTGTGAGTTTCCATTGTTAGGTAGAACTGAAGACTGTGAGAGAGGAGGAAGGGATTGTGACCAGTCCCCAGTTCTACCGTCGTCAAGTACTGCACGTGACATGGTTGCGTAAGATAACTTTAAACTTTCCCTACAAAGTGTATATAGACTGACAGTAACCTCTGTTTGACCAATAGACTACTAATATACTTCATAGCGCTATCAACGGACCCAACTCACAAGTCGTCTATTAACAAAAGAAGAAGTAAAGTCTTGTATTCTTTAAGGAAAGTCACACCTTTTTGGGTAATCTGGTAAACTCCTTCGTTTCTCTCAATCAAACCTCTGATGCTTAAGAACCCCAAGTATTCGTTGAACTGGTGGTAGCTCATTCCCACTTTGCACATTATAGGGGTCTTTGTACTTCCAATTTTTGCATTTTCTAAAATCTCTGCAATCAGTTGAAGATGACTCCGCTTCTTTAAGAGGTTTGAAGCTACAGGTGACCTCATTCGCTCTTGAGTCGCAACACTGTTCAACACGGGAAACCTTCTCCAATCTTATGAAAAGGAAGTATCTGCTTAAGTTGATTCTCCAAATACCTAATGTAGAACTACCACATCTAAATAGTATATCCGCCGTTCTTGCATCGCGCGCGTTGGTTCGATTAAGGTTAAGTGCTCCCTCCATAGCGCGCTAATGTTAAGAGTGACGCTTAAATTCGCCAATTGGGTAGGATTCAAAGGTGAAGGCGTTTGGACTTTTACGAAGTTGTCAAGAAAAGGCGCAGTGTAAGGGAGTTTCAGCTAAAGCCTGTTGAAGAGGAAAAGCTACTAAGAGTTTTGGAGGCGGGGCTGAAGGCTCCTTCGCACGACCATCTGAGGCAATGGGAATTCATCTTCGTCAGAGATGCTGAGCAGAGAAAGAAAATCGTCGGGTTGGGTGCAAAGGCAGAGAATGTTACAGGCCAGGCAGAGTTGGGAAAGGCAACGGAAGGCATGACAGATGAGCTGCAAAAAGAAATGTATCTCAGAGCGTTGCCCGTTCAGAAGAGAATGCTGATGAGTTCGCCAGAATTGTTAGTGGTATGCTTTAGAATGAAGAAAACTCTCAAAGAATGCAGAACACTCTATGAATTGAACAACTTTGCGTCTGTATGGGCTTGTATCGAGAATATTCTGTTAGCCATGGCGGCAGAAGGTCTATACGGCGTAACTTACATACCCCATGAGACTTTTTCCCTTAAAAGAATATTAGGCATGCCTCAAGATTACGAGATTGCGGCTGTAATTCCTCTAGGCTACCCAACCGACTATTTCGTAAAACAGAAGACCATCTCCTTAAGAGAAAAAATGCATTACAACAGATGGTGACACTCCAAAACTCCATACGAACATTCGCCTAAAAAGAGCAGAAAATAAGCTTAAAAGCGCCGGGAGTGGGATTTGAACCCACGCGACCCAGAGGGTCACAAGCTATTAGGCGCTTTTGCAATAGCGTCTCCAGGCTTGCTCCCTACCTGGCTAGGAGACCCCGGCACTGCTCGCAATAATTAACTTGTCATACGCTTAAGGTTTTTTTGACAACAAAACCCTGTAACCACTCTGTCTGGCCAAAACCTCGACTTGTCCAAACGCTTCTTCCATAACGCCAGAAAGACGCCTGCCACCAATCTTCGACCGCACCACCATTTGCAGGGAACCACAGCTTGTCAGATGCCCAGGAGCCTGCTCAATGATGGGCACGACAACCTTCAACCCTGCACTTACGGGCGGATTAGAAAGGATAGCGTCAAATTCCATGTCTTTTAGTGGTTCATAGAGGAAACCACCTCGCAACACCACATTGTCAACTCTGTTTCTTCTGGCGTTTTCTCTCGCAAGCCACATCGCTCGCGCGTTGACGTCCACCATATAAACATGCACCAATGGATACGAAGCAGCCGCTACAATGCCAACCGCGCCATAACCACACCCCAAGTCGAGCACATTACCACTCTCGGGCAAAACCATAGACTCTATGAGAAGCCTCGTGCCCAAATCAACGCGCTTCTTAGAAAACACGCCCGAAGCAGTCAGAAACTCAAAATACCTATCCCGCAGATTGACTCGAATAAGCCCATAATTCGGCTTTGCAGAAGGTTTTGATGAGAAGTAATGATTCGTCGCCATCGTTATTCACTGCGCCACATCTTCGGATAGGTACCCCTCTCCATCAACACTCGCATAGTCTGAGCCACCAGTCCGTGCTCCATTGAAAGAACCTCCTCCGTGGAGGCTAAAGCCTTAGCATACATCACCGCCTCACCTTTCTGCGTAAAAACAGCCACCACATCCCCACGCTTAGCATCGGCTTCCAGAGAAAGAACCCCAGGCGCCGCAAGGTTCGCACCATGACAGAGCGCATCCACAGCAGAGTCACGCACAAAGACCCGCGGCAGCAGCGTCAATGCCCGCTCCATTGGAAAGATGAACTTGTGTAGCGCGTTCTCGTCGCCTTTCTCTTTCCATTGGTCATTGAAGTAGGAAACATCGTATAGGTTCGTTAGTCCGTCATTCTCTATGAACGGTCCAGCCCTTGTGCGACGAAGTTCCTGCATGTGCGCGCCCGTGCCTAGGGCTTCACCTAAGTCGTAGCAGAGTTTACGGATGTACGTTCCGCCCTCGCAGCCCACCCAGAAAAGCACGTTCTTTCCCTCCATCTCGAGAAAGTCCAAGTAGTAGATTTTCCGCGTCCTGAGTCTATGCTTGACCGAAGCCCGCAGCGGTGGACGCTGATAAATCTCACCCTGAAATTCTTCGAGTACTGCCTTCACACGGTCTTCAGTGGCGTCGCTGTGCAAGCGCATGACGCAGACGTATTCTTTTCCGCTTAGCAACAGTGCTTGTATGACCTTGGTCGCATCTTCCAACGCCACGGGCAACACGCCTGTCACCTTAGGATCCAAGGTTCCGCCGTGACCAGCATGCCCTACGCTTAAGATGCGCTTGACCCACGCCGTAACCTCGTGGCTCGACGGACCAGAGGGCTTGTCTAAGTTTATCACTCCAAACCGTACGTAGTCTTTGATAGGCCGTTCTTCGGGCTTGTGTCCATAACGCGGGTCAGTATCCTCTTCGGCTTTGACTATAAGCTTGCGTTCTCTTTCCCAAGGCGCAGTCATCCGTGGCATATAGTGCATTCTCCTTGCACACTGATTATACATAGAGAACTTAAAAAAGAGTTAGTCACTCTATTCTGAGAGAAAGCTGAACAGGTTTAGCCATGTCTTCGAGTTTGCCAGCAGACTTCAAGGCATCAATTATTTCTTCATCAGCAACGCCGCGTTTGATTTCGATTTTCTCCTGCGTGGGCTCGATATGGTTGACGTTGACTTTTCTTCGTTTCACCTTGTTTATGCCTTTTGGCCCAGTGACCAGGACAAAGTTCTTGTCGATGACATCGACTATGATGCATTTTTTGCCAGCTTCGCGTCCGTGTGTCTTGACGCAGATTCTTCCAACTTCGATGGCTGTCACATTATTCCCTCTTAGCTTTTGAAAGAGAGTGCAACCACTAATATATAATCTCACTGGTTAAGCACAATTTCTTTTGAACAAGACGCGGTCAAGAACGACAGAAACCGTGTGAAAAACTTCGTCCTCGTCTAGCTTATCGGTATCCACAATCAAGTCGAACGGAGAAAAATCTTCTCCAAGACAGAAACCATAAAGCCTAGCATAAATTGTCTTAGTAGCCTCCTCTTTCTCCTCCAAGACCTTAACCGCTTTTCCAAGAACCATACCATCCCTTTGGGCTAAGCGCTTTGCCCTAACTTTTTTGGAGGCGTCTATCCAGATTTTATAGCCGTCTTTGAACAGCCAAGGCATAGTCCAACTGTCCAGAACGACGTTTCTTTTTCGGGCGTGCTCCAAGAGTTTCTGGTCGACTTTCTTATCAAAATCAGGGTCCTTTAATCTTTGCCGAAGAAATCTCAAGCCTTCTGTGGATTCCCACCAACCGCGGTCTAAGGGTTTATAACCCATCTCGATGGCGAGGGTTTTCAAGGCGTCGCCACCTGAGAAAAGTCTTAACCTATACCTTTCGGCGATTCTCCGTGCGACAGTACTTTTGCCGCTAGCTGTCATCCCGCAAACACAGATAACTATGCTTTTTCTCGGTTTCCTTTCCTTTCTATGGCTTTTAGCCAAATTTTTCAACCTACAAATTAGGTTTGTGCCGTTCTAATGGTTTGTTTTATCAGTTGGCGTAGGCAGTTGTGGCAGAGCTGTCCACCGAATGGGCGTTCTATTTTTCTTTCCGTTGGAGTAAACTTCTGCAATTGGGTGGGCGATAGGTGTGGCAAGCCTGCGAGGTATTGTCCACAGCGTGAGCAATGAGCACGTTTTGTTTTGTCTTTTTTATAATGCAGCACTGTACGGTTTCCAGGTATGCGAACTTGAGTGCGTTTTTGGGCTCGACCTCTTAGTGAATGCCTCGTCATTATTCGTCAGTCACCCCCATTCCTATACCGAGAACGTGTGAGAAAATTGTTCCAAACGCTAGCGAGCAGAGTAGGTACCAGTAGAAGACGCTTAATCCCCCAAAACCAGAAAGATAAGCGACTGTCTGTCCCGCATAGACTCCGTTTAGCCACGTCCAGAAGAGAAAGAATGGCACTATGAAAATCAGAGAAACCTTCATCTGCTGAGTGAACATTTTAGACTGAATCTGCATGATTTGTTTCTGTTTGCGCATTGCTTTTTCCAGTTGTTTCTTGTCGCCACTTTTTCTTGCTTCGTTAAATTCCTGTTGCCATTCGGAGATTTGCTTTCTCCATGAGGCAAGTTGTTCACGGTTTGTGAGAAGTCGATTAACTAATGAAGTGATGAATGTTAGAAGTATGGCTAGAAATAGTACAAATATGGTTGAGTATGGAAGCTCTACAGGTGGGAAAGCCATGGGTTCACTTCTCTAAGCTATTTTGTGCTCTGTTCTCATTTCACATCCAGATTCTTAACTGTTTTCATAGAAAAACGCTTGTTTACTCGCCAAGAACACGACGGAAGGCTGGGAACATTTCTGCGGCGCGTTCTTGTATGAGCAGCTGATAGTACTGATAGATTATGCCCACTGAAAGCAGGATGCCCATGCCGCTGCCGAAGACACCGAAGAAGTCGGCGAATCCTGCGATTACACCCACGATTATTCCTCCGAGAATGGTTACTGGCGTTATGTAACGTTTTAACAGAGCCTCTATCGGTTTGCTTGACCTTCTGTAGCCAGGAACATGCATACCAGAGTCTACCAGTTGTTTCGCTACAGCAGATGGGCCTAAACCGCCGACTTCGAGCCACGTAAGCGAGAATACGACACAAAATGCCACTAGTATCGACACGTAAACAGCCGCTCTGACAGGGTCGGCTGCCACTTCGAGAGGACTTCGTGGCGCCAATACATAATGCACAAGCCCGCCAACAGGTTGAGGCTGTCCAGATGAACTTTTTGTAAACACACCTAAAAGGTCCCACCAAGAACCCGTAGGGCCATCATGCGCTCCATTCATACTCCAAGACAATTGGGCGAAGAAGTACACGTTAGCAAACAGTGCCGAAGCAAAAATCACGGGAAGGTTCGACACATACAAAAGCTTTATCGGATATCTACTGCGGAAGCCTCTATAGTCGGCGTGCGAGATTGGAAGCTCAACTCTCACACCCTCAGCATAGATTACAATGAAAAAAACGAGGAGTGTAGCAATAAATCCCACGATCCCAGGATACGCCGTACCTAGAGCTCCCGTCGTTGAGTTGACTGATTGCCGAATAAACAGAGGAATAAGGCTGTTGCCAGTCAGTAGCGCTTGCGGGATAGCAAGAAAAATACCTAGACTACCCAAACCCTCACTAATAGGACCTAGCGGAATCGGAGCAAACATGTCCCAAAGAATGCCCTGCGCCACGCCTGCAAGGATGAATAAACTGATACCGCTGCCAAATCCCCAGCCCTTCTGCACCATTTCATCGAGTAACATGACGATTACACCCGCTGAAAGGAGTTCAAGGAAAATGACGAGCGAAGTAGTAGGAGCCAATTGTCCATAGGCTCCACCAATCAAATACGCGGAGGCTTGAATCCCAGTTAGAACTATAGAGAAGAATTTGCTGGCGCCTGTGAATAAGCCTCTGTCTTCTGGATCGTTCATGTCCATTTCAATAATGCCAGAGCCGCCTAAGAGCTGCAGAATAATTCCTGCTGTTACGATTGGTCCTATGCCAAGTTCCATAAGCGTTCCTCTGTTAGAAGCAAAAATGATTCTCAGAGAGGAGAGATCCCAGCCTGAGGTAGCGCCAATTCCATAGAGCGGTATTTCTGCCATGACTAAGTATATAGCGAGAGCCAGTAAAGTCCAGAAAACTTTCTCGTTGAAGCCCACCTTACGCTCTGGAGTCTTGATTTCGGGCATGAACCGAGAAATAGGTTTGAACGCTCTTAGGAACCTGCCAGCCATTTACTGTCTCCTTCTATTGATGCACCTGCTGTCATTGATTTTCCATTGTTTCTGTTGATTCTCTTAGTATTTGTCCGCCTGCCTCTTCTATCTTTTTCGCTGCAGATGAAGAGTGAGAAGAGATTTTCACAAGCACTGATTCGGCAATTTTGCCTGTTCCCAACAGCTTGGTGAAACCAAGTTTGTCCAAGTCCAGAAGGATTTTTCCGTCTTTGCGTTCAAGCTGATTTTGCGCCTCAAGCCTCTCCACGAGCGAGCCAAGGTTTCCCACGTTAATCACGTTAACCTTCCGATGCAAACTCTGGACAGAGCGGAATCCCTTCTTACCCCAGTAGTCGGGCTTGTATCTTAGAACGTATGACCATCCGCCCTTATGTCGACCAGCCTTTCTTTCGCCTTTCTGAGAAGACTTGCGGTGTTGCCCCTGTCTGCCATAGCCGAACGTTCTGGAACCGCGAAGTTTACTGGTTTTTTTGAGCTTTCTAGTCATGGAGCTTTCCACGCAAATAATCTTCACATTATTAAAATATCGATGAATAAATCCTTTCTGTAAACTAAACGTCTGAGCCTAGATGCTTCTTCATGCTGAGTAATCTTCCACCAACCTTTTTCAAGTGTACCTCCAATACTCCATTTTTATAACTTGTTTGCATAGAGTCAGCGCGCACTTTGGCAGGTAAAGACAGATTTTTGTAAAAACTTCTCTCAGGCGTGTCCACGGAAATTTTCAAAGTCGATTCTGACACGTCTAATTTTATGTCCTTATTATCCACACCGGGTAGTTCAGCAGTGACCATGATTTCCTTCTTGCAGTCCAAGACGTCCAAAAGTGGTTCATTCTCCTTATTCACTTGCGCGCCTTGCAGAGGCGACTGAAGTGAACCAAACTTGTGCACTTGTGGTCTGCCATCTGGACCGATGGAAACGGAAAAACCAAAAACGTAAGGGTTAGGAAACTTTTTCTCTTCCTTTTCGGCGCTGAAGTCCTTTGCTGAATCTTCAACTATGTCGTCGACCATTTTTTCGAGTTTATCGAATTCTTTGAAAAATTCGTCCCATTCGGAGCGTTTTTTCCATCGCCACCATTTGTCGGTCAAAGTGGAGCCTTCTCGTGCGTCCTTGGTTTACTATGTGTATTATGACATGATGTTCTGGTTGTTAAATCATTCGTTTTATTAGGTCATTTATGGCTTCGCCCCGATAGCCAGTGGCGCCGCCCATTCTGTAACTTTTCTTCACTTGCCCCTTGTAGCCCTTGGAAGGCGGATGCAGACGAAAAACGGGCTTAATGCCTTGAAGATTCTTGTAGTCCACTTCGGTCTTGTAGATAGCTTCTGCCAAATCATCCAAGGTCTTGTAGCCAGCCTTCTGAGCGTATTCATCGGTCAATTTCTTGTCGCCCATAAGACGACCTTTTTCCGTTATGAGTGCCGCGAGGGTTTCTTTGGTGATTTCGCCCCAAGTTACATAATGCTGCGCCGTTCTGAGCATACCTGTGTATGCGGGTCTGTTATCTACAAGCGTAGCGTGACTCGTTCTACACAAGTGGAGCATGTCAAGCGTCCTTCGCACTTCTGATGAGGCTGTCGGAATTCCGCGAACCCGAACCACGGCGAGACACTTACGCTTTTCTTCTGCCATTCTTACCTCACCCAATCCTGGGGCGTGACAAGCCCGTACGTGCCTTTCAGCGC
This sequence comes from Candidatus Krumholzibacteriaceae bacterium, assembly GCA_035542635.1. Lineage (GTDB taxonomy): Archaea > Thermoproteota > Bathyarchaeia > Bathyarchaeales > SOJC01 > DATHCB01. Next base: position 16,222 of record DATKLC010000122.1, on the reverse strand, counting down.
GTCAAAAACCGCACAAGCAAAAGACGGAATAGTACGCGTCGCGCCGAAACTTCGCGTCCAACAATCCTTCACGCCAGCAAGCCCGAGAATCACTTTAGCCACTTCTCCAGCAACCAAACCTAGACCACGAGGACCTGGAACAAGTACGCATCTGACGCCGCCACACTTGCCCTCAATCTGGAAAGGCAATGAGTGTTGCTGGCCGCAACCGCATTCCCAGCTGCCGCAGCCACGGCGAACAAAAACTATGTTGAGCCTTGCGTTCGCAGCGGCTTTCTCTATCGCATTGCGCACTTGGCTGGCTTTTCCGCCGCCTAAGCCTATGTATCCATCGCGGTTGCCCACGGCGACGATGGCTTTGAAGCGTGACTTTTCGCCAGCGTCTGTTTGTTTCTGCACCAGGTTTATGTTGATGACCTCTTCTTGTAGGTCAGGAAGTAGGGTGTCGACGATTTCGGGTTCGTGAATCTTCATTCCTTCCATGAATATTCCTTCAATCGAAGTGATGCGTCCTTCTTGGATCATCTTGCCTAATCTTGTTCTTGGAACCCATGCTTCGGCTCTTTCTCTCGAGCCTCTCGATTCTCTTTGCGTGTCTCTTCTTTGGGACCTCATTCTTTCTTTTCCTCGGTTTTCTTTTTACGTGGTTTTCTGGCAGTTTTCGGTTTGGCTCTAGCCTTTGGTTTGCCTTTCGGTTTGGCTTTCGCCTCGGGTTCCTTTTTCTTTTCCTCTTTCGGTTTAAATGATTCTGCGATTTTTTCTTTTGTTTCTGAAAAGTGTGTTGGAAGTTGTTCTGGTTGAAGGTTTTCCTTTAGGTATCTGGAGAACTGTTTCTGGTATGCTGTTTGTTCGCCTGCGGATAATTGCTTTGCATATTCGGCAATGTGTTGTCCTGAGACACGGTTTTCGTCTGGAAGTTTTTCTTTTTCGCAAGGAATTTCCACGCCAGCATCCATCACGCCCTTGAGTGCGGCAAAGATTCTTGACCCTTTCGTCGGAGAAAACAAACCAATGTCCAAAATTGCCCTTTTAACACCCTTTCCTACAGCTCTTAAACCACAGAGAAACCCCGTGAGGTACGCAGACGGCAAGTTGCTGCAGCTTCCTTTCCAGCCAAAAGTCTTAATCAGTTCACGCGAATTCGCCGCCGTAATCACTCTATCGCCCTCTGATCGTGCTTCGACTATTTGCACAGTCATGTGCTTCAACGAGCCGCGGACGATAAAGCGTGGAATTTTGGACAATACGAGCGCTCTTCGGGCTTTGTAGTCAGTTTTGCCCTCTCTTCGTCTTCTGTATGGGACGCGGTAATTTGGACCTAGTGGCATTACCGTTTCCTCCATTGACCCTCTGCTTTTATGTGCCGCTCCAAATCGGCCACAGAACGGAATACGCCGCTTCCTGCCATGTAATACAACTGACGATAATTTGTCTGTGTGATTATCCGACGAGTTTTTAGCTCCAGCAAGCGTTTCCGCAAAGCACGGATTTTTGCCATCCAAGCCTCTTTCTTTGAAATCCGAGCCGTAGAGGGCCCCTTTCTTGTTCCTGGACCTCGTCGTAGGCCTTTCTTTTTCTTCTCATGAATAACCCGCGCTCTGGCTCTGCTGACGCCTGTTGCTGATATGCTTTTGATAGCGCCTTCATGGATGAGTTTTCTAATCTCTTCTCTTGAGATGGCGATTTCCACATCTCCTGTTCTGTCTGGGTCTATCCAGACTCTGCTCTCGCCGACTTTCAGGATTTCGGAGGCCAATCTGCGTTGACTTCTGAGACTCACATCGTTCACCTTGTTTCCTCGTCAGTGATTTCCTCTTCGGCAACAGGTTCACCTTCAGCTTCGGCTTCGCCTGTTTCCGCTTTCTTTTCTTTTTCAGCCTCAGTAGTTTCAGCCACGGCTTTTTCTTTTGCTTCTTTCAATTCGCGCGGATTGAGTATGTGTAGTCCTTTTTCTTTGGCTTTGGTTAGTATTTCCAATCGTTTCTTTCCGCCAACCGTGTGGGCGATTCTTATCGCTTGCGTTTCGGCATCAAGATCTTCAATTTCGCTTAAATTATGAACCAGAACTTCTTTGTAACCAGAAGGGTGCAGAAACTTTGCAGTTTTGGGTCCGCCGTAGCCGATGTTTACGGTTTTTGGCCAGCCCTTCACATTTTGTCGCATCTTGCTATCCACGCCTCTTGGTCTTCGCCAGCGGTCTCTGATGCGCTTGTATCGCCAGACCTCTTGTCCTTGAAACTCTGGCTTGTTTGCCTTGACGCGTTTTCGAAGTTTAACCTTGGCTTTTTGAGCCTGAAGCGCCGTGGGCGTCTCGGATTCTGTCATCCTTCCATGCCCTCCACGCGTTCGTATATATAGATGCCGTCGAGGAAGATTCGCGGGTCTTTTCGTGTGACTTTGGTTGCTCGCTCCATGTTCGCGGCGGTTTGACTAACATTTTCCAAGTTCAAGCCTTGAACAATAACGTCTTCACCCTTAACCGATACTTTGCTGTCACCTTGAATCCTCGCAATTCTGGGACTTCGTTCACCCGTAAAGTTTTCAATTATTATAGTGTCCCCCTTTATCTTGACCGTCACAGGAAAGTGAGCAAAAACCACTTTCAATTTGTAAGTGAAGCCCTTCGTTACGCCTGTGATCATGTTGTTGATGTGGGAGTGAATCGTGCCGACGAGAGATGCTTCTTTCTTGCGAGGCCATGTGGTCTCGACTAGGATTTCATCGTCCTTTAGCTGTATGCTAACCGGAGCGTCTGAAAAACTCCGTGTCAATGTTCCCTTCTGTCCTTTTACAGTGACGACTCGCCCGTCCACCGAAACTTCCACGCCTTGTGGAATTTTTATTGTTTTGGTCACTTCAACTGCACGCATTGTTGTTGCACCTTTAGTAGACGTAGGCTACGAGTTTACCTCCGATTCCTTTTTCTTTGGCTTCTCGGTGTGGCATGACGCCTTTCGATGTGGAAACAATTAGCATTCCAATGTCTCTGGACGGAAGGAAGCGTTTCTCCCATATTTCAAACTCGTTCATCCTCACAGAGAAGTGTGGTTTAATGGCGCCGCACTTGTTCACTCTTCCCAAGAGTTGCACTCTGAACTTGCCCGTTCTTCCGTCGTCGATGAACTCGAACTCTCCAATGTAGCCGTTCAGCTGCATCACTCGGAGTATTCTGCCCAAGAGTTTAGAGGCAGGGCTAATCACGCACTCGCGCTTGTTGCGCAGTTCGTTGTTGACTATGGAGGTCAACCCGTTTGAAAGTACGTCAACCGCAGACACCTTTTATACGCCTCATTCATATTTTTTAAAGCCTAAACTCTTGGCTATCTCCCGAAAACAGTGCCTACACACATATAAATTATAGCGCCGAATCACTGGACCATAAGAACCACAGCGTTTACAGGGTCTACTGCCCTTGCCGAATTTTCTTTCCCGTCTAGGCGGTTGTTTTCTCCTACTCATATCAATTCACCTATACTATTTCAACTCCCAACGTCTCTTTCACGAAGGGAACCGTGATTTCAGACGTCAACATGTGTTTCTTGCCAACGTTGGACGTGCGACGGCGACGCAACTTTATGCGTTTTCCCGGCCTAGTGATAAAGACAGAAACATCCATACCCACGATTCCGAGTTCTGGCGCGTATTTTGTGCCCGGGATTTCTATATGACTTTTTATGCCGAACGAGAAGTTTCCATACTTGTCAAAACTGTTCCTCGAAACCTTGTTGTCTACCGCCTGAAGCGTTCTCTTGAGAAATGCTATGGCTTTTTCTCTACGTAATGTTACCATACAGGCTATTGGTTCGCCTTTTCTGATGCCAAAGTCTCTAACAGTTTTTTTGGCTATCCTCTTGCATGGTTCCTGCCCAGTTAATTGCTTGAGAATTCTGGTCGCCTTGTCTAGGGGTTCGCCCGATTTGCCTACAGCAATGTTGACGGTAACTTTGTCGACTCGTGGCTGCAACATGTGATTTACCCTTGTCTTTACACCAATCTCTTCGCTCACATTACTTCACCTCAGGCAACGATATGGAAGGCGACGTTTCTCCTACGGCGAAAACAAAATTCATGGTTGTCTGGAAACGATTACCCTTGTTATCTTCGACAGTCACCAGTAATTCTCGGCGTTTTTGTCCCTTGCTCTCCTCGATTTCAACAATTTTTCCGTGTTTACCAACGTTTTTCCCGCCCACTAACAACACGGGAACATCTTTGGCGAGCTTTATGTAACCTTGAATGCCTCTTTCCTTAAGCCCCACCTTCACGGTGTCCAAGACATGATATGTGTCTTCGGTGGGCTTTTTCGGGTCAGCCACATGGACTAGTATATTCGAGCCGTCGTGCAAATCCAACTGTATATGCCCATTTTTGACCGTACTCTTGTCTTCAATCCTGCAGAGCTTGAAACCTGCCTCTTCCTTTTCGATAGGATGCAGAATCAATCCCTTGGACGAAGGCAGAACACGGTATGAACGATTACTGTCAGGAAGCGCTACGATGTCCATCAACCCTGCTGGGTAGGATTCGTCTTTACGGATTTTTCCGTCCACGTAAACCTTGCCCTGCGAAATGATGGTTTTGGCTTCTTTTGCTGTTTTTGCGACGCCGAGCAAGTCGCGGAGACTTAGTGTGAGCGTTATACACTGGTCCATTCGATGCGGTCCAGCCGAAGGTTTGCCTATCCATGTGTACTGTTTTCGTTCGATACTCCATACCCTAGGTGCGGGTTTGCGTTTCAGATGTCTAATTCCGCCTTTCTTTCCCATTCTTATTCGCCTTCGGTTTCCTTCTCCTCTTCTTCTTTTTTGGCTTTTTTCTTAGTTCTGCGCTTGGTTTTCTTCTTTTCAGGCTCCTCTTTCGCCTCTGCGACTTTGCGGGTTTTCGGTTTCTTTGCTTTCTTTTTCTTGGGTTTCTTTTCTTCGGCTTTTGCAGGTTTCTCTGTGGCTTCGCCTTTGGCTTTGGCTTTTTTACGGTTAAGTAGGTCTCTGCGCCATTTGTCGTCCAAGTTTAGGTTGATTATCATAACTTTAGATGGATGAATCAACACAGGAATGGCTGTACCGTCAACTTTTTCTCGAGTTATACCTTCAACAGAAATTCTGTACTTCTTCCGGTCAACCTTGCTCACTTTTCCCTCGATGCCCTTTCGATCACCCCGCATAACCCGCACGGTGTCGCCTTTACGCAAAGGAAGGGCATTAAACCCGTTCGACTTCTTCAATTCAGGAGAAAGCGGCGCGGCAAACTGTTTATAACGCAAATGCAACGGCGCTTGGAAGAGCCGTTTGCGCTGAAGCCCTGGTTTTGTGACTGCCACCATGTCCATCTGCTCCTATATTATTATGCTGGCGGCACTAGCAATCCGTGGCCACCTTTCCGCGGCTTCTCTAGCTACTGGCCCTCGAACCTCTGAACCTTTCATCTCGCCTTCTGGAGTCATCAAAACGGCAGCGTTATCTTCGAACTGTACCCAAATCCCCTCGGGACGACAAAAGGGTCTTCTCTGACGCACCAAAACAGCTTGAAAGATTTTTTTCCGCAGGTCGGGTGTTCCTCTGCGAACCGAGACAACCACCATGTCGCCGATCGCTGCCGAAGGAACGCGCCTGAGCCTTCCCTTGCTACCCATAACTTGAATTAGTCTGAGCTCACGTGCACCGGTATTATCAGCACATTTTAGCATGCAACCGTTTGGCAATCCCCTCGCGATTTTGGGTCTCTGACCAGCGGCGCCTTTTGTCGCTAGACCCCTCGCCTTTGCTTTTGCGGCCAACTATGCTTCCTCCGTTTTTTCAACCACGACGAAAGAAACCGCTTTACTGAGTGGACGGCACTCTGCGATTTTTACGCGGTCGCCTTCCTTCACTTCCAAACACGGTGGACTGTGCGCTGGAACATGCCCATGTCTGCGTTCATAGCGCTTGTACTTAGGCATATAATGCAGATAATCCCGTCGCACCACAACCGTCTTGTCCATTTTGGCGCTGACCACGCTGCCTTCAAGAACACGACCCCTAACTGACAACTCGCCGTGAAAAGGACAGTTTTTGTCGTCGCATGATTTTTTTGGCGGTTTAAAAGAACGCGCAGCCAATTACCACAACCTCCGTATGCGTTTCTTAACGCGATCTTCGGGTCTTCCAAGCAAAAGTTTGCCATCAATCTCGACGACAGTTCTATCTTGCATGATAAAATGAAAGACCGATGTATCTTTCGGGATGATTTTCTGTTTGCCTTCCTGAAGAATCACGAAAGTGTTCCGAGTTTCATTAATTATTTTTCCCTTCATCTTCACGAGACTTGGATTGTTGTTTTTGGTGATTTTGGCGTCGAGCCCTATGAACTCACCTTGAATAATGGCAGGCGTTATTTTCATGGTTTCTTCCTTTCCTTTAGCTCTGCCCTTTTCGCCTCGCTCTCTACTGTCAGCAGTCGAGCAATTGCTTTGCGAAGTTCACGAATTCTAGCTGAATTCTCCACCGCTCCACCAGCCTTTATCATGGTTCGCAACCTGCTAAGCTCAGTCCTAAATTCGTCCAATCTTTTTCTACGATCTTCACTCGCCATGGAACGAGCGTCTTTCAGCCTCAAAATCGGCATTTATGGCTTCTCCTCCGTTACTCTAGATGGTTTGGGCTTTTTCTCTTTTTTCTCACGTTTAGGCTTCGCTACCTTTGTTGTTTTCTTCGGTTTTACGGACTTTTCTTCTGGTTTCTCTTGTTTCTCTTCGGCTGGTGTCTCTTGTGACGTTTCCTGTGGGATTTCCTTAGGCGCCTCTTCTGGTGTTTCAGCAGGTTTTTCGGGTTCTGGTGGTGCCTCTTCTTCTATTTTCTCTTCTGATGGTTTTGTTTCTTCTATTTTTGGAACGTTTTCGAGTATTTCCACTTTATCAGGAAATTTGATGTTAGGAGGCATAATTTTCACTTTCACGCCAAAAATTCCAGGCTTAAGCTGCACGTGCATCTCGGCAGTCTGCAGATACCTAAGCGGGGGTTCTCCGCTCTTGGGCAAATAGCCAGCCCGAAACTTTTCATAACGCGCACGCTCGGTGCGCAGTTTGCCGCTAATTATTATCTCCGCGCCCAAAGCACCCGCATTCATGACTTGATTTAGCGCCCAAAAACCAGCTCTTCTGAAGTGGACGCCTCGTTGAAGCGCTGATGCTACACGCGATGCTACCACGTACGCGTTAAACTCAGGAACCTCAATCTCAGCTACAGAAATCTGCGGGTTTGGAAGTTGAAACTTTTCTTCCAAAGCCTTGGCGAGTTCTTTTATTGTCTCGCCACCGCGACCTATGATTAAGCCTGGACGCATGGCGTAAATGACCACGTGCGTGCCTAACGGTGTTTTTGCGACGTCTACTCCGCCGTAGCCCGCTCGTTCAAACTCGTTTCGTAAAAACTCGTCGATCTCAGTTTTTTTCAACGATTCGCTAATAAAATGTTTAACAACGGACAACTATTCTTCCTCCGCCGCTGGTTTCCCAGTCTGCTCCAAAACTAGTTCCACATGAGTTAGGTATTCATTCTTGGGTGTGCTTCGACCCTGGGCACGCTCCACAAAATTTCTAAGTTTCATACCCGAACAAGCCGACGCGTGGATGATGCGAAGATTTTCTGCATCCATACCCTTGAACTCGGCGTTCGCTTCTGCGCCTTGAAGAAGTTTAAGAATATGCTCCGCAGCCTTTACGGGATATCTTCCTGCATAAAATTTTTGAGCACCGTGCCTGTGTCCGACCAGCTTTTTGTACCGCCTAAAAGGAACGGGAATTTTCTTGGCGATTACTTGTTCTAAAAAGGCTTTGGCTTTATCGAGTTTCATGCCTTTTATGGTACGGCAGATTTCGACCGCGTGTTTAGGGGATATTCTAAGCTCTCTGCCCGCTACTTTGGCGGTTTTTTCTGGATCTAGCTCTGTGATCGAATAACCCCATTTTGGCACGGTTCATTTCACCATTTGCGCAAAACAACTGAAGTAGAGCGACTTATATGCTTTTTTGTGTTGATTAACCAAATCAAAGAAAAAATAGAGACTTTTTTCAAAAAATTTTGAAGACTAAGTGATGATGTTGACTGCCCTCAGTTTTTCTTCGACATCTTGAAGTCCGAGTCTTCTAAGCATTTCTGGCCGCGGTATTCCTCGCTTGTCCCAGCCCACGGCCTCATAATATTCTTGTTTGGAGTTTTCGAACGTTTTTCTGTTCGTTGTTTTTCCCGCATATGGTCCTGTGGGTAAAGGCTCATAGAATCTTGGTGGATTTTCATCGTCTTTTTCAGGGTTCCATTTGGCATCCATCCCTCCGAGAAGAAGCATGGCACGCTGGATTTGCAGAATTCTTAAGCCTTTGCTTTTGTACCATTCTTCACGCGTAATCTTCCAACCCGTAACCGCCTCTACGAATTCGAAAATCAAATCCTCCTCAAGGGCAAAAGTGTTGAAAGAACAGTAAACTCCCGAATCATGAAGCACATCGGTAATTTCACCTGAGCTGTCTGCGGGCAAACCAGCCATCGACGTATGATCACCTGCTTGCACAGAACACGCATAGGAGATGTTACTGCTAAAGTCTTTGCCGCTTCTAATACCATGAGCACCGATGCTTACGCCCTTCTCATACACCACGTAGGGCAGTAGGTCAACACTCTTCATTTTGCCCAATTTAAGCGCCGCACGATAGGCGCCTTCGGCTAAAACATCACCGATTCCATCACGAGTGGCGATTTTTCGTGCAAGTTCGGCAAAAGCTTTGGTGTTTCCCCATTTGAGGTCAATACCGCCCAAGTCATCCTTGGTTAAGATTCCTCTCTGGTAAAGCTCAGCGGCAAATCCCATAACACTGCCACCTTGTATGCCGCACAAGCCTAAATCGTCAATCAACGATGACAAGTAAACGTTTTCTTCGGGAACGAAAATCCCCAAGTTTGGTCCTAGGAATGCCTGCATCTCGTAATCTGGATTGTCAGTGATCGCACCTTTGAACGGACCAGTTTTAGTCATGGCGAGTTTAAGACACGTCGTTGGGCAGCCAAAGTCGCCCCAGTACTGTTTTATCCAAAGTCGCTGCTCAAACTTGTCCACTGCATAGCTCTTCTTATCGTGCCATTCTTCCTGCCAGTTGCGCACAGGCTCGGAGCTTGATATCGCAGCAAAGCTGTAGCCACCGCCGCCCGTGCCCCATCTCCGCCACAATTCAGCCTTAAAACATTCTTTACAAGCCTTAATGATGAGTTCTTTTACTCTTTCGTGGTTCTCCACTTTTGGCAATGGACCAGTGCCTTTCGCCACGATGGCTTTGAGGTTTTTACTGCCCATCACTCCGCCATACCCTCCATAGCCAGCCGCATGCGACCACTTGGTCATAACAACGGCAACTCTCGCTTTGTTCTCGCCTGCTGGTCCAATGTACAGAATGGAGGGTTCTTTTAACAAGCCGTACCGTGGATATTTGTTTCGAACCAACTGACTGGTTTCTTTAGTGAGAATCTTGACTGTTTCTTTTCCATCCTTGCCCCATATATGCGAGGCGTCTTTTACCGTAACTTCGCTGTCGATTATACTAATGTAGCACGGTTTAGCAGCCTTTCCAGTGATGATTAAGCCATCATAACCGGCGCACTTTAGTTCTATTCCAAACTCGCCTGCAAGGGTTGAACCAATCATCCCGTTACTCTGAGGCGACTTGCCCGAAACACACACTCGGCCACCTGGGAAAAAGCCTGTCAAAGGACCAGTTAAGATAAACAGTACATTTTCTGGTCCAAGTGGGTCGATTACTTCCCATTTTTTGCCGAGTCTGTCCCAAAGAATCTTCACGGCCAAGCCTCTGCCGCCAAAGTAATCTTGGAGAATGCTTTCACTGAAAGTGACTTCTTTGATTTTTTCTGTCGATAGGTCGATTTCTAAAAATTTGCCTGCGTAACCTCGCATTAGAGCAGTTCCTCTCCTTTTTCGCCGTACAAGTTGACTACTAATTCGCGGGTGATTTCTTCGGGTGTGCGAGCATAAGCCTTCATCGACGCGGCTGAACCTCTACGCTTTACTATGCCTAGAGCGTTCCATTTTCCTTCTTGGCATATCTTGACACATTCGGGCTTTCCGTCACAAAGGTCACAGATGAGTATGCGTTTCCTGCTTGGATGCAGGTGCGGAATTTTCCCTGGGCATGCGTCTATGCAGATGCCACATCCTGTGCATTTGGTTTCATCCACAAGAACCGCGCCGGTCTTTTCACTAACTGACAACGCCTTAAACGGACACGATTCGACGCATGGATAATCGTCACACTGCACGCACAAGTGTGGCACTTCGGCACCAGGCACCGACATAAACACACGAACACGCGACGCCTCGGGCCAGATTTTGTCCTCATGATAAAGTGAACAGGCGATTTCGCATTTTCTGCACCCGCTGCATTTCATATAATCCCTTGTAATCCAGATTTTCTTTCTTGGAGCCAATTTGCGGAGTACCTCATTAAGTAGTAGGCTTTTGAAAAATGGTTAGATAAGGATATTGTTTTGACGCTTAAGAGAATGATGTGTGAGAAATTTAGGAAATTTTTGTTTTTACGACTTTTAACGCAAACAGCACCGTGCCCAATGCAACTATGATTGATGAGGCATAGAAAACGTTGACATACGCTGTGTAGGCATTTAATCCCCCGCTGGTTTGGAAGTCTGCGAGTGGTCCGCCCACCAAGAGTCCTGCTGGACCCCAGCTTAATGCCATCACAGCGTTGTACCTACTGAACAAGCGGCCTCTTTCTTGTTCAGGGATTATGTCGCCTGCGAAAGTGAATCCCGCAGTCTGGATTATCCAGAAGGATATGCCGTTTATTCCATAGAATAGCGCCATTGTCCAGACATTAAGAGTTAAGCCATACAGTGGCGGGGTTATAATTGCCAAGATTAGTCCCGTGAAGAGGATTTTGACGCGGCCAAATCTATCGGTGAGCCATCCGCAGAGGAGGCAGGTTAACATCCCTGCGAGTGTCCAGGCGGTTAGGACGAAGCTCATGTCGGGGTCGCTGGCGTTTAAACCGTTGGGGAGTTTTAGGAATAGGAGGAAAACTTGGTTGACGCATGTGGCGCCGATTATTATCATTATTAGGCTGATTAGGAACCATTTGTAGGTTTGTTTGTTGTAGCTTGTGCTTGTTTCTTCGTTGAAGCTTATTTCGATTGGCTTGGGTGTGTCTTTGTTCGGTGTCTTTACGAATCTTGAGGTCATCCACATTATGGTTGCGCTCGTGAAGAGCATGGTGGTTACTATGTAGAATATGGTTCCTTGGCGGAAACCTTCTCCGTTGAGGTAGAGAAAGCCAGCGAACAATATTCCCAGTGTTCTGCCCAGCGAGGCGATGAAGTTTAGTAAGCCGACGATTCTTCCGCGTGACTTGTTCGTTGTAACGTCTGTCAATAATGCTGCCCAACCAACATCCGACATGGACCAAAAGAATTCGAGGACTGAAAGTCCGAATATGATTGCCAGGCCTGCGGCGAAGTTTGCTTGTATGTTTAGTAGTGATTTGTGTATTTGGTAGACAATGAAGTATGTCACTGCGGCTATGGTTTCGCCCGTGATTATTAGCCTTGTTCTGAGTTTGTGGCGATCGGCGATTTTGCCCCAGAGTAAGTTTTGACCTAATGCGGAAGCTACCATGTTCAATGTGCCGAGTAAGGCTGTGGAGGTTACTGTTTGCATTAGGGTGAAGAGGTAGTTTATCATGAAAGTGTAGAATACGCCTCTGCGTAGGAAGGAGAGGAATTGGAAGAGGCTGAGGTTAAGGAATAAGCTTTTGGAGGGCTTTTTCTGCGTGAGTTTTTTCTCTCCTTCTTTTGTCAACGTAGAAACGTTTGCTGGTCTAAAACGTTTTTCATTTTTTGAGAAAAGAAGGTGTCATGCTTTGATTATGTTGAATGTTTCTACCATATTTTGATGTTGTTTGGTGTTTGTTTGATTATGTTGACTATTTTTTCTGCAGCGTCACCTTCGCCGTAGGGTGAGCGTTGTGGAAGCTGTCTGTGAGTGTTTAGTGTTTGGTTTATTGCGTTGAGTATTGTGGTTTTTTCTGTGCCGACGATTTTTGCAAAGCCTGTTTCAACGGCTTCTTGGCGTTCTGTAGAAAGTCTTGTTACGAGTACGGGTTTTCTTATTTCTGGCGCGGTGGCTTCTTCTTGTATTCCGCCGCTGTCTGTGATTATTAGCTTGGAGTGCTTCATGAGCACGAGAAAGTCAAAATAGCCTATAGGCGGAAGAAGCTGGATGTTTTTTGATTTGGCGAGTTTTTGCCAGAGTTTGGTTTGTTTGAGTTTTTTCTTTGCGCGTGGGTGCACGGGGTAAATTATGGGTATTGGTGCTTCTGCGAAGGCTTCTACGAGCGCTTTGAGCGTTTGGGGGTTGTCGACGTTTTCTTGTCTGTGCGCTGTGGCGAGTGCATATTCTTGGGATTTTATGGTTTGTATTATTGTGGATTCTTTTTGTGCGATTGGTAGGTGCTGTTTTATGGCGTCGATGATGGTGTTGCCCGTTGTGTATATTGTACCCCAGACTTTTTCACTTTCCAGATTGAGCTGCGAATGCAGGGTTGGCGCGAATAATAGTGTGCTTAGGTGGTCAACGATGCGTCTGTTGTGTTCTTCTGGCATTCTTAGGTCGAAGCTGCGTAATCCTGCTTCTACGTGGCCTACGTTGGTTTTTTGTTTGTTAGCCGCCAACGCCGTGGCAAGTGTGCTGTTTGTGTCACCTTCTGCCAGTAACAAAGCAGGCTTGGTTTCACTGATTGCCCGTGCGGTTTTTGTTATTATCTGGGCTGTTTGTTGTGCTGGCTGGAGGGCGGTGATTTTGTGGTTTATGTCTGGTGTGGGCAGGTTGAGTTGTTCGATGAATTGTTGGCTCATGTTATAGTCATAGTGTTGTCCGCAGTGGAGAAAAGTGAAAGGAACGCCATTATGTTGCAGGGCTCTTATTATGGGTGCCATTTTGATGATTTCGGGTCTTGTACCTACTGTTACGAGTGTTGAGCCTTGCTGCAGCATAAACAGTCGCCTTTTTTGGCATGTGTTTTGTGCTGATGTGTTTGTAAGGTTTGCCTTTGTTTTCGATTAAACGCTGTGAGTATCTGCTCTGCGCCTCTCTAGACCCCGTTCACTATATGATACTATTAGGACCCAAATATGACCCAAATATGAACAGAGAACTAGCAGTTCTACTGGAATAAGAGTTGATGCGATGAATTGAATAGTTATTTTCGTCATTGGTTTAAATAGTGCTTCAGTGGTGATATGACTAGGGGTTTATTATGGTTGATATTACTGCTTTTTTTGGCACGGCGACGTACATTACCATAATTGTAGAGTTTGCATTGGGCTTTGGTTTCGGCTATTTTTTGGGCAAATTCGTGAAGGCGTTGCTCGGGCTCATAGTGATGGGTTTCATCGGCGTAGCGTTGAATTTCACTCAATTCGTAGCTCTGAGCAACACGGTGCTGCAGGAGTTAGGTGTATCCCAATCCCAATTCATAACCATAGTCAGCACAATCGTGCTATTCCTGGGCTTAACCGTCTTACTGCCGATGACCATAGGACTGATTCTAGGCTTCCTGATCGGACGCTAAACGCTAATCAAGCCGTACTGGAAAACCGCAATACTCACACTCGATAAATTTGCCCTTCCTCTTAAGCGGCAACGGCGCCCCACACTCCGGACACTGTATAGGAGGTTCTTTAGCCTCACTTTCGATTTTGGGCATGTTCGCCAAAAACTTGTTGGCCACAAAATTAATCTCACGAGCCAAAGAGTCGTCTTCGCCTAAAAACTGCGTAGCTTTGACACTTGAAGCTACCTTCGCTGATTTGCCCTCTAAGACACCGTCAATCATGCTAATCATCGCCTCGGTCAACCGTGAACGGTTAATCTCCAAGGCTTCTTTGGCAAACGTCCTTGCCTTAACAAACTCCTTCTGCTCAACAAGTTGCAAGGCACATTTCAGCAGTAACTCAACCGTCTCTTCCTGTTTGTGTTCAGTTTCGGTGAGAGCGTTTGAGAGAACTTTTGGATTTCCAGATTTAACTGACGATTCAAGCGCCCTGTCTACATCGCCCGACTCCAAAAAAGACTTGGCGGAGAGCGAAAATTCCTCTGCAGACTCATAATAACGTCCAGCAAAATTCAAAAATCGCCTTCGTTTGTGCACGTCCTTCTCACGTAAAGCCTTTTCACGGTAAGCCTTGGCAGCTTCGAGAAAACGTCCTTGTTCGGCTAGTTCTTCAGGGTTCGTCAAGCGCATCTACCTTGGCTTGGGTAACCCGCAACGATTGCATTTGGGTAAATCTGAAGCGTTCAAAGTGGCGCATGTGGGACAAACCCAGCCCGTGCTCTGCATAGTTTGCGTGTCGGGAATGCTCTTCCTCAAAGCCACGAGACGATTCTGCCACGAATACGGGTCACGCACGCTAAACTCTAATCGCCCTGTGGCATCCTTTCCAAAAGACCCCGGCTTTGCGATGATGACAAGCTTCTTGCGGATGCCTTCAACCATAACGTCTGAAATACCCTCCAATTGCATGTCCACTGATGTATGAGGTTTTTGCTCCAGTCCACGCGGTTTATGCTCAAAAATCAACCGCCTATTCGTGAGCGTCAAGTAACCATGTGTGTCGTAAAATTTTGTGTTCTCACCCGCCAGCACTTCTTCGCCGGGCTTTAGAATGGGCATTTCATCTTCACTTCCGCAGTTCGATTCCACAGTCGGGACACGCGGGCTTCTTAAACATCACGCCCACTTTGGGACAGCACGCTTGGCAATACACTTTCTGACAGCGTGGACACTGCCAAGCCGTTGGCTTCAGAAAAGTTCCCACCTCGCGTCCGCACTTGGCGCAGAAGCCTCTGACCAAATGACTTCACCAAACTCTTAACTCACGCTCGAAAGATATGAAACTTACTCACACAAGTCCTTTAATATCACGCCCGCGAATAGCACAACCTATGCGTAAACAAGAAAAATACATCGTATGGCCTGCTTATTTCGACCAAGGCAAAACCCGAAGCGAGGGGAGAAAAATTCCAAAGAGTCAAGCTCAGCAAGCGCCTAGGCTGGAGGAAATCATGAAAGCCGCCCAAAAATTAGGTTTGCAGCCAGAAATCAGGCCAGAGCTTGCTTATCCAGCCCAGCCATGGCAGAAAACGGGCATGCTACTGATAAGCAAGAAAGGCTCTAAACTGGAAATGATGCGAAAAATCGCTAAAGAACTCGCCGTGCAGCGCGCACAGCAGCTTGGCTAAGCGTTTTCGGCTTCTTTCTTTATCAAAACTGCGTTGATTAAGCCGTGTTGTCCTGGGCGGGATGTGACTTTTGCCAGGCCTATGTTTGTTTCGATTATGGTGCCTTTTGTGATTACTCCGCGGCGGTTGTAGTCGACGTTAGCTGGGTTGCGTACGACGCGTTTGATTTCTGTTTTTTCGGTTTTGCCCGTTTCTGGGTTTGTGACGCAGGCGTTTTTTTCTTTGACTACGCGTACTTTGAGGTTTCCGCCGTGTCTTCGGATTATCTTGCGTTTGGGTTCTCCTAGTAATGTTTCGGTTGGGAAGCCGCCGCGTTCGAAGCGTCTTTTCATGCGGTACATTCGTTTTTTTCCGCCCGAGGGCTTTCTCTTGTGCAGGTCGCCGTGCCAAACAGACAACGTGATTCCATCCTATGTGTCATGCACACTACAGAAAATGCTAATATAAGCTTATTGCCGTCCTCAGTTTAGGCTCTGTGTGTATCTGCTCTGCGCTCCCCCCTACCCCGTTCACTATATGATCCAAATAGGATCCAAATATGATTAGGCTTCTTTGTCACTTTTTAGGCTCTGAGCACTGTGAACGCACACACAACAACAGACCAGACCCTCCTAATAGACTCCAAATAGGCTTCATTGTCTATGTGCACACACGCGTCTCCCTATCTAGATAGTTTTTGCTAACACAATTGATACAAGCTTCAGTCTCTGCATACATTAACGCCAGATCTAAAGAATCACTTATAGTATACAGATATAAGAAGCATAATTCAGAAAAAATTAACCGAGGCTCGGTATGTTTTCCAATCCTTTTCTGATTCTCAATTCAACTTCATGGACCTTCGGCAGTTCTAACATTGCTGGCTTAAATACTCGCTCGGAAAAGGTCTCATACAATTTACTGAATGCCTTGCGGTCTCGCGCTATATAGG
>DATKLC010000121.1:0-1156 GCA_035542635.1 Candidatus Krumholzibacteriaceae bacterium | reverse complement strand
TGTGTTGTGCATAGTTTGATTCAAAAACCGCGCTTAATATCCCAAATAATTAACCCCACGCCATTGCGTTGATATGGTTTGGTGATACGCTACGTTTATTTAAGCACAAACCCTCTACTCTTAACATAGGAAACGCTTAGGAGAGCACATAAAAATTGACGCAAAAGAAACCGTCAAAAAACGACGCCCTAGAAGCATTGGACTTCATAATCGCCGTGCTTAAAGAACACGAGAAAGATCTTGACAGGCTAATCAACGAACTCGGCGTCATAACCGAAAAAATCGGCGAAAAAGGCGAAAGCAGCGAAAAAATCGAACGCGTCGAAAACAGGCTCTCCTTGATACAAACAGAGCTTACGGAGCTCATAAAATTCCTCTCCATACCCGGCGAAAAACCACCCGCAGCGCTGGCACAGGCACAAGCTCAAGCGCAGGCGCAGGCAGAAGTACAGACTAAAACGGAAAGCACACAGCCAGCATACATGCGCGGCCCACCCGTAATCGTACGCTGCAGACAATGGGAGGATTTCAAACTCCTAGCCCAAGGCGCAGACACCGTGAGCTTTCTCTACAAAGACACAGAGAAGAGTTTTCAGGCAGATGCGTTGAAGAATGGCCGCGTTTTGACGTTCAACGGCGCCCTGCCCGAAAACGTGAGGCTTTTGAAAGTGTGGCTGGCACGCGAGCTGAGCACGGCCGAGGGCAGGATTTTTGAGGGTGTTTTGGCCATCGGCTAAAGCCTTGTGCGTATTAAGCGTGTATTAACAAAGTTTTTATTCGGGCTTCTTGTATAGTAATTCTTGCGAAACCATAGGGTTGAGGTTGACAATTCGTTCAAGCGAAGAGTGGATATGAGGCGCGCGCGTTTGTCTTGTATATTCTCGGGGCCTTCTCCTCTCTCTCAGATGAGGCGGCGTGCGCTGAGCAATCAACAGACGATGAAACCCATGTGCGTTTCGCGCTGTGAGGCGCATAAAAGCATGGAAAAAGCCGAAGAATTCGCCAAAGTCTTGGAGCGCTTGCGTGTGGAGTTTGAGGAGCTGGAAGCCTTGAGAGCGGCTGCGGATGCGTTGAGGGCTTTTCGCGTTAAGCATGTGGATGTGCGTTTTGATTAGGCCTTCATAAGTACGCTTTGTGGTTGGTTTTTGACTGCGTA